>DJYI01000116.1:1752-29849 GCA_002448475.1 Verrucomicrobia bacterium UBA6982
AAAGCCGCTCGAACGGCTCGTCGAGTCGTCCGATGGTATGGAATCGGGGCCACGCCCACTTGGCGTTCCATTCGGCGGCGAAGTCGGCGAAGAGCGTGTTTGGCGATTCGTCGTCGCCGTAGAGCGAGGCCAGCCAGACGTCGTAGGGATACTTGCGCTCCAGGATCGACAGGAAGCTTGGCATTCTCGACTCGACATCGGCCAGCGCGGGGCGATGCGCCCCATGCTGGAATCCGATGCGGTCGAGACCGTGGCCGTATTCCGTGGAGCACCAGATGAGGAGGGAGTCGTCGCCTCTTGGCGCCTTCCAGCGGAAGACCATTGGAAGGGGCGAATCGTAGGAGACCTCCACGCGGGCGCCGCCTCCCATGTCGTCCGGATTCCAGAGGTTGGCGCCGACGGCGGGATTGCGCTTCCAGATAGTCGATGGATGCGGGTTCCAGTGGTTCGGGAGGAAAAGCCCGTGGCGGATGCCCGCCCGGACGTAGGGCGCGATGAGCGAGCAGCTCATGCCCGGATTGTCGGCCATGATGAAGGTCTTCGTGCCAATCCCCCACTTTTCCGCAAGCCGCCTTTTCGCGAGCGTGGAGCGTTCGATTTCGGTCGCGGAGAAAAGGTGCGTGTGGTTGCCGGCGCACGTGACGCCCACGTCCATGCGGCCGCGGGCCATGTAGTCGGCGACGATGCGGCGGGCGGCTGCCTCGCCGCGGTCCATCGGGTAGTTTTCCCAGAACCAGACGCCCTCCATGACGTAGCGGTAGGCGGCGGGGTCGTCGTCGGCGCGGGTGTCGGCGTCGATGAGCCGCGCGGCCTCCTCGATGCGCTTCACCGTCCCGTGCCGCTGGACATAGGGGGGATTGTGGAGGCCGATGTCGGTGTGGGTCGCCTTGAGGACGTAGATCGTCCACTTCCGCGCCGGAGGCGTTCCGGGCGGCAGCGCCGCCTCCGGCACAAGCTCGAAGCGCTCCGCGCCATCGGCGGCGCGACGCGAGACCAGACGGCGTCCGTCACGGGTGACAAGCGAATGAGCCTTCAAATGCATTGATTCTCCTGTGCGGCGTTGGGGATGACATGAAACGATTTCAGCGTTCCGCCGGGCTTCCCATGATTTCCAGATCGTGGAGGAGGCCCGTTGTCGGCTTTTCCCCGTTGACGCCGGCTCCAAGCGCGGGCGCGTCGGCTGCGGGTTCGTCGGGGGGCGGCACGTCCCGGTGCCGGAGCGCCCGGACGTTCCGCACCCACCAGGAAAGGCGCATGCCCTTCGGGTTGGCGCCGATCCGGAACGCCTTGACGTCCGCAGTGGATTCCGTCCCGCCAAAGAACGCGATGCGTTTTTCCCACGACCCGATCGGGGGAGTGCAGCCCAGCCATCGTTCGTGGCCATCGTCCCGAAGCAGCATGCAGTAGCTGGCCACGAAGTCGTTCTCGACCTTGTCCTGGGCGCTTTTCACCTCGAACTCGATCGCCACCGCCCCGTCCAGCGTTTCGCCCGGGCGAAGCGTGTACACGGGAAAGAACCAGCGATCGACGGCCGAGTCATCCCACGACACGTCGAAGCGCAAGGCTTTTTCCTCCTTTTCCCACGAGAGGGAGTACCGGCTCGCGGAGTCGTTCCGGGTCCAGTTCGCCGCGTCGCTCCAGGCAAGCGGCTCGGCCGTGCAGCCGGCGAAGAGCCGACTCTCCAGCAACAAGGGGACGGCAAGCCGGGAGGTCCGCCTTCCTCCGAAGACGCCGGAGAGGACCACCGTCGGCGTGGCGGCGTCGCCTCCATCCGGATGAAGCACGCAGTCGAATTCGGCGGGCGGCGTACCGCGCGGACCGAGCGAAACGACGTCCGGAACGCCGGCGAGCACGGCGCCGGCGATGTCGACCCGACCGGTCTTCGACTCGTCGCCGAGGTTCCACACCTGAAGACGAAGACGTCCGGAATCCCCTTTGAGGCGGGCGCGCGACCGGTGGTTTTCGATCTCGAAATCGTCCGGATCGAGATCGACGCGGAGAACGACCGCGAGGTCTTCATCGTCTGCGGGAACGTAGGGACCCAAGAGGCCGGGAGCGACCGGCGGAACATCCGCGGCGAGTCCTCGGAGTCCTGTCGCGTAGGCGGGAAAGCGCGTGGCCCGGAGCGCAAGGACGCCGTTCCAAGCGGTCGCCGTGGAGACCGCCCCGCAGAGATCGCACACTCGGTAGCCCGACCCGGAGCGGGACGCTCCGTCCGGCAGGGCGAGCCGCATTTCCCGCGCGAAGTCGGGTTCGGCGCCGACCACGGCGCTTCCGGCTGCGGTATCGACGGGCGAAACCGACCAGAAGGCAACGGTCTGCGAACCGTCGGGGAGGTCGAAGAGATACGCCCGGATGCCGTCGTCGCCGACATGCAGTTCGCCGGCGAGGCGCGCATCTCCCAGCTCCCGCACCATGGCGGCCATCGCGGCGTAGACGGGCTTCACGGAACCGTCGCGGCGCATGACGCCCCAGTCCTTCGTCCCGTCTCGTTCGTTGAAGGGGCAGAACACGAAGTGGTAGGCTCGCGAGACGCCCGCCATCTGGAGGGCGATCTGGGCCTTGGGGTAGAATTCCGCGAGCACGAGTTCCTGGGCGGGGGCGTGGGCCTTCATGCCCGCCATGGCGCCATCGTCTTTGGCGGGACCCTCCAGATTGGTGCCGCACTCCGTCACCCAGATGGCGCGCCGGGCCGCCCCGTGGCCGTCGAGAAACGTGCGCAGCGTCGCGAAAATCCCGGGGTATTCCGACGGAGGCGCGTAGGTGTGCCAGTTGAAGGCGTCGCCGAACTTGGCGGCGTCGTTACCGTACAGGACGCGGATGTAGTCGGTGGCGGTTCCCATGCAAAGCGCCCCCGGGAGGACTGTGGCCTGGGGGTGGCCGGCCTTGGCGCCCAGATAGGCGGCCTTGAGCGCCGCCGCGTCGTCCCACGCCGGAGCGATTCCGAGGTCGGGTTCGTTCCAGCACTCCCAGACTTCCATGCGGTCGCCGAAGTCGGCGGCGATGCGGGCGCAGGAGTCGTAGACAGCTGCAAGGTCGAACGGGCATTCGCGCATCCGCGTCATGCGCCGCGGGGTGTCGGAGAAGATTTCGCCGACGCCGATGCCGCGCGCGCGGAGGAGCTCGGCGTTGTATGCCGGAATGCCGTACCGGAACACTCCGGGCTGCGGGTTGGCGGCGGCCCAGGACATCCGTTCGCGCACATGGGGAATCCCCGCGAGTCGCAGCAGGTCGCTCACGGTGCGGAAGGCGTCGCCGCCGTTCCAGGGGCATTCGAAGAGGCCCTTGGCGGCCAACCAGGTCTGCGCCGAGTCGACGGCGTAGAACGAGGCACCCGACGCGGCAGGGCGTTCCACCGGGGCGGGCACCACGGCGAACGTGGTCCAGTCGCGCCGGGGCGCACCGTTCCCGTCCGCATCCGGCGCCGCCAGTCGGTAGAACCCCGTTGGCGGAGCAGGGATGCACGCGGTCCCGTCGCCGTCGAAGGTTCCGGTTTCGCCGGTCGGCCGTCCGCGCCAGTCCAAAAGGGTCCACACGGCACCCGGAACGCCGCCGCGGGCGACGGCCGGTTCTCCTTCTACGACGACATGGCCCGGCGCGTCCAGGACGACGCGCGGCGGAGCGGAGTCCGGGCCGCGCGCGACCGCGCCCGCCGCGGACAAGACGGTCAAGACGATGCCGGCGGCGGCGGGGACTTCCGGCTTCATCGCCATCGCCCGCCCCCTAGCGCAAGATGAATACCGTGGGCTGGATGGGGGCCAGATAGGCGGCGGTCCCGGTGTAGCGGACGCGCCAGGCGTCCGACGGAAAGTCCTTCGGCAGTGCAAACCGCCCCGTGTAGCCGTCGGGAGCGTCGAGAATCTTGTAGAAGGAGCCGTTGGCAGCCATGTCCATCGAGGTCATGTCCGCGGCCTTGAGCGCGAGACCGGAGACGTCCTGGTCGGCGGCGACCGCGATGCAGCCGCATTCCGAGGCGTTGCCGCGGATTTCGTAGTCGCCGGACAGGGCGCAATGGGCGAGGTCGAGCGTTCCGCCCGCGTCCGGCGCCACGCTTCCGGAGACGGAGACGGCCGTGCCGCAGAGAATGGCGCCCGTCCCCTCGACGCGGCCGAGCCGCTGCACCGTGTCGCGAGCCGGAGAGCCGGACGTCGAGGCCTGCACGTTGCCGCCCTCGAGCCGCAGCGTCGAGCCCGCCGGAAGGGCGTCGTCCACACAGGCCTGGAGTTTGGCGTTGCGAACGACGGTCGCCCCATGGTAGGCGTTCGTCGCCATGAAGAAGGTGCCGTGCGAGGTTCCGGTGGCCGTGACGAGCACGCCGCCGTCCCGCTCCGTCCCGCTCGCGAGGGGACGGCTCCACCAAATGTCGTTCCCGTTGGTCGAGTCGAGCACGGCGCCTTTTTCGCCGACGACAAAGGCCACGTTGGCCCAGTCCGCCTCCGTGAGCGCCGTGGAGGTCGTGGAACGGAAGAAGTCCGAGCGTCCCGTTCTCGACTGGATGCGCCCGCCGTCGAACAGGAACCGGCACGCATAGCCGTACACGGGAGGACACAGGCTCAGGTGTTCGGCCGAGAGGAGGCCGCCTTCCCCGAGCGTCACCTCCGTCCCCTTGTCCGTCTGGCTCAGGCGCAGGATGCCCACGTGGAACTCCCCGCCGCCGGATACGGACAACCGGGCCGGCGACCAGTCCCCGTGGAGCCATTCGACGCCGGGCATGGAAATGACGCCGCCGTTCGTCACGGTCACCTGTCCGTACGCGATGATGTCCGCGTAGCGCCGGGATTGCGGCGCAAGGAGGACGCCGCCGTCGACCACGAGGTTGCCAAAGCCGTCCGCGTAGGAGTTTCCATTGCCATGGACGTAAAGGGGGGCGGAGGCTCCGGTTTTGTAGTCGCCGAAGGAGGCGACGCGGGTCGCGCCGCCCGAGATGGAAAGCCGGGTTGCGACATCTAGCCGTCCGATGTCGTTCGTGCGGCCGGCCCCGGGGTCGAACGACACGTGGACGTTCCATCCCCAGCCCGAGTTCCAGAGCGACACGGCCGCGTTGGTGACGAAGCCGAGCGAGGCGTCCGGACGCCCCGTGATCAGGCTCCTCACCACCGTCGGCGTCGTGGCTCCCCTCGCGTTCCCGAGGCGAAGTCCCGCGCCGGATTCGATGCGGATCGTCCGGTTGGCGGCGAGTTCCTGGATCCAGTCGAGGAAAAGTCCGGGGGTGCCGGACGAAATCACGACGTTGTCGGACGGAGACGCCGGCACGGGTCCGAAGCAGGAATCCTTGTACACGGCGAAAATCGGGCCGTCCTCGAGGATGGTCGCCGACTGCGCCGACGCCGCGCCGGAGCCGGTCAGGGTGACGACACTGTTCTGCACTCCGCCCAGCCGGACGCTTTCGCCGGCGAATCCGCAATCCACGCGGCAGTTGAAGTTGGCGGTGAACTTTCCGGAAACCGACAACGTGCCGGCGCCGCCGAACGTGTATCCCGCTCCATCGACCGTCACGTCTGCGGCGGTGCGGCCGGCTGGAATGATGATGCTCTTTTGCGACGAGGTGGCCGGGAACACGGCGTTGTTGCCGTCCACCCACGCCTCCCCCGCATTCCAGTTTGGCGACGAGAGATTCCACAGGGCGTCGGCTGGGGAACCACTCCACGTGTAGTCTGCGGCTCGGGCGGCGCACACCGACAGAACGGCCGTCGCAATGGCGTTGAAACATGTCTTCATGATTGTGTCCGTGTTCGTAACTGCATCGACGGCTCCCGCATCCAAGACGGAACGTTCGCCGCTTTCGGGCGTGATCCTAACACATGAGGATTCTGCCCTCAAGACAAATTCAGACAGTTTTTACACCAAAAAACGGACGTTTTTTGAATATGCGGCCATTACCCATCTACGCGGCGTCGTTCCGACGAGGCGTCGGAACACGCGGCGGAAGTCGTCGATGGAGGCGTAGCCGCAATCGGCGGCCACCATGTCGGGGGGCCGGCCCTGCATGAGCAAATCCTTGGCCCGTTCGATCCGAACGGCGTGGATTTCCCCGATGATGGTCCTGCCAGTCACGAGGCGGAAGCGTCGGCAAGCGAGCGACCGGCTGACGTCCATTTCGCGCACGGCGTCGAGCGGGCCGAATTCCGGATCGCAGGCATGGAGCCTGATCAGCTCCAGCGCGCTCGCGACGCGGCGGTCGCGAACGTTGTGGGAGGAGGCGCGCCGCACGAGACGGCGAGCGGCCACGTAGCGCGACGGAGGCGGACGGTCCGGGCGTTCCATCCACTCGGCCAGCATGACGGCTGCGGCGCGCCCCTCCGACAGGCTGTCTTGCGCGACGCTCGAAAGCGTCGGCGACGTGTTCTCGCAGATGTAGGCGAAATCGTCCACGCCCACGACCGCCACGTCCTGCGGCACCGGAATCGCCGCCACCGCGCAGGCGTCAAGCACCTTCTCCCCCGCGATGTCGTTGGCGGCGAAGACTCCGCACGGCTTCGGTAGCGACAAGAGAAAACGCCCGAGCGGTCCGCGCTTGGGATCGAAGGCGAAAAAAGGCTTTCCGGTCAAGCCGATGTCGCGCGCGAACGCTTCGCCCCGTTCGGTGTTCCAAGGCTCGTCGATGCTCGCCGGAACATAAGCGAAGGCGGTGCATCCGGCAAGCAGAAGTTCGCGCGCCGCCATGGAGGCGATGGTCTCCGGATCGTTGAATACGCATCCCGTCGCCGCATTCCGGGACGACGGCTCGGATGCGTGCGCGGAGCCGGAACGGAGAAGCGGGTAGATGAAGACCGACGGGACGCCCGGCCCGGTGACAGACTCCGCTTCTGCGGCGTTCAGCGCGTCGTGCCAGACGATCACGCCGTCCGGTTGCAGGATCTTCGCGAGGGTCGGCAGCGAATCGGCGGGTTGGGAGGCCCGCTCCAGGCGGAGTGAACCATCGGCCAACCTCTCCGTTTCGACGGTGAAGAAGTTCCATCCGCACTTGCTCGCCACGGCCTTGACGCCGAACAGCGTCTCCTGCGCGAACGTGGCCCCTTTCGGGAAAAAGTACATGATTGTTTTCGCCTTCATGGAAACCGCTTCGGTCCGGAAGGGAAAAGTCTGCGGCAGACAGTCCTCACATCTGCTCCTCGGCGATCTGCTCGGCGCGGACCATCTCGTCGCCCCTGAACTGGTAGACGATCTGGTGCAGGGTCGTCCCGCGCGCAAGCGACGGCACGAAGCGGTCAGCGCGGTATTTCCTGAGCTGGTCCAGCGCCTCGGCGTATTTTTGGGCGAGTTCGGCGTCGGTGGCGTCGGCCTTCGAGATCTTGAGTTCGATGAGGTAGCTGTGCGGGACGTCGCCGAAGTAGGTGCGCTCCGGGAAGAGCGCTAAGTCGCAGAATCCCCGGTTGAGCTCCATTTCCGGACGCGCCAGGAAGAAGTTGAGGTGCCCGAACTCGCACTGCATGTAGCCCTGAAGCCGCGTCTCGCGGTCGATCGAGCCGCGCACCGGCTGCGTGTCGGCGAAATCCGCGGCGATGTGGCGCAGATACGGCTCCCAGTCTCCGTCGTAGGCGAACGCCGTCGCGAGGTCGTCGAGTTCGTCCCAGTCGGGGATCCGCCTGCGCTTGTATGCCTCTCGCAGATAGTCGAACATCTGCTTTTCGACGCAGGCGTTCGGAATGCGGAAGACGGTGCGCCCGCGCTCGCGCCCGGCCATCGAGAGGATGCCGTAGTAGTGGAAAAGGGAGCGGAAGTTCCTGACGTTCGCGATTTGCTCGGCCGGGAACGACTCCACGAGGTTGAAGGCCATCTGCTTGGTGGCGGCCAGTTGCTCGATGATCGGCAGTACGTCTGCTCCGGAATCGTCCTCCGGGGCGATTTCGGGATTGCGGGCGCGGTCGATCCGGTGCTGGATGTCCGCGATCATCGTGAGCTTGTCGTAGTCGGTCTTGATGTTCCGGTCCACCATTTCCTCGGGCGCGCTGCCGGAATCGACGAGCGCCGATAGGTGGTAGAGAACCATGTCGCTGTTGAAGACGCTCTCCTTGCCGACCTTCTCCTTCGAGAAGCAATAGCCGTCGTACCACGGCTTGAAGGACTTCACCCACGCCGCCGGGTCGCCGTCGGTGTATTTGCCAACGCCCTTGAAGTCGGTGTAGATGCGAATGCACTCGGCCTCGGAAAATCCAAGCATCGAATTGAACTGGGACTTCTGCGAAATGTTGGAGGCGATGTTGAAGCCGCTCGTGAGGTCGTCCATCGTGACGGGCGAGACGCCCGTCATGTAGATGCGGTCGAACGCCGCCTTGAAAAGTTTGAACCAGGATCTGTAGAAGCCTTCTCCGTGCGTGATGTCGCGATACGGCTTGTTGCCTTCGGCCCGGAGCATCTGGTTCGTGAAGTTGTCATACTCGTCAAGCATCAGATAGAGCGGGAATCCCATGCGCTTTGCGGTTTCGACGACCGTGCTGAATTTCGCCTGGGCGGAGAGCCCCTTCAACGACGCGGCGAATTCCGTCCCGTAATGCTTTTCGTAGAGCATTGCGAAACTGTCGAGGCAAACACAGAGATACTCTTCGAAGCGCTGTTGCAACGTGGCGTTCGGGGAGGAAATGATGCAGGAGAAATCCAGGTAGAGGACCTGGTAGCGGTTCCTGTTCTCCGTTGGGTTCCTTGCGATTTCCAGGTCGCCGAAAAGTTTGTCGAAGTTGTCCTTCTCGGCGACGTCGTAGTAGCAGCGCAGCATGTTCGCCATGAGCGACTTGCCGAAGCGGCGCGGACGCACGAGAAACAGGAACGACCCCGCCTGCTCCAAAAGCGGGATGTAGCCGGTCTTGTCGATGTAGTAGTAGCCTTCGTTGCGGATGCGCTTGAAGTCCGCGACGCCGTAGGGGATTTTGAGGTTGTCTTTCATGTTTGCGCCTCTTGCCGTTTGTGCCTTCAAGTCTAGCAAAACGCCAAGCGAAAGCCAAGCGGCTTACGCCAGGCGCCAAGTTGAAAGATCAAGAGACAATGATCGCGCAGTGGCGCCGCACCCACCGCGACGGTCCGCATCCGCGGTGAAACGCCCGTTTTCGTGGAAAAACGCCGATTTTTAACTTGCATTTTCGTGGGAAAATGGCACTTTTCAACCGACATTTTCGTGGGAAAATGCCGATTTTAAACTTGCATTTTCGTGGGAAAATGGCATTTTCCAACCGACATTCTCGTGGGAAAATGCCGAAAATCGGAACGCCCGCTTGAAAAAACACCATGGCACATTGTATTCTTCGCGCCAACGCCTCGCCCATTGGCGGGGTATCACCCCAGCCAATGGGGAAAGTTCTAATCCACGATGAAAACCGTTCACATCTCCGTCAACCCAGCGGCCGCCATCAGACCCGTCAGACCGATGAACGCCGTGAACAACGGCCCAGCCATCCAGAATCCCGGCGGAGACCAGCTGCGCGGCAATTTCGAGGAATACCGCGCCGCCCGCATTCCGTTTGCGCGCACGCATGATTCCGTGAACTGCGTCGCCGGCGGCGCGCACACCTGCGACATTTCCTCCATCTTCCCCGACTTCGACGCCGACGAAAACGACCCCGCCAGCTACGACTTCGTCTTCACGGACCACTACCTCGACAACATACGCCGCGCCGGAACGCAGGTCTTCTTCCGCCTCGGGCAGACCATCGAGCACGGCCCGAAGAAATACGGCGCGATGCCGCCGAAGGACTACGCCAAATGGGCGCGCGTCTGCGAGCACGTCATCAGCCACTACAACGAGGGCTGGGGCTGGGGCGCGGACGCCGCGCCGACGACGCGCAACATCAAATGGTCGAACCAGTTTGGCATCGAATACTGGGAAATCTGGAACGAACCGGACCTCGACGCCCCGGGCGGGCGCTGGCGCACGAACCCGCGCACCTGGGGCGGCTCCGAGGAGGAGTTCTTCAAACTCTACGAAACGGCCGCGAAGCACCTCAAGGCCGCCTTCCCGCGCCTGAAAATCGGCGGACCCGCGCTCTGCGGGCGCCTCGACTGGGGCGAACGCTTCCTCGCCCACTGCCGCGACCACCAGGCGCCGCTCGACTTCTTCTCGTGGCACGTCTACGCCACGGAGCCGAAGACGATCGCCGACAAGTGCGACGCCGTCCGGGCGCTCATGGACAAATACGGCTTCGGCGCTGCCGAGTCCATCCTCAACGAGTGGAACTACGTGAAGGGCTGGACGGACGACTTCGTCTATTCGCTTGAAGCGGAGTCCGGCCGTTTCAACCAGAAGGGCGCGGCCTTCGTCATGGCAACCATGATCGACTGCCAGTCGCGGCCGCTCGACATGCTGATGTTCTACGACGCTAGGGTCGGCTGCACGATGAACAACCTCTTCGACGGCACGACGCTCTGGCCGATGAAGGGCTACTATCCCTTCTACGCCTGGTCGAAGCTCGCCGCGCTGGGGACGCAGGTCGTGTGCGAAGCCGCGGAGCCTGGCGCCGCCGCGCCCGGCGGCGACGAGCCGGCGACGGGCGTCGTCCTCGACCGGGCCGAGGTCCAGACGACCGCCGGCGTCCGCGCCGTCGCCGCGAAGGGCGCGGATGGCTCCGGCGCCGTCGCCATCGCGCGCTACGCCGAGGACAACAACGTCACGGCGACGATTCGCGTGGCGCTCGACATTCCCGGCGCCGACCTCACCCGCGCGCGCTGCCACGTCACCGACGCCGTGCGCACCTACACCGAAGTCCCGCTGGAGTTTTGCGATGGCGGCACCGCCTCCCTTCGCCTCCTGCCAAATTCCTTCGCCATTGTCGAGTGGTAGCCGCCTTTCTGGCAGGGGGACGCAGTTTGTCAATTGAAAAGCGCACCGAAGCGCCCCCCCAAAAAAAAGCCCTATTTGTCAAATGCGAGTGCACCGAACGAGCGAGGAGACATAGGAATCGGACTCGTCGGCGCAGTTGTCTTTGATTCGCGTTGCAAACAGACAGGAATCGCGGGCAGGATGCCCGCGCTCCCAGGGAGGCCGCCGAGAGGCACCATGGCAAAGGACAGGCGGCCTGGGACTGGCGCGATGATTGCCAATCCCTCCAGTCCCGCCGGTCCCTCCGGTCCCGCTGGTCATTGAAAACAAAGCGGCCCGCTCAAAGAGCGGGCCGACCAGTGCGGATGAACGGCGGCTGGAGGTGAATGGCGCGGCGAGACGCCGCACCTTCGCGGGCTGGAAGATTCCTGGGAGCGCGGGCCTCTTGCCCGCGGCGCTGGGGGTACGGCGCTGGGGGGGTGCGGCCTCCGGCCGCGCCGTATTCGCGGGCTGGAAGCCCGCGCTCCCAGGCGTGGCGCGGCGAGACACCGTATTCGCGGGCTGGAAGATTCCTGGAAGCGCGGGCATCTTACCCGCGGCGCTGGGGGGTGCGGCCTCCGGCCGCGGCGTATTCGCGGGCTGGAAGCCCGCGCTCCCAGGCGGGGCGCGGCGGGAGGCACCATGGCAAAGGACAGGCGGGACAGGCGGGACTGGCGCGACAGGCGGCCGGGGACTGGCGCGATGATTGCCAATCCCGCCAGTCCCGCCGGTCCCTCCGGTCCCGCTGGTCCTTGAAAACAAAGCGGCCCGCTCAAAGGGACAACGGGATCTGTCCCTAGACGGCCCGCTGGGCGGCCCGGATCTAGGCGAACCGGAGTTCCAGGGCCTCGCCGATGTAGGTTCCCGGGCAGACGATTTGCACGGCCGTCGGCGAGAGGTGTTCCTGCCAGAAAAAGTGCGTGTGGCCGCAGAGGACGGCCTTCAGGAGCGGCTGCGCCTTCGCGTATTCCACGAACGCCTTCGTCGGCGCGTCGGCCCGCTGCTGGACGCGCCGGTCGCGCCACTCCTCGCCCTGCGGGAAGTCGCGCTCCTTTTTCCACGTATCGACCAGCTCGTCTGGAACGCCGCACTGGTAGGAGCAGACGCCGCTTGTCCTGGCCATGACGGCGGCGTAGAGGCCTGGGGCGTAGAGCGGGACGTGGCACAGGAGCACGATGGGGAGTCCCTTCGCGACCTCCCTCTCCATGAGCTCGAGCTGCTCTTCGGTGAAGTGGTAATAGACGTTGTCCGCGGCGACGAAGTTGACGCCGTTCACGACGCGGGAGGCGAAGGAGATGTCGTTGGGCCAGACGGCCGCGACGCGCCCCGCGCTTGCGGCCTTGTATTCCGCGTCCTCCCGCGCCTCGCCGACGTAGCGCGAAAACTCGTGGTTGCCCACGCATCCGAACCAGTCGTTTTCCGCGAAAACGGCTGCGGCGGCGGCGAAGTTCGCCTCGCTTGTGAAGTCGATCACGTCGCCCGCATGGAGCAGCAGGTCGGGACGCCGTTCGCGCGCCGCCGCAAGCGCCTCGCGCAAAAAACGCTCCGCGTCGCGGAACTCCCCCTGCCGCCGGGCGGCGGCAAGGGTGTTCCTGCGTTCGTCGTCGCGCGCGTCGCACCGCGTGAGGTGCGTATCCGCCAGCAGCAGCGCCGTGAACGGGCGCGCCGCGCCGACGGGGACTTCCAAGCGCCGGAAATGGAAGGCGGTCGGTGTTGAAGATTGGGTTCCGGGGGTTGTCTGTCTTGCCGTCATGTATTTCCTGTCAAATGGCATTCGCGTCTGTCATCCCACGAATGCGCCGCCCGCGCGGAGTCGCGCGCGGAGGAGGGTGGCGTCCACGTCGGCCACGGCGACATTCGATTCCTTTGCCAGCGCCGCGGCGGCGCCGGCCGCTTCGCCCGTGCAGACGCAAATCGGCATGATGCGGATCGAAGCCTGCGCCTCGTGCGTCGCGCCGATGCAACGCCCCGCCACGACAAGGTTGTCGAACTCGCGCGGCAGAAGGCTGCGGTAGGGAATCGTGTAGTAAACCCCAGGCGGGAAGTAATAATGGCTCGTCCCGCTGCCATCGGGCGAATGGATGTCGATGTCGTAGTTCCCGGCCGCGATGCCGTCGGGGAAATGGGTCCCCGCGACCAGTTCCTCCTGCGTGAGGACGTGGCGGGCCTCGATCATCCGGCTCTCGCGGACGCCAATGGAGGCCGCCGTCGAGACAAGGGAGGCGTTCCGGCAACAGTCGAAGTTCTCCTTGAGGAATTGGACCATCTCCAGAACCTGCTCGCGGGCGATGGCCTCGGCCTCGGAGACGGAGAAGGCATCGGAAGGATTGTGCTTCACGACGCGCGTCGTGTTGAAGTGAAGAACGCCGGCGATGCGCGTCGGGAAAACGAGGACGTTCTCGCGGGGATTACTTATTTTTCCATCGGCTTGCAACTTCTTGTAGAGGTCGTTGATTTCCTTGTGGTGCTTCCAGAAATCCTCAAAGTCGATGTTGCATACGCGGAAGCAGAGCGTCATCGGCTGGCAGAGGGAGTCCGCCGAACGACCCAGGCGGAACGCGACTCCGGCGAATGCCGACAGGGTGGCGTCGCCCGTGGCGTCGATGAAGGCGTCGGCCGTGAACGTGAGGACGCCGCCGACAGTGGCGAAGGATGCGGAGACGATGCGGCGCCCTTCCGTCCTGACGCCGCAAAGGGTGGCGTGGAAAAGGACGCGGACGCCGGCCTCGGCCATCTTGCGGTCGAGGATGACCTTTAGCGACTCCTCGCAGAAAACGGGGTTGCCCCATTGGTCGCACCCCTCGCCATCTTTGTGGGCACTTGCGCAGAAGAGACCGTCTTCGGTGAGGGCTCCGAGGATTTCCGAGAAAATTCCCTGCGACAGAGCCAGCCGCCTCTTTTCGCCGTTCTCCTCGATGGTGGTGGAATACGGCATGAAAGGGTTGACGAGGCAGTTCGTGGCAGAACCACCGAGGGCGCTGGCGGCTTCGACGAGAAGGACGGACAGCCCCCCGCGCGCGCCGGCAAGGGCTGTGGCGCAGCCAGCCTGGCCGCCGCCTACAACGACAAGATCGAAATGCTGCTTACTCATTGTCTTGTTCATCCTTCGATTTTTCCGAAACGGTTTCGCTTTGGCGAACACCCTGCCCGGTCGGAATGGCGAGTTTCGTTCCTGTTCCCTCGGATTTTATCACATTTACAGCCCGGATCCAGAACGTGCAATTCATGCCCCGCGGATCGCCGCCGATGCAAACTGTTTTCACGTGAGGAAGATCGAATTCCTCTTTCAATTCCACACTTCGCCTCTCCCAACTCGCCACCGGGGCCGGACAATCGATGCGCTTTTGGGGCCTCTCGGAATCGCCGTAGCCGAGCATGACCATGCTCGATCCGAAATCGTTCTCGACCTTGTCCTGCAAGGATTTTTCCTCGAATTCCATTCTCAAGGCCGTGCCGATGTCCTCGCGCGGGGATTTCAGCCCGTATTCGGCGCGGAACCATCGGGAAACCGCAGGATCGGCCCAGGCCATGTCGAACCTGATGGCCTGTTCTGCGTCGTCCCATGAAACCTTGCACGTTGAAGCGGAAGTCTCGAAGTTCCAGTCGCCGGGATCCTGCCAGTCAAGAGGCCTGGCTTCGCAGCCGGCATGCCATATTTTCTCGAAGCACAAAGGTATTGCAAGGCGGCTCGAACGCCTGCCGTCGAACACGCCGGTCACGACCAATTCGTCAAATGCCTCTCCGGTATTACCGGGTTCGAGGGTGCAATCGAACTGCGCCGGCAGCCCGCCACGCGGGCCGAGGACGACCGGCCCCGCAGGCAGACCGGAAGCCGCCGCCCCGGAAACTTCGAGAAATCCGGTCTTGGCATAGTCGTCCATGTTCCAGACTTGAAACCGGATGCGGCCCGAATCGCCCTTCAACACCGCACGGGATTTTTGCGCTGCTATGTCGAAATCCCCGGCGTCGAGATCGGCGCGGACAATGACGGAAAGATCTTCGTCAACTTTTGGCTCATAAGGCTTCGACTCTCCGGCCGGAAGCGGCGGCTTGTCGGCCCGGAGCTCGCGGAAACCCGACGCATACGCGGGAAATCGCGTCGATTCCAGCGAGAGAACGCCGTTCGTGACCAAGGCCGTCGATTGGACGCCGCAAAGATCGGACAACCGGTAGAGACCGTTCGGGGCGGTGATGGACAGCGGCATCGAGAAGTCCGGCGTGGGCGGGACGACGCCGTCCTTTTGCGTTTCCAGCGGCGAGACCGACCAGTACACGACCGTCTGGCGGCCATCGGGTTGCCTGAAAAGGAACGCCCTCCGACCGTCGCCAACGGACATCTCGCCCTCCAGCCGCGCGGAAACCAATTCGCGGGTCATCGTCGAAATTGCCGCATATTCGGGTTTGACCGTGCCGTCCCTGCGTAAAACGCCCCAGTCCTTGGTTCCCCCGTATTCGTTGTAGGCCCCAAAAACGAAGTAGTAACTTTTCGCGACTCCTTCCATTTGTAGCAAGACCTGCGACTTCGGGTAGAATTCGGCCTTGACCAGTTCCTGCTCCGGCGTGTGGGCAAAAAAGCCTTTCATCCGTCCGGGCTCGTGGGCGCGCCCTTCCAGATGCGTCCCGTTTTCGGTCATCCAGACGGCCTTCCCGGTGATGCCGTTCCGGGCCATGAAGTTTCGCAGGGTGCCAAGCATTTTGGGATAGCTTGAAACCGAGTTATACGTGTGGAAGTTGAAAGCGTCGCCGAATTTGGCGGCGTCGTTTTCGTAGAGGACGCGCGCATAGCAGAGCAGATCGATGTCGAATGGCGTCTGGCGGCACAGTGCCCCGGGGAGGATGGTGGCGGCAGGCGAACCTGCCTTCAAACCGAGGTATCCTGCCTTCAGCGCAGCGGCGTAGTCCCAGACGGGTTCGTTCCCGATGTCCGGCTCGTTCCAGAATTCCCAGTCGCTCATTCTGTCCCCGAATGCCGCCGCCATCGCGGCGCAGGATTCGAAAATCTCGTTGAGGTCGGCGGGTAGCCGATCAAACTTTTTCGCCCAAGCTGGCGGTGCGCAGTAGAGGCCGCAGATGCGGATGCCGCGTTCGTGGAGAAGTTCGGCGTTGCGCATGGGAACGGAACCCTCGAAAGCATATTCCCCGGGATGCGGATTCACGTCGGTCCAGCGGGTGCGCTCCCTGACGCGCGGGACGCCGGCGAGCGCGATTAGGTCGCTAACCGTTCGAAAGGTGTCCCCGCCGTTCCATGGGCAGTAAAATGTCCCCTTTCGGGATATCCCGCTTTGGGCAGAGTCAACGCCGTAAAAGGAATCGCCGTCCATCGCTCGGGTTTCCGGAGGCGGAACGACCGCGAACGTGGCGATCGACCGCCGCGCCGCATCGGTTCTTTCTGTGGATGCCGTTTCCAACGTGTAGTATCCGGTCGGAAGTGGTGGCAATGTCGCGTTTCCTTCGCCGTCGAACGCACCGCGGATGCCGATCGGCCGCCCTCTCCAGTCGACGATGAAGAACTGCTCTCCGGGTTTTCCTCGGGTTGCATTCGCCGAATGGCCTTCGATGACGACATGGCCCGGCGCATCCAGCACCACGGTCGCCCGAAGCGGCTGCGCCGAAAACGCGGCGCAGCCCGATGCAAGAAGGATGGCCCGGAACCGTTTTTCCAGGCGGCTCAAGGTCTTTTTCATGAAACGCCCCAGCCTCCTATCGGATGGACAGGATCGTGGCAGAGCCCGCCACGGAGAGCACGCCGGAGCCGGCGGAATCGAAGAGGTCAGTCCGCACGACCGACGCACCGCTGCCCGCCGCGCCATACGTTCCGGGAGGCAAGGCCTCGCCGTCGACGGCGAGCGATTTCACGCGCTGGGTCACACCCGGTGCGAGTTTGATCTTTCCGCAGGAGCCGTCGGCCCCGCGTTCGAATTTGACGGCCGTTTCCTTGCCAAACGCGCGGGAATGCCCGATTTCGAGTGTGCCGCCGCGAAGGATCACTTCGCTGCAGTTCTGCCAAGAGGCGTCAACGGCTGGACGCGGCGTCTCCGTCGCTGTCTCCGTCCCGAAGCTTGTCGCGAGCGCGTCGCCGGAAGCCGCCGGGAACACGAGCCGGCCCTGCACGATTTCCAGCCGGCCGGTCGTTGATGAAACCGCCATCATGAACCGGGGCCAGTCGGCGGAAGCACCGTTGTACACGAATCCGGCGCCACCCGTCCACGTCGCCTGATCGACTCTCGTCCTGTTGGCGGTGGAGGCCGCCGTCCAGTTTCCTGCACTTCGGTCGTTCAGCATGACAACCGCGTCACTTTCGCTCGTGATCGTGCCGCCGTGCGCGTAGAGGCATTGGAGGGACTGGTCGTTGCCGCAAAGGTCGAGTGTCGTGGTTCCACAGATTTCAAACCGTCCGGCCTCCATTCCAGATGTCACCGGCGTCCCACCGTACTCAAACGTGCCGGAAGGAAGCGCGTAATCCTTCAGGGCGTATGGGACAAGGCACCTGATCGTGCCGCACGAAGGCGCGGGATACCCGCCGCTCACGCCCATGGGATTGGCGTATCCCAGGCAGTTCCCCTCGGCGTTGAGTTCGATGACGGCCGTGGCGTCGACCGTTTGCGCGGCCAGGGAATTTCTCGCGAGGAACGGTTTGTCGAACCGGATGCGCGCGTTCCGACCGATGGTCTTGAAATAGGTCGAGTTTCGGCTGAGGACTCCACCTCCGAACACGACATCGGCTCCATCTTCGAAAGCCAGATGCATCATGGTGTTCGTGTTCTGCACGAATCCGTTCATGACGGTCTGCGCACCGCCCTTGAAGACGATCAAGGACTTCGTCCAAGTGCCCCAGAGATCGCCGGAAATGCCGTTGTAGAGTCTCAGGTCGGCGTTGTTCGTGACGCCGGCGGCGACGTTCACCGTGTTTCTGTGCTCGACATCCACCTGAAAGCCTTCAGGACCCAACGATTCGTTCACGTTGAAGACGGAATTCTGGGACTCGATTTCGAGGCCGTCCGCGTCGAAATCGCGTATGGGCGCATTGAAATTCACGGTGGCTCCATCCCCGAACGCCCAGGACTGCTTCACCATGGCAACCACGGGCGCGTCGACGGAATACGTTCCGGATGCTCCCTGAATGCCACCGGGGCCGATCCACAATTCCTTGCCGGGCGACGCGCCGAGCGCAAACGAGGCGACGCTCGAAAGATCGAATCCGTCGAGCCATGCGCCATTCGCGGCCGTAAATCTCGCACCTCCCGCAACGGTCACGAACGCACTCCCGTCCGTCAACGACGGCACCGGACCTGACCAGTTTTCCGGTGTGCTGCTGAGCGTGTCCGCACCCGCGCCCGTCCATGTGACGGATACTGATGCAGCGGCGGAAACCGGCCCGACGGCGATGTATCCGGGACCATCGATCCACGACGCCTCCACGCTGCCCATTTGGCTTTCCACGCCAACGCCATGGTAGAGGCCTTCGCCAACAGCCACTCCATCAATCGTCACCGCCGCGACCGACAGGTGGACACCAGAGGCAAGCGCCAGTTTTCCGCCATGCGAGAGAGCTACGGCTGCCGCCGGTAAGACCTCGCCAGACGTCTCGATGCGGATTCGTGAATTGGAACCGTCCACCACGACCTGCGACAAGTTCGGAAAGCTTGCTCCGTCGCGGACACGCACCGTCCCGTTTGAAACCGCGACAAGCCCCGTCGTTTGATGCGTAGCCTTCCTGAAAGTGAACGTGTAGTTCGCGGCGTCGGGGTTCCACACCAGACCCGCCGAGCCGTAAAATGTCCCGGTGAACACTATTTCCTTGATCTTCGGCGTTCCCGTGAATACGAGGTTCTGTCCGTAGGCGGACGTCACGCCGTGCGTCGTGTTGGCCACACCGTCCGACTCCGCAAGAAGTCCGTTCTCGATGAAGAAGCCGACACGGTTGTAGGTGGCGTCGTTTGCATGCGGTGAGCGCGTTCCGAGCTGGAGCAGAGCGGATGAATCGTCGGAATCGAACCGGACTTCGGGAATCTTGGCGTAGTGGCAGCCGAATGTTCCGGCCCGCAGCAGCAGCGTCCCGACGTTGCAAGGGAGATCGCTGGAACTGTGCGTGTTGGCGAAAAAGAAACCACCTCCGTCCTTGACGAGAGTCGCTCCGGGTCCCGTGACGTTCCGCCAGTTCAGCGTCAGTTTTTTGCCCATGGCGATGTTGATTATGTTCGTTCCTTCGCATCCGATGTTGCACGTCCATGTCGAATCGCTTGCCGCGCTTTCAAACAAAATGGTGGCCCCGGAAGCAAGATTCAGCGTCGTCTGCTTGATCGGCGTCTGTCCTCTTTCGAACACGACGCCCCCGAATTTGCGACTGGATATGTTTCGGATTCCGATTCCGGAACTGTTCTTGTGGTAGAGATTGGAAAACTTGATGATGTCGCCTTCGGCCGGAACTCCCTGTGTCCTCGTGACGAAATTCGTCCAATTCGCCGCAAGACTGGCATCGCAGCCCCAATCCGCCAGTGTGCCCGAGGAGTATGCGGGAGTCGCATTTTGAGCCGTCCAGTACCAGGTGTCGGCTATCGCCGAGATGGCGGCGGTCGCGGCCAATGCGAGCGCGGCGGCGGCGGTTGCGTTTTTGGGCGCCAGGCGCCAATTCGGTTTGTTCATGTTTTCTCCTTTGGGTTAGGGGATGAGTGAAAGGTTGAAAAGTTGGAAAGTTGGAAAGTTGAAAGGTTGAAAGATTCAAAATGCAGAGTTCTCTGCGGTCTCCGCGGCTCTGCGTGAGACAAATTTGCATTGCAGATGGATGAACAATGAAGATTGAAGATTTGTGAACATTTCACAGCGTCTCCCCTCGGATGTAGTCCGGCCCGACAACGACGTCCGCCGGGAACGAGCCGCCCTTGAGGTATTCCATCACGCAGTCCGCCAGCGTGGCGCCGACGGCGGCGTTGTCCAGCTCCATGCGCGTCACCGGCTTGAAAAAGAACGGGCCGTAGCGGCGGTTCGCCCAGGAGACGACGCGGACGTCCTCCGGGATGCGGAGGCCGGCGAAGCCCATCGCCTGGAGCGCGCCGGAGGCGAGGTGGTCGTTCTGGAAGAAGAGGAGGTCGGGGAGCCAGCCGCGCCCCTTCGCGAGGCGCTTCGTGAACTCGACCGTCGCCCAGTCCGCGAAGTCGTATCCGGGGCCGTTCACCAGCGCGCGGGGGGTGCGGAGGGTTTCGACGCGGATGCCGTCGCGGGCAAGCAGCTCCGTCGCGTCGGCGCGCAGGATGTCCGCCACCTGGAGCACGGACTTCACGCCCGCCTCGCGGCAGTGCGCGGCGAAGTCCGGGAGCGCGCGGGCGAAGTCGCGGCGCACGACGCCGATGCAGTTGGGCGGCGCCGCATCGTCATTCGCCAGCCGCACGAACGGAAGGCCGCGCTTCGAGAGCCAGCGCGTGATGTTCTCCTGGCGGTGGAGCTGCACCACGAGGTCGGTCTGCTGGCGCAGAACCGTGTCGAGGAGGGAAAAGTCGTCGAAGCGGCGAGGGCGCGTCTCCGCCACCGTGACGGGCGTCACGAGATAGCCCGCGGCGGTGAGGCGGTCGCGCAGCACCGCGTGGACGGCGGTGTCCGACGGGTTGTACACCCCCGGCGGGATGACCGTGACCACGTGCCCCTTCCACAGCGGGCGGTCCGGCGCGCAGACGACGCTGCCGACGCGCGGGCGGGGGCTGATGAGGCTTTCCTCGCGAATCATCGACACCGCCTGCACGGCGATGCCCATGCTGACGCCGAGGATTTCTCCGAGTTCGCGCACCGGCGGCAGCACGTCGCCCGGCTTGTAGTAGCCCGTCTCGATCGCGGTGCGCAGCCCCGCCGCGATCTGCTCGGCCAGATCGCCGTATCGCGAGCGGTCCACCGTAAACGGCGGTTTCTTGAATTTGGTCTTCGATCTCATGCGTGGAGTCCGGAGCGGGAGTCACCCGTCCGTGAGCCCGAACAATAGAACAAATGATACAGAATGTCAAGCGGCATTTTCACACCGGGGGCGGATTGTGCGCGGAGGCGGTTCCTGCTATACTTGGGACCGCTTTTGCCCGCACCATCCCCCACCCCGCCCCATCCGACCATGAACGATCCCCGCCACGGCCTCCGCTTCCGCCAGGTCCACCTGGATTTCCACACGTCCCCCGACATCGAAGGCGTCGGGGCCAAGTTCGACAAGACGCGGTTCCAGGAGGCGTTGCGACTCGGGCACGTCGACTCGATCACGCTCTTCTCCAAGTGCCACCACGGCTGGTCCTACCACCCGACGTCGGTCGGGAGGATGCATCCGCGCCTCGCCTTCGACCTGCTGCGCGCGCAGATCGACGCGGCCCGGGAGATCGGCGTCGCGACGCCCGTCTACCTCTCGGCCGGGATCGACAACGTCGCCTCGCACGAGCACCCCGAGTGGCGCGCGATGAACGACAAGGGGCAGTACATGGGCTGGGTCGCGGAGCCGGCCAAGCCCGGCTTCCACGCGATGTGCTTCCGCTCGCCCTACCTGGACTACCTCTGCGACCAGATCCGCGAGGCGTGCCGGCTCTTCCCGGAGGCGGACGGCATCTTCCTCGACATCGTCGGGAAGAAGCCCTGCCTCTGCGAATGGTGCCAGCGCTGGATGCGCGGGCACGGGCTCCGGCTCGACCGCCCGGAGGACGTCGACGCCGCCGCCGTCGAGACGCTGCGCCTCTACTACGAGCGCACCACCGCCGCCGCGCGCGAGCTCGATCCGGCGATGCGTGTCTTCCACAACGGCGGCAACGTCGGACCGAAGTTCCGCTCGTGCGGCTTCCTTCCGTTCTTCTCGCACCTCGAGCTCGAGTCGCTCCCGACGGGCGGCTGGGGCTACGACCACTTCCCGCTCGGCGCGAAGTTCGTCGAGGGCCTCGGACTGGACTACCTCGGGATGACCGGCAAGTTCCACCAGAGCTGGGGGGAGTTCGGCGGCTTCAAGCACCCGAACGCGCTGCGCTACGAGTGCGCCGCGATGCTCGCCTGGGGCGCGAAGTGCTCCGTCGGCGACCAGTGCCACCCCTCCGGCGAGATGGACCGCGGGACCTACGCGCTGATCGGCCAGGCCTACGCCGAGATCGAGGCGAAGGAGCCGTGGTGCGAGGGCACGCGCGGCGTCGCGGACGTCGGGGTCCTCATGGAGTGCGGCACCGCCGCGAGCGACGCCGACCGCCCCACGCCCGCGGACACCGGCGCGGGCCGGATGCTGCTCGAGGGGCACGTCCTCTTCGACATGCTCGACGCGGAGAGCGACTTCTCGCGCTACCGCGCGCTCGTCCTGCCGGACGCGATCCGCGTGGACGAGGCGCTCAAGGCGAGGCTCGACGCCTATCTGGTGCAGGGCGGGCGGCTGCTGCTCTCCGGCGCTTCGGGGCTCGACGCGGAACGCGGACGCTTCCTCTTCGACGTCGGCGCGACGACGGAGGGCATCTCGCCCTTCGGCCCCGACTTCATCCTGCCGCGCGAGGACCTGCGCCCGTCGTTCCTCTCGACGCCGATGGTGATGCACCCCTCCGACTGGATTCCCGGCGGCGGCAACTCGCAGCGCGTCACGCCGACCGACGGCGCGTCGCTCGGCGACGTCTACGACCCCTACTTCAACCGCACGTGGGAGCATTTCTGCTCGCACCAGCACACGCCGAACCGCCCGGAGAAAAGCGGCTTCGCGTGCGGCGTGCGCAAGGGCGCGATCGCATATCTGGCGCACCCGGTCTTCACGCTCTACGCGCGGCGCGGGATGGTCGCGGTGCGCGACTACGCGCTCCGCGTGCTGCGCGACCTGCTCGGCGCGCCGACCGTCGAGGTCGCGGGGCTGCCCTCGACAGGGCGCGTCGCGCTGCGCGAGCAGCCCGCGGGGAAGCGCGCCGTCCTGCACCTACTATGGGCGCCGACCGCGAAGCGCGGCGGCATCTGGGACAAGGACGTGGAGGTCGTCGAGGACCTCGTCCCGCTGCGCGGACTGCGCGTCGCGGTTCGGCGCCCGGGCGCGGCGCCGCTTTCGTCCGTGCGGCTCGTCCCGCAGGGCACTGCCCTGCCCTTCTCGACCGATCCCGAGGGCACCGTCCGCTTCGAGATCCCCGAACTGCTCTGCCACCAGATGGTCGAGCTCGCCTAGGCCCCGCGCCCCTCGGCGGCCCAGGCCTCGACGAGGCGGCGGGGCAACGGGGTCTGTCCCTAGACGGCCCCTACGCAACAGAACCCATCAGCGTTGCGTTGTCGGGGGAGGTGCTTTGCATTTCTATGGGATGGTAGTGATATTGCTGATTGGTGAACAATGAGAGTTTGTGGCATTTTCAAAGAGCGCTAGTGCCTCTTTCGCCGATCCTTGCCCGCTTGCCATCCCCTTTCTCCCCCGCGCCTGTCCTTTTCCGTCTCGTCGCTATTCGCGGTGGGTGCGCCAGTCGTGCATCGTGCGGCCGAAGCGGCGCTTGAACAGGCGTTTGAGCCAGAGGTCGTCGCTGAAGCCGCAGAGAGCGCCGACGTGGGCGATGGGCGTGTTCGTGGTGCGGAGCATCCGGCAGACGAGCGCCAGGCGCCGCTCCTGGAGCGCGCGGCACACTGTCATGCCGGTCATGGCGCGGAAGTTCTTCTCCAGGAGGCTCTGCGAGGCGCCGGCGGCTTTGGCGATGTCGGGCACGGTTATGTCGCTTTCGGCGTGGAGCAGGATGAAGGTCTTCGCCAGCGAGACCATGCGCCCGGCGCCGCCGACGTCCTGCGTGGAGGCCCGTTCGACGATGCCCTTCACGCCGAAGAGCCGCACCGTGCCGTCGGGGACCGCGCCGTCGAGCATGCCGACTGCGGTCTCGATGGCGAGCCAGCCGCCTTCGTCGTAGTCGGGCACGATGCTGGAGAGGGCCGGGACGGTCTGGTTGCAGATGAGCTCGTCGTCGTCAACTCCCAGCACCTGGACGTGCTCCGGGACTGGGATTCCGACGGTTTCGCATGCGTCGAGGACGTGGCGGGCACGTTGGTCGTTGGCGGCAAAGACGCCGCACGGCTTCGGAAGCGCCGAAAGCCATGCGCCAAGCGCTTTTTCGGCGGCAAGGAAGTCGCGGCGCGACGGCGCCTGGAATACGTGCGCCTCCCCGCCGTGCCGCGCGACTGCGGCGAGAAAGACCGCCTCGCGCTCCAGCGACCAGTCGTCGCGCTCTGGCGTCCCGACGTAGGCAAAGGATCCAAACTTCTTGCGGGCGAAGAAATCGGCGGCAGTCCGCGCCACGGCGGCGTTGTCGCACTTGACCGATGCGGCCGCGAAGCGCCGCCCGGATGGTGCCGGCGCGTTCACGAACACAGCGGCGCGGCAGCGCACGGCCGGTATGTCCCGGGCGGCAAGTTCCGTGTATGGTCCGAGCACCACGCCGTCAGGACTCCACGAACGGAAGTTCAGCAGGCGGTTGAAGCCAGGCTCAAACGCGCCGTAGAGGCGGAGGCGCACCCGCTCGCGGTTCAGCGCCGCATACCGCAGCGCACCTGCCATGATGCGCCGCGAACTCTCCGGCCCCGACCCCAGCGGACCCACGATCCGCCACGGCGGCGTAGCGGGGTTGTCCGGTTTCCTTGTCGTCTCGCGTCCCATTCCAGCGTCCCGTTTCCGATGCCAGTGATCCAACGGGTCCGATTCTACCGCATCCTGAGCGGCGGCGCAAGCGTTTTTGCGAAAAAAAAGACAGTTATTATCCGAAAAAAGCAATTCTTGGGATTGCGGTTCCGGTGTAGTATTTTTCGCCGAAAGGGCATTCAGCACCATGGACAAAACCACCGCTTGCATGCGCCGCGCGCTTGGCTCCGCCGCGCTTGCGCTCTGCTTCGCGCCGGCCGCCATCCTGGCCGGCGACGCCTATGTCGAACTCGACGGGACGCAGGTGATCAACACCGGCTACCGCATGAAGATGTCGTCGCGCATCGACGTCGACTTCCAGCTCGTGGAAAAGCCGGCCGCCGGGACCCGCATTCTCGACGCCCACGGCGGCGGCAACTACGCGATCTACGTGAACGACAACGGCTACTTCTACTACGAAACGTCCGTCGGCAACGCCTCGACTGGCATTCCGAGCGCCGCCCATGGCTGGAACGAGCGCTACACCATGAGCGCGCTCAAGGGCAACAACTACATCTATCCCGGCGCTTCCGATTGCAACGGAGAAAGCGACAAAATCGCCGGGCCCTTCTGGGCCGGCATCGGCGATGTCACGCTCAGCTACCCCGTCATGATCGGCGGCTGGGCGACAAACGCGGTTGGAACTGCGGTCCGCGACGACCCGCACCCGAAGATGAAGGTGTTCGGAGTCCGCATCTACGAGAAGGTCGGCACCGCCTGGGCGCTTGTCTGCGACTGCAGGCCGGTCGTCAAGAACGGCGTCGCCGGCCTCTACGACGAGGGCGCGGGCGTCTTCATGACGGACACACGCGACGGCTGCGCCCTCGCCTGCGGCGGCGACATCGAGTCCATCACGCGCGGCGAGGACGCCTACATCGTCGGGACGGGAAACGACCAGAAGCCCGTCAACAGCCGCTTCTTCTGGAAGCCGGGCGCGAAGATCGAGGTCGATTACGCCCTCACGGCCGCCACGGCGGGCGCCGGCTGGCGCATCTTCGGCGCGGACGCCTCGGGAGCCGGGCAGAACGTGTCGTGCTACGTCGGCAGCGACCGGATCGGCTTCGTCCAGTGCGCCGAGGGCGAGTCCGCGACGGTGGCGATGGGCGGCCTCGACACGAACCGCCACCGCGTCGGCATCGACGCCACCGACCCGTCCCACGTTGTCTGCTCCTACATCACGGGCACTTCCGCGGCATTCGCCACGTCCGCCGGGTTGTGCGCCGCGACAGCGAACCACCCCGTCGGCCTCATGGCGCAGAGCAAGGACCCCTCCGGAATGGCCTTCGCCAATTGCGCCCACATGAACCTCTACCGCGCCCGCATCTGGCAGGACGGCACCCTCGTCCACGACTACGTCCCCTGCCTCAAGGGCGGCATCGCGGGCCTGAAGGACGTCGCCCCCGACGGCGACGGCGCCTTCGTCACCGGCCACCTCCTCGGCTACGGCGGCGACATCCTCGTGGAGGAGGACGACCCCTACATCGAGAACATCTCGGACTACATCGACACCGGCTACCGGGCGACCGGCAAGACGAAGATCGTCGCCGACATGGCCCATGTCGGAACGGCGAACAGCGACAACAGCTACTACCTCTTCGAGGCGAACGAAAGCGCGGGCGTCTTCTACCGCGTCTTCAACCACTGGGGCGCCTTCCGGGCCATCTGCGGCGACGGCGACACCACCACGCAATACGGCTGGTCGCCGGCGCGGCTCAACGAGCGCCACCAGTTCACGCTCGACCCCGCCGGGGGCGAGGTCCTGATGACGACCGCCGGCTTCACGAACCACATCGTGGCATCCGCCGCGCCGCTCGCCACGGCCTCGAAGTCGAACACCTCGACGCTCAAGATCTTCTCCAACGCATCCGGCTCCGGCAACATCGTCAAGGCCCGCCTCTACGGCTTCCGGATCTACGAGGACGGAGCGCTCGTGCGCGACTACGTCCCGGCCGTCGAGAACGGCGTCGTCGGCCTCCGCGACGCCACCGGAAACGGCGGCTTCGTTTCCGGCGCGAAGACCGCCAAGACGCCGCTCCTCTCCGCCTACGGCACCGAAGAGGACGCCTACATCCAGTCCACCGCCGATGCGCAGATTATCAACAGCGGCTACTTCATGAACAAGGATTCGCGCATAGCCGTCGATTTCGCCTTCACCGACGCAAGCGTGGCGCAGGCGCGCCTCTTCGGGCAGGACTGCAACGACCACGAAAGCAACCCGCGCCGCGGGACGTTCTACATCAACGGCGGCGGCGAGTTCTCGTTTTCGTCGTGCGACGCCAACAACTGGAACGGGACGGGCATCGGAATGGCGGCCGACGTGAAGCGCCACAGGGCCGTCCTCTCCATTTCCGGCGGCGCATCGTCGTATTCGCTCTCGAAGTGGGACGGCTCGGACTGGGTCACCGAGAAGAGCGGCAACCTCTCCGGCTCCTACAACACCGTTTCCGCACAGGCGATGGGATTGTTCGGGCGCCCCGACTACGCCGACTACTCTGCATGGAGCTGCCTCGCAAAGGCGAAAATCTACTCCGTGGAAGTGTCCGAGGGCGGAGTCGTGAAGCACCTCTACTACCCGGCGAAGATCGGCGGCCGTGCGGGGCTCTACGACGTAATCGGCAAGACCTTCCACGCCAACGCCGCGGGCGGCGCGACGGACTTCACCGTCGGCGGCGCCGGCTTCGACCACGGCGGCAAGACCGCGCCGTTCAAGGTACTCGAACCGGCATCCGGCGCGGCGGAGGTCCCATGCGACGGCACGGCGGAGCTCACGGCCTTCGCTCCGGGCGCAGTCGGATACCGCTGGACGAAAAACAGCGAGGAAATCGCCGCGCCGGAGGGTCTCTCGCTCTCCGTCCCGTGGGTGCGCCAGAGGATGCCCGACATCTTCGCCGTGACCCCGGTCTTCAACGCCAACGGCCGCACCGTCGAGGGATCTCCGGCGGAGTTCACCGTGGTATACAATCCTTCGGCGTTCGTGCTGGTGCTGCGCTGACTGCGCGCGCCGCGCCGTCGGCAAGAGCGATTGCTTCGGAGCGTCGAAACACGATGAAAAAACACGGCACGCTTTCCTTGTGCGCGCTGGCGGCGCTCCTTCCCCTTCGCGGAGCTTTCGCTTCCGACGGGGCGGCCTCGCCGCCTCGCGGCCTGGTCTGGAACCTGCCGCAGTACGCCACGCTGGAGGGCGACGTTCTCACCGTGGACGTGCCGCCGGAAGCGGCGCGCCGGGGGTGCCGCGCATGGGCGGAGATCGACCTCTCCGCATACGACGGAGTCCCGTTCGAGGCGGAAATCGAGGCAAGCGGCGAGCGCATCGGCAAGCCGCGCGACGCCTGGAACGGGCTGAAGTTCCAATTCGAATACAGGGACCCCGATTCCGGCGAGACATTCTACCCGAACACCGAGTCGCGCCTTGGCGACTTCCCGCACCAGACGCTCCGCGTCCGCGACGACCTCTGCACCGCGAAGGCCGCGCCTGCCCGCCTCGTGCTCGGCCTCCAGGACACGAGCGGAAAGGTTGTCTTCGACCTCTCCACCCTCCGCATCGCCTCCGGCCGCCCGTACTGGCCCGTCACAAACCAAACCCACTGCTGCGAATATCGCGCACCAATGGCCCCTCCGCCCCCCGGCGCATCGGCTACCGCATCTCCTCCCAGCGCCTCAGCCAGCCGCGCTGCCGTAGCCGAAACCGCGATTCAT
>DJYI01000116.1:29951-30277 GCA_002448475.1 Verrucomicrobia bacterium UBA6982
TGTCCCCCGCGCGCGACATGACCGCCGACGACTTCGCCACCCTGCGCGAATGGGGCGCAACGCTGCTGCGCTACCAGATGATCCGCCAGTGGCACGAAAAGAACGCGAACCGCGATCTCGGCGAATTCGACCGCTGGCTCGCCGGACGCCTCGACCACTTCGAGACGTTTGTCCTGCCGATGTGCAGGGAAAGCGGAATCAAGGTCGTGCTCGACCTCCACGTCACGCCCGGCGGCCGCCGGGCCGGAGGCGAATACAACATGCTTTTCGAGCGCGAATACGCGGAGCACTTCGTCGAGCTGTGGCGGCGCATCGCGGAGCGCTTC
>DJYI01000116.1:30368-30575 GCA_002448475.1 Verrucomicrobia bacterium UBA6982
GGCTACGACCTCTGCAACGAGCCCGTGCAGATGCACGAAGCGTTGCCGGACTGCGACTACTGGTCTCTCCAGCGCCGCGCCGCCGCGGCGATCCGCGAAATCGATCCCGAAACGCCGGTCATAGTGGAATCGAACCTGTGGGACGTGCCGTCCACCTTCGGGACGCTCTCGCCGCTCGCGCTTGCGAACGTCATCTACGAAGTCCAC
>DJYI01000116.1:30626-30825 GCA_002448475.1 Verrucomicrobia bacterium UBA6982
GAACGTCATCTACGAAGTCCACGTCTACAACCCGATCGAATACACCCACCAGGGGTTGGACAACCGCAGCAGCGACGTGTTCCGCTACCCCGACCCGGAGCGCGGATGGGATAGGGAAAAGCTCCGCAGCGTCCTCGCGCCGGTACGAGCCTTCGAGAAAAGGCACGGGGCGAAAATCTACGTGGGCGAATTCAGCGCC
>DJYI01000175.1:0-11341 GCA_002448475.1 Verrucomicrobia bacterium UBA6982
AACCCCTATCCCTGACCGAATACATCAGGCCGGGCCGACGAATCTTTCCTCGCCGACCCCCATTTTCCAAATCGGGGAGAGAAATTCGTTAAGTGGGCGTCGCCACATCGCGGCGCGCTCAGCGAGCGCGCCCTACCGATATGGGCCGACCGCCGGGCGGCCCGAATCGGTTCACGCTGCACCGTTCCATCACTCGCCGCGGACGACCTCGAAGTAGATCGTGTGCGCGGATTTCGGGATCGTGAAGCTGCCGTCGGGGTTCACGGGGAGTTCGCTACGGCGCTCGCCAGTTCGGGTCGATAGCGCATAGACCTTCATCGGTCCCAGCGAGGACGGAAACGACAGCGTCGCCTCCAGCGGTTCGGCCAGCACGGCGCGGCTCTTCTCCCAGCCGGGATCGACGATGGTGCGCCCCTGGATCACCGCCGCCTCGTTGCGCGAGTTGCCGACGAGGCAGACGAGGACGCGCCTCGCCCGCTCGACGGGCGTCGGCTCGGCGTCAAGGCTGGTGAGGGTGAGCGCGGCGAAGGTCTCCGGAGACCGGACTTCGACGCCGGAGAGCGCTCGCCCGCCCCGCCCCATCGACGAAAGGTCGCCGACGGCGAACTTGCTGCGCGGCGTGTCCAGCAGGAACAGCCCGTCGCCGACGAATTTCCTCATCTCGCCCGTGTCGCTCGCGAGGACGCCGTCCTCCACGCCGCCGACGCCCAGGCTCTTCGCGACGGCCTTGATTTCGTCCCACTCGCCAAGTCCCGGCTCGCGCTTCATCGGCCAGCGGGTTTCGTCCGGCGCGTCCGCGATTTCCGTGTAAACCCGACCGAACAGGAACATCCACGACAGCTGCATCTGCCGCATCCGGAACGGATTGCCCATCTTCAGCAGCTCGTCCCGCGTGTGGCGCACGGCGATGACGTTCCCGGACGGGCGGATGTCGCCGCGGCGGAAGGCGATCGCGCAGGGAACGGCAAGCCCCCACGTGCTCGGGTCCATCCCCGCGCCGCACGCGAAAATGCCCTCCAGCCCCCAGGTCCGGAAATGCTCCCAGTCGCCCCAGGTCATGGGCCCCTCGAAGGCGTAGAAGAGCGACATGTCCCATCCCTGGAGCGCCATCATCGCCGTGGTGAACGGCAGCCCCTCTGAGCGGTAGTCGTTCGGGTAGCAGAAGTTCCACTCACCGAAGCAGTAGGGCTTGCCGGCGGGACGCGTCCAGGTCTGCCCGAGGAACGGGATGCCAGGCGAGGAGGTCCGGACGGCCGAGGCGTTGTCGTAGGGCGCGTTGAAGTAGGCAGGCACGTGCCCGACGTAGCCGTGGAGCCCGGCGAAGTCCATGCCGTCGTCGATGGCGGTCGCCGCGTAGGCGTGCTGGACGATGTTGTTGCCGGTGACGAGCCCGCGGTAGCCGAGTTCGTCCCGCAGGAACGCGCGCTGCGTCTGCTGGTATTCGCGCTGGACGTCGGTCGCGAACCGGAGCCGGTCGGGATTGCCGACGTCGTCCGCGACGGACTTCGCCTCCGGACGTCCCCGCGCCGCGTTCCACGCCCGCCACTGCCGGTCGAGCTCGTCGTAGAACTCCGGATCGAGCATCTGGCGCGGATTGCCGTTCATGACGGTGCAGAGGTCGGCCTCGTTCAGGATCTCGATGCAGGCGACCGCCGGGTCCTCGGCGTAGGAAAGCCCGGTGTAGGGGTTGACGTGCCCGAAGAGCGCCCGCGCGTAGTCGCGCTCGCGCTCCCGGAACGCCGGCATGAACACCGGCGCCCAGTGGAGCCCCCTCTTGTAGGGCCACCGCCCGGCAAGCTCCGGAAAGGCAAGCTCGTCCTCCCAGTCGATGTAAACGTAGATGCCGGACTTCTTCAGGACGGACACGAACCAGTCCATCCGGTCCTGGAGCTCGGGCAGGAACAGGCCGTCCCTGCCCATCTGGCGCCCCGGGTGGCAGCCGAACTTGTGGAACCGCACCATGTTGACGCCCTGCCGCTTGAGGTTGTCGGCGATCCCCTGCGCGAGGTCCTTCGGCGGCGACGAGGCGTTGGCGGCGAAGTTCACGCCCCAGACCGCCACCCGCTCGCCGGGCCTCCGCTCGAATTCGAGATGGTCCCCGACCGCAACGAGCCGGCCCCATTCGCCGCAGGCGTGGCGGTCGAACGCCGCTTCCGACGCCGCCAGCGCGGCGGAGGCGTCGAGGGCCGTCCCCGCGGCGATCGTCTTTCCCGGGCCGCCCCACGAAAGCCCGCACGGATACCACGACGAGGTGTCGACGTCGTTGCGCGGCTTGTTTTGGAAGAGATCCTCCAGCGCGCGGAACTGCCGGTCCGTGATCCGTTCCGCGTCCAGAGCGGTCACGCCCAGCACCATCGGGACGGCGCCGCCATCGGGGTTGCCGAGCACCTTCACCCACGCGACCGTCTTCTCCGGCGACGGGTTCACCCAGCGGCTGTGGTGGAGCGCGAGCGAAGACGAGCTGTTCGCGCCCTCCCACGCGACGTAGCCGCGCGTCGGCTCGACGACGCCGTGCCAGTTGTTCACGTCCTCGCCCGTGACGACGGGAATCTCCTCGGACGAGCCGTCCGCATACCCCACGCGATACCGGAACGCGACGCTTCCGGGCGCGCCGGCCCAGGCGACGGCGTGGAGGAAGTCGAGGCGGCGGATTTTCGCCCCGACGGAAATCTCGCCGGACTCCGCCGGGAAATACGTGCGCTCCCCGCCGGCAAGCACGATCGCGCGCGGCGTGACGTGGAGCGGCACGAATCGGCTCCGCAGCTCCGCGCCGTCGGCGAGCGCCGAGAGGTCGTTGCGCCCCTGGTCGGTCCATCCGCCCTCGCGGTCGCCGTCAGTTTCGTCCGTTAGCCCCGTGTTCGCCGCGGCGGCGACGTCCAGGACGCGGAAGGCCCGGTGCGCGGCCTTCGTCCCCTTGAAGTTCATCGACACCCTCCCCTTCCACGGCGCAAGGCCCGTGTAGGGGACGCGGCAGCGGAAGCGAAACCGGCCCGACCATTCGGCCGCGCGGAAATCCTCGAAGCACCACTCGCCGTCGCTCCCCGCCACGGACGCCTCGATGCCGCCGAACAGGCCACTCAGGCGGAATACGCCATCGGCGTCGGGACGCCGTGGCGGCTGCGGCGGCAGATCGTCGAACGACTCGGGAGGCACTTCGACGCAGAGGTCGGCGACGGCGGCCTCGCCGCACGGCTTGAGATCAAGCGCCCACGTGACGGTGAACGAGCCGTCGCCCTGGGGTTCGAGGAACTTCTCGACCTCGACGAACCGCCCCCTCCACGACGCGCGCTGCCCCATCGCGTAGAGCTCGACCGACATGGGCACGTCGGTGTTCTCGATCTGCCGCGCGTAGTCCGGCGTTGAAATGGCGAGGATGTCGTTTCCGACCGTCAGCTTCCCGCCCTGCGAGAACTCCACGCGCCCGACTGCGGAAAACGCCGTCGATGCCGGAGCATCATCAGCCCCGACGGCGGACGTGAAACGAGTGAGGATGGCAACGGCGACTGCGGCCCAAACGGATTTGCACATGGATGACACCTTGACGTTGACGCATTCATGATACCACGACGCCCCTGCCTGACACGAACTTTTTGAATAAAAATTGATGTCACTACCGCATCAGGGAATCGCGGCCGCCGCCCCCCCGGCTTGTCCGAAAATGACATGGGTTCGCCCCGTTCCTGACATTCCGCCCCGCCGCGCGATGCGCTAGGATGCCCGGCGTCGTTTTCCCCGCCGCCGACTTGCGTAGCGACGACGCCCCCGTCGTCATGGTGCCGGCCACTCGAGCCTGAGCGGCGACTCGTCGGAGAACAACGTCTTTCAAGGTTTTCCCCGCCAACCGGCTTTATGGTAGTGTTGGGACATTCCGAGAATGGACATTGTCGAAGAACTCAGAACCAACCGGGAAAACGGGGCGAGAAGGCTTGAGGCCGAATACAAGGCGGGACTCATGGCGCTCGCGCGCCGCTTTTTCGAAAACGAATGCGACGCCGAGGAACTGGTCAACGGAACCTTCGCCCGTGTCGTCGAGCATATCGACGACTATGTCGAGCAATCCGCCTTTTTTGGGTGGATGTGCCAAATCCTGATGAGCGAAATCTCGCATCAGACGCGGCGCAAGTCGAACCTGATGGAGGTTTTTCCGGGGGAGATGCCCGATGTCGCCGACCCCAATGCGCATGATGCCATTTTCCGTTCCCTTGACCATTCGCTCGTCCGCGGCGCCATCGAGGAACTCCCGAAATCCGACCGCGAAGTGCTGCTTCTGCGGTATTTCATGGACATTCCGGTCGTCAAGATGGCCAAGATCCTGAGCCAGCCGGTGGGGACGGTTCATTCCCGTCTGCACTACGCCCGCAAAGCGCTCGCCGCCAAGCTCGGCGCCGCCGCGAAAAAGCCCGGCGGCAAGGCCCTCCTCCTCGCCCTCGCGCTCTGCGGCCTCACCGCACTTGGCGCGGCGGTGGCCTTCGTCGGGGATGCGGCTTTCAGCCGCGTCAGGCGAGAAGCGCAGGCGCAGGAACAGCAGGCGGTGAGCAGCAAGAACGCCCCCTCCCCTTCCGATCCATCCGAAACCGCCGATTCTCCCGATTCTTCCGGTCCATCCGATCCTTCCGGGAGCACCGGGTTGACCGGAATGACCGGGTTGACCGAAGACCATCTTTCGGCTTTCGACTTTCGACTTTCGACTTTCAACCAACCAACCCAGGAAACAACCATGAACGCAACCCCGCTCTGCACCCTTGCCGCCGCCGCCGCGCTCGCCGCCCCGACGGCCGTTCTTCCGTCCGCGGCCCGGGCCGCGTGGTTCGACGAACCCGTCGTCGAAGCCACGGTCGATCCCCGTCTCGACGGCACCGATCCGCACTACGTCAACCTGAGCGAGGACGGAGCCTATCTGCTCGTCGGCTGGCATGCGTCGAACGCCGCGTATCCGTGCGAGGTCTATTCGGTCGAAGAGCTGAAGACGCTTTCCGGCGCGGTCAAGGGCGCGGCGATGGCCTCGGCCGTGGCCGGCGACTTCTTCGGCACCGGCTCGGGCGACGGCGGATGGAAGGGCGGCGCCGTCTCCGCCACGCTCGGAGTCGCGATCCCGGGCAGCGGCAAGTCGTCCGGCGCCCGGTACACGGCCTTCGCGGTCCCGGCGTTCGGCTGGAAGGCGGATGACAATGCGTTTCCCGTCTCCGGCCTCGGCGACGCGGGCTTCGACGGGCTCGACTTCAACGCCGCCGGCACCCGCCTCTACGTGAACCAGTACGCGAGCGGAAGCCGCAACAAGATCCTCGCCTACGACACCGCCGCGCTCAAGTCGTCGCACGTGCTCTCGCTTCTTTCCACCAAGACCGTGGAGGGCGTCACGCGCATCCGCAACCTCTCCTGCTACACGGTGAAGGGACGGGACCTCGTCTATTTCGGCGAGGGCGCCGTCAGCGGCTCCAACAACTCCGTGTACGTCTATGATCCGGCGGAAGACACCGTGACGAAGCTCGTCACCGACGCGGCGCTCTTCGACGACGACATCATGAACGTGAAGCTCTCGCACGTCGCGACCGGCTGCCCGACGATGTACGTGCAGACCGACAACGGCCGCCTGCACGTCTTCCTGCTCGCGCCCGACGGCAAGAGCGTGGCGAGCGCGAAGCCCGTGAAGAGCTTCACGCCGGCCGAGTGCGCCGCGCTCTGCGGACTTGCCGCCCTGCCCGCCCGGGCGGACTACGTCAAGTTCCGCAACTTCGAAGTGACGCCCGACGGCGAAACCGCCTTCTTCGCGTTCGCGAACGGCGGCGACAGCGGCGTCGCGTCGCCCGGCCTCTGCGTGGTGAAGTCCGGCTCGACCGAGGACGCCTACGTCTCCTCGCCGAACAAGAACAACGTCCTCTTCACCGACTACTTCTTCGGCGCGAACTCGCGCATTGAGGTCGATTACGCCTATCTCGACGCGAACTGCTACGGCTTCGTCTTCTCGCCGTGGGAGGCGAACAGCGGCAAGCGCTGCGGCATCTGGCGCGACAACGGCACCTACAAGTACTTTGTGGGCGACAAGGGCCCCATTTCCTCCGGCGTCACGCTCAAGGACACCGAGCGCCACACAGTCGTCGTCGACGCCGTGGCGAAGAAGGGCCATCTCGTCACGGGCACGACGACAAACACGACCGATCTCTCATCCGCGACCTTCGGTACCTCCTCGTGGCCGATCATGTTCCTCGGCGCCGCAACCGGATCCACCGGAGCGCTCCGCGTCAACGCCACGCACTACGCCAGCGCCAAAATCTACGGCGCGAAGATCTACGAAAGCGGCGTCCTCGTGCGCGACTACGTGCCCGCCATCGTGAACGGCGTTCCGTGCCTCTACGACCGCGAGGGCGGCTCCATCGCCGCCGACACGCGCGACGATGTCGCCCTGCCCGGGTTCGGCGGCAACGTCCTGCGCCTCACGGGCGATTTCTACGCCCAGCTCGCGGCGTCCGGCACGGGAGCGGACATGGGCATCAACACCGGCTACAAAATGACGGCGGCGTCGCGCGTCGAGGCCGACTTCCAGATTTCGGATCCGCCCATCGTAGACTGCCGTCCCTTCGGCGCGTGGAACGGCGCCTCGGGCAGCAATCGCCCGCTCATCTACATAAACAGCAAGATCATCAAGTTCTTCCTCAATACCGGCGGCACGGCGGTGGACACCGGTGTGGCGTTCGACGACGGGCGCCAGTCGTTCGCGCTGGACGCCACCGACATGACCTTCTACCTGCTTCGGGACGGCATCGTGCACTGGGGATACAAGTCGTCCGGATCGGCCATCACGGCGGAACAAACCCGTCCCCTTGCGCTGTTTGCGGACGCCAACAGCGCTGACGGCTCGTCGTTCCAGTCGCCGGCGTGCGGCATGAAGTGCTGGTCGTTCAAGATTTCGGAGGGCGGAACGCTCGTCACGAACTTCCTGCCGCACCTGTCCATCGACGGCGCGTGCATGAAGGATGCGCTTACGGGCAAGGTGATCACGCCCAAGGTTCCGCGCTACTTCACCTACCGCCTCGAACCGTCCGGGACGACGGAGGGCTATGTCGTCAAGACGACGAATGAAGGCGCAACCGGGTTCATGACGGACTGGAAATTCGACGCCAAGTCAAAAGTCGAAGGCGAGTTCACCCTCCGCAGCACAGGCACAGGACAGCGCCTCTTCGGTAGCTGGGAAAAGACCGGCCCGCTCCGCACGCTCCTCTATACCGACGGCTCCATGAAGTTCTTCATCAACAGCGGCGGTGCAAGCTTCACCACCCCGCTCGACACGCTTCGCCACCGGTACGTCATCGACTTCACGACGGTGAACGCGCCGACCGGATACTGCTACACGGGCGGCGCGCTGACGACAAGCGGCGGCGGGACCGCCCTTGCGAACACGACGGATCGCGGCGGCACCGTGGCCATCATGGCGGACGGCGGCGCGAACGGAACGGTCTTCACGCAGTCTCCGGCATCGGGCGCGCGGTTCTGGGGCATGAAGGCGTACGAGAGCGGCCAGCTCGTCCACGACTGGGTGCCCGCGAAGAAGGACGGCGTCGTCGGCATCGCCGACAAACGCACCGGCGTTCTTCTGGCGGCGAACACGGCCAACTTCGCGGCCGGCGGCGACCTGTGGGAGTGCACGAGCGATGCCTACGTGGAGTCGTCCGGGAACATGGTAATCGACACCGGCTACCATGCGAAGAAGACAAGCCGCATCGAGGTGGACATGATGCCGCTCACGGCGGATCAGGTTTGCTACTACGGTTCCTACGGCGGCAACAGCGGCCATGCCTACACGTTCTGGAACGGCAACCCGTACGTGAAATTCAACATGAAGAACACGGAGGGGAACTCCGCCTACCGCTTCTGCCCCCTGAGCATCCGCTTCACGGCCGTCACGGACTTCTCGGCCCAGACCCAGTACGTCGTTCTCAACGGCGAGAAAATCGACGACTACTCGGCCGATTTCTCGTCGCAGTCCATCGCCGCCGACTGGGTGAGCCGGAACCCGATGGGCGTGTGCGGCGCCATCAACGACTCCGGCATCTGCACGGGGCCTAAGGCCGCGACGATGCGCTGTTACGCCGTGCGCATCTACGAGAACGACGCGCTCGTCCATCTCTTCGTGCCATATTCCGGCGCCGACGGCGTGGGGCTCGTCGATCTTCTGACAGGCGACAAGGCGTTCAAGCACCCGGCCTCGACCGGCGCCGATCCCACCTACGTCGCCGGGCCGCTTGCGGTCACGGCCTCCGAGGTCGCGGCGGTTTCCGCGACCGGCCCGGCCGACATCGGCCTCGGCAAGGGCACCGTGCAAACGGTCACGGCCGTCTCGCCCGGCGCGGACGCCTACCGCTGGACGCGCAACGGGATCGCCGTCGGCGAGACGGCCGGCGGGACGCTGGACATCGGCTGGCGGCGCGGCGCCCAGCCGGACCTCTTTGCCGTGACGCCCGTCTACCGGACCGCAGGCGGCGCGGAGGTTCTCGGCGCGTCGTCCGCCTTCACGGTGACCTACCATCCCGAAGTCTTCGTCCTGGTCGTACGGTGATCGCCATGTTGCATTCCACGCTCCTGCGCTCGCTCCCGTTTGCCGCGGCGGCGGCCTTCTCCGCTGCCTCGTTCGCCGCCGCCGCGCCCCCGGACCCGCCGCCCGGCCCCGCCGCCGCTGCGGACGCCGCGCCGGGCCCCGTCGTTTTCGCGCCGGCTCCCGGCGAAGACTGCGCCGACGCGCTCCAGGCGCTCATCGACGCCCATCCGAACCGCACGATCCGCATTCCCGACGGCGTGTACGTCCTGTCGCACCCCGTCGCCACGCCCGCCTCCCCGAAGCGCGCCGTGTCCCTGCGGCTGGACGATTTCGCCGTCCTGAAGGCCGCGCCGGACTGGGCGCACACCAACGCCATGATCCGCCTCGGCGGCAGCCATCCCGCCAACGACAACGCTTCGATCGGGAGTCTCTACGGCCTGTACGGCGGCTACATCGACGGCTCCGGCGTCGCCGACGGCGTCTCCATCGAAAGCGGCCGCGAAACCCGCATCCAGAACACGTCGATCCGCAACGTCCGCATCGGCATCCGCGTCTTCTGGGGCGCCAACGGCGGCTCCGCCGACTGCGACATCCGCGACGTGAACCTGGTCGGAAACAACCGCCCGGACTCCATCGGGCTCCTCGTGCAGGCGTTCGACAACTCGTTCACCAACATGCGCATCTTCGCCTTCTGCAAGGGCGTGAAGATCGAAGGCGGCGGGAACCTGTTCTGCAACGTCCACCCGCTCGTCTCGTGGGACCTCATCCATTCGTGCTACGACGACACCGTCGGCTTCTGGGACCTGGAGAACAACAACACGTACGACCGCTGCTACGCCGACGCCTTCAGCACAGGCTGGCTTTTCGGCCCCAAGTCGAAAAACGCCGTCCTGCACGCGCCGATGTGCTACTGGTACGCCTCCACGCCCGGTCATCCCCACACGGTCCTGCGGTGCGAAGGCGCGTTTCGGGCGCTCGTCACCGACCTCTGGGCCGGGTTCCGGGACGACAAGGCGACGAACGCCGTCCTGCTCGTTGGCGAACCTGGCGGCCACGGATTTCTGGACGGGATCCGGGGGCTCCGTGACGACAGCCCCGCGCTCAACAATCCGTCCGACGTCTTCCGCGACTACCTGCGAGGCTCCCTGCACTGGTAGAACGCCCCGCCTCTGCCACCGCCCCCGCTCCGCTCTCCCGGTTCCCGCTTCCATGAAAAAGCTCCTCTTTGTCTCCGCCGCCGCCGTCCTTTGTGCCGCCCCGGCTCTCGCCGATGCGCGCCCGAACGGCATCTTCTCCGACCACGCCGTGCTGCAACGCGGCCGCCCCGTGCCCGTGTGGGGCATCGCGGATCCGGGCGAAGAGGTGTCCGTGCGTTTTGCCGGCGGCGCGTTCCGCACCGCGGCCGACGCCGCCGGACGCTGGGAAGTGCGCCTTCCGCCGATGGAGTGGAGCTCCGAGCCGTGCGAGCTTGTCGTCGCGGGACGGACGAACGAGGTAGTCCTTTCGGACATCCTCGTCGGCGACGTCTGGCTCATTGGCGGGCAGTCCAACGCCGAAATGACGCTCGGCGGCCCGTGGGGCGTCGGCGGCGCCGCCCTGGCCGAGGCCGAAGCTGCGGCCGCCGACTATCCGAACATCCGGCACGTGAAGTTCCGCCACGAAAAGGCGCTGTTCCCGCAGGACGGCGAGCCGTGTTGCGGGGCCTGGCGGGTGGCCGACGCCGGCACCCTCGCGGGCATCACGGCCATGGGCTACTACTTCGCGCGCGAACTCAACGCGAAGACGGGCATTCCCATGGGCATTCTCGACGACAACTGGTCCGGATGCCCCATCGAGCCCTTCGTCAACGACGCCGGCATCGCAGCGCTCCCCGAGTTCGCGACCCAGGTGGCCGAGACGGTGGCGCGCACGCGCGCCGACCTGGTCGCCTGGGCGGAGCGCACGGTGGCGGCGGAAGCGTCCGGCATCGGACAAAGCGACGTCGGCCCCATGCCGGAAGGCACGCACTGGACGCGGATGTACAACGCCATGGTCGCCCCGATCGTGAAGTTCCCGATTGCCGGGGCCACGTGGTACCAGGGCTGCGCCAACGGCGGGGAAGGCGAGGGCTACGCCAAGAAGATCGAGGCGCTCGCCGCCGGCTGGCGCGCCGCGTGGGGCTACTGCTTTCCGTTCTACATCGTGCAGCTCGCCTCGCACTACGCCAAGACCACCGATCCGGCGGGCGGCAACGGCTGGGCCCGCGTCCGCAACGCCCAGCGGATCGCCGCGCAGACCATCCCGCGGAGCGGCCTCGCCGTCGCGATCGACATCGGCAACGCGACGAACATCCACCCCAAGAACAAACTCGACGTGGGGCTCCGCCTCGCCCGGTGGGCGCTGCGCGACGTGTACGGCGACAAGGACCTCGTCGTTTCCGGGCCGCTCTACAACTCCATGAGCGTGGAGGGCGGCGCCATCCGCGTCGGTTTCGACTACGTGGGAAGCGGTCTCGTGGCGGCCGGGAAAGATCCGGACGTCGGCGGCGCGGCCCCGGTCGAAACGCCGGACGCCCCGCTGCGCGGCTTCGCCATTGCGGGGGCGGACCGGCGCTGGGCCTGGGCCGAGGCGCGCATCGACGGCCGCACCGTCGTCGTCTCCGCGCCCGACGTCCCGGCTCCCGTCGCCGTCCGCTACGCCCACCGCGCCAACCCGATGGGCGACTGCAACCTCTACAACCGCGAAGGCCTCCCCGCATCGCCCTTCCGCACCGACGACTGGTAGCGCCGCTCGCCGGCCCGCGCCGTCCTCGTCGCGCTGGCGCTCTGCGGG
>DJYI01000175.1:11447-13089 GCA_002448475.1 Verrucomicrobia bacterium UBA6982
GCGGAAGGCGCGCTCTCCGAGCGCGCCGCTTCCGCCTCCGCCGCCGAAACGGCGGCGGACTTCAACGCCTCAACCCCGCAAGTTTACTGGACTTTTTGCGTTGAGGGGGGAGGATTGTTGCAGGCTATGGGATGGTAGTGAATATCGCGTTTTATTTTCGGCGTTTTCCAGCGCGAAAGCCTTGCGGTCGCGCCGCTACATCTTGCGCTCTTCGACGAGTTCGCAGTTCACCATGTCATGGAACTTCCACTGCAGCAGGACGAGCCGCAGGGTCGTGTCCCTGGCGAGGGTCGGGACGGCGGGATCGGCCGCGTATTCGCGGAGCTGCCGGATGCCCTGCTCGCGCTTGGCGGCGAGTTCGGAGTCCGGCGCGTCGGCGGCGGAATACTTGAGCTCGACGATGTAGCTGTGCGTCGGGACGTCGTCGCCCTCGCGCTTCGGGAAGAGGAAGAAGTCGGAGTATCCGCCCGAAAGTTCCATCTCCGGGCGCGCCAGGTAGAACTGGAGGTGAGCGAACTCCGCCTGGTGGTAGCCCTGCACGCGCGCCTCGCAGTTCTTGCCGTCGCGCACGGCGCCGGACTTCTTGAAGTTTGCCGCGATCAGGTCGAAGAACGGGCGCCACTCGCCGCGATACGCCATCCGGCTCGCCGCGCGCGCCCATTCGTCCATGTCCGGGTAGCCGCGCTCGAAGTTCAGCATGCGCAGGTGGTCGAGGACCTGCCGCCTCACGCATACGTTCGGCACCTTGAAGTAGCTGTAGCCCTCGCGGCGTTTGGACATCGTCACGATGCCGTAGTAGAAGAAGAGCGACTTGAAGTTCTTCGGCGCGACGATCTGCTCGGCCGGGAAGGAGTCCACGAGGTCGAATGGGATCTCCCCCTCGCCGCCCAGCGTCTCCACGATGTCCAGCACGTCCTCCTCGGAGCCGGCGCGGATCATGCGCTGGATGTCCGTGATCGTCTTGAGCTTGTCGTAGTCCGTGCGGATGTTGCCGTCCACCATGTTTCCCGGCGGTTCTCCGGTGGCGACGAGGTGCTTGAGGTAGTAGAGCGCCATGTCGGAATTGAAGACGCTCTCCTTGCCGATCTTTTTCGTAGCGAAGCAGTAGCCGTCGTACCACGGACGGATGGAACGGACGATTTCGTCGGGGTCGCCCTCCGTGAACCGGCCGACACCCTTGTAGTCGCGGAACATCTTCACCACCTCAACCTCTGAGAAGCCGAGCATGGCGTTGAATTCGCTCTCCTGCGAGAGGTTCGAGGCGATGTTGAAGCCGCTCGTGAGGTCGTCCATCGTGACGGGCGAGACGCCCGTCATGAAGATCCGGTCGAAATCGCCCTTGAACTTCTTGAACCAGTTGCGGTAGAAGCCGGCCCCGTGCGTGATGTTGCGGTAGTCCTCCACGCCCGTCGCGCGGATCATCTGGTTCGTGAAGTTGTCGTATTCGTCGATGATGAGGTAGAGCGGGATGCCCTCTCGCCGGGACTGGGCAATCACGGCGTCGATCTTTCCGGCCGCGCTGTCGCGTTTCGCGTAGTCGGTGGCGAACTCCGGCCCCAACACGCCGGCATACCGGATCACCATGTCGTCAACACGCCACCCGATATGCGTCTCGAAAGCCTGTTCCAGTTCGTCGTTGGTC
>DJYI01000059.1 GCA_002448475.1 Verrucomicrobia bacterium UBA6982
CGCGCCGCCGCAGCATGGATTCGGATGGACCGGTGGGATCGGATGGATCGGGAGGACCGGCGGCGGATGGACCGGGCGGCGGCAAGCCGCCGCAATCGGGAGGATCGATCCACCCGATCACCCCGGTTCTCCCGGTCCTCCCGGAATGCGCCGATCCTCCCGATCGCCCCGATTCTCCCGGTCCTCCCGGTGCCCGGCCGCCCAAGCTGCCGGGGGGCTTGGCGGCGGCGCGCCGCCGCCAAGCGCAACGCTAGCGCACGATTTCGTAGAAGATGGTGGCGCAGGAAGGATCGAGGGCGGTGTCGGCGGTGAAGGAGACGACGACCCGCGAGGGCGGCGCTTTGCGCTTTCCCTCGCGGCAGGACGAATCGGCGGCAAGGGGGTCGATTTTGGCGAAGTGCACCGACACTGTGCCCGCGCATTCTCCTGTGGGCGAGAGGCGGAAGACCGTTGCGTCGTTGTGGGTATTGCATGCCTTTAGGCGCAGCGAAATGGTGGCGCGGCCATGCCGCACGAGGGCGGGGAGTTTCGCGCTACCTTATCACCATTATGAAGCCGGCGGAAGTCGGCTTCGCGTAGAGGACGCCGTCCACGGCCTTCGTTTCGCAGCGGGTGAGGTCGCCGGCGCCGCGGGCGCGGACGAGATCGGGGACCGTGATGGCGCCGCTCGCCGCAGCGACGGGAATGAACGAGGCCGGGACTTCGTCGCAGGCCGAGAAGTCGATCGCCGCGCCGCACCATGAGCGACTGGCGCCGCGCTCCGCCGCCGCGATGACCTTCCCCGCCGTCAGTCGCGGGAAGGGGCCGAGGGGCGCGCGGGTTCCACGAGCCGGATGGACATCCACCGCCCGCCTTTCCAGCGCAGGAAAAGGCCGGTCGAGAGGAGCACGATGTAGGCCAGTTGCACCGACCAGGCCGCGACGATTCCGCCGTGCAGCGCGAGCAGGACGGCGGCGACGGCCGGCACGTAGAGAAGCCATTCCGTGCCGAGCAGCCAGACCATCGCGAAGCGGGTGTCGCCGACGCCCTTGAGCGCGCCGAGGAAGACGACGTTCATCGTGTCGAACATGCCCCATGCGGCGAGCATCGCGAGGAGCGTCCGCCCGAGACCGGTCATTTCGGCGACCGTATACGGCGCGTCGGGCGACCGGAACGCCGCCAGGAGCTGCGTCGGCAGCAGGAGGAAGACCGCCACGCACAGCGCCATGTAGGTCCACGCGAGGCGCAGGCATCGCATCACGGACGACTTGGCGAGCGGAGGCTTTCCGGCGCCTTGGAACTGTCCGGCGAGGACCGACGCCGCGTTGCTGAAGCCCATGAGCGGCGAAAACGCGAGATTGTTGATTGAAAATGCGATGTTGCTCGTGGCGAGCGAAAGCGGATCGAGCCGCCCGGTCAGCAGGATGAAAAAGGCGAAGCTGGCCATGTCGAAGCAGAGCTGGACGCCGGCCGGAAGTCCGAACCGGAAGATGCGCCCAACGAGCGCCGCGTCGGGGCGCAGGAGTTCGCGCCTGGGCATGGCGCGCACGTCCTTTTCCGCGAGAACGACGCCGAGCGTCGCCGCGACCTGGAGCGCGACCGACGCGAACGTGGCGATCCCCGCGCCGGCGAGGCCGAGTTCCGGCACGCCGAATCCGCCGAACACGAGCCAGAAATCGAGCGCCACGTTCGCGGCGCATCCGGCCACCGTGACGATCGCGTTCGCGACCACGCGGTTCCGTCCGACGAGATAGCCGGAAAGCACCCAGTGCAGCGAGACCAGCGGCGCGCCGAGCAGCATCCAGAAGGCGTATCGGTCCTCCAGCGCGAAAAGGGCCTCGTCGCGAGCGGCCAGCGAAAGCGTCCAGGAGCAAATCGGATGGAGCAGGGCGAAGAACGGCAGGAACAGCACGGTGAGCCAGATGCCGGCCGCGCAGGCGCGGATGCCCGCGCGTCGGTCACCGGCACCGTGATACTGGGCGACGAACGTGCCGGCGTAACCAGCCGTGGCCGTGAAGAGGCTCATCAGGCAGAAGGTCAGGATGCCGGCCGGCATGGCCGCCTGGATGTCCTCCGAACCATGCCGCGCCACGAGAACGCGGTCCGTGAACTGCATCACGGTGAACGCCGCGTTGCTGAGCACCATCGGAACGACGAGCCGCAGGACATGGCGGTATCCGCCGTCCTCCGGACGCCTGCCTGCGGTGCCGTCCGGGGCGCCTTCGCGCCGCGATTTGAACGAAATTTGCATGGGGCGGAATCATCCGTTCTGCGCGCACGGCTGTCAACACCCCCGATGACGACAAGTGGCTAGGTCGATTTGGTCGAGCGTCGATTTGGTCGATCGTCGATCTCGATTGGCTTGGTCGGTCGTCGATTTGGTCGATTTGGTCGATCAGAAGAAATTATCCGCAATTCGCAATTGGCAAATGTTCGCAAATGACACAATTGTTCACAAATGGCAAATCCAAATTGCGGGCCGTCCGGCGGTCGGCCCCTACCGGTAGGGCGCGCTCGCCGAGCGCGCCGGGAAGGCGTTCGAGCCGGGGGCGGCTACCACGGGAGCGCGGCGTCGGCGGCGATGGCCTCCAGCTGCGCCCGCGCGCAGTCGGTGGTGACGCTGTCCGCGCCGCGGCAGAAGGCGAGGAGGGTCTTCATGGGGTGGTTCACGACCCAGGCGTGGAATTCGAATCCGGCATCGTGGACGGCGCGGATGTAGGCCTCGTCGTGGATGGCCGGGTCGAAGTGCATGTCCACGCCGTCGGCGCCGATGCGTCGCAGCGTGGCGGCGATGTCAGTCGGCGAAACTGCGGCGCCCCGCGCGTTGCGCGTTTCGGAAAGCCAGAGGACCTTGTACCGCGGCAGCCGTTTCTTGAGCGCGGCGCAGACTTCCGCGTGGAAGGAGATGAAGAGGACGTTGCCGGCGTGGGCGCGGCGCTGCGCGGCGAGGACGCGGGCGACGGGCTCGACGGCCTCCGGGCCCGCCTTGACCTCGAGGTAGATGCGCCGGCCGTCGCGCGCCAGTTCCAGCACCTCCTCCAGCAGCGCGGGGCGGGTTCCCTCGAAGCGCGACCCCTTCCACTTGCCCCAGCCTCCGACGTCGAGGCGGGAGAGTTCGTCCCACGTCGCCTCGGCGCACTTGCGGGAATCCGCGCCGCCGGTGGTGCGCGAGAGGTCGCCGTCGTGGAAGGTGAAGAGCCGCCCGTCGCGAGAGAGGTAGAGGTCGCATTCGAAGCCGAAGCCGCGCTCCACCGCCATGCGGTAGGCGGGGAGCGTGTTCTCGGGGGCGTCGGAGGATTCGCCGCGGTGGGCGATGAGGGTCGTGAAGGAGGGTTCCATCAGTAGAACACGGGGGGGGAGATTTCGCCGGACTCACGCGAACAGCGCGCAAAGAACGGCGCAAAGAACCTTCGGCATCGGATGGGCCGCCAGTTACGCCATCTCCAGCGCCGTGTGCAGCGCCAGCCAGTTGTTCGTAAGGACGGTGTCCACGCCCATGTCGAGGTAGCGGCGGGCCTCCTCCGGATCGTCGCTCCAGAACAGGTTTGCGCGCAGCCCCGCCGCATGGGCGCGGGCGATGCGCTCCGGCGTGGCGTCGCCCGTCGGGCACCCCTTGAAGAGCTGGATCATGGTGCAGCCGCATTCGAGCGCGACGTCGACGATGTCGATGTCGTGGTTGCCGGCTCCCATGCAGCGGGGAATGTCGGGCGCGAGGCGGGCGAGCTGGGCCTGGAGCGCCCGCTGCGAGGTCATGAAGTAGAGGTGGCGACGGGCGTCGTGGGCGTCGATGCAGCGCACGACCGAGGCGAGCCGCGATTCGTCCCACGGGCCGCCGTCGTCCTTGAGGTGCAGGTTGATCGTGGCGTGGCACGCGAGCTTGTCCATCGCCTCCTCGAAGGTAGCGATGGAAAGCCCGCGGAAGGCCGCGTCGTATTTCGCGCCGAAATCGACGCGGCGGAGTTCGGCGAGCGTCATGTCGAGGACGCGGCCCGGAACGCCGGCGAGGCGGCCGAGGTCCACGTCGTGGATGACGACCGGGACGTTGTCGCGCGTCCACCAGAGGTCGAACTCGATTTCGGCGGCGCCAAGAGCGGCGGCGGCGGCGAGGGCTGGAAGCGTGTTCTCGGGGACGGCCGCGCCGTGCAGTCCGCGGTGGGCGCAGAGGCGCTTCGCGGGAAGTTCGGCCATGAAGGGCGCGATGGCGCTCCCGGCCGGACGGTACTTGCAGGGGCGGCGTCCGCGCTCGACGTATTCCGGGTGCGTCGAAACGACGTTGCCGACGTATCCGGCCTTCTTGAGGAATTTCGTGTGCGGGTCGAACTCCACGTCAAAGTGGCCGACCTCGTTCGCGAAGGCGCCGAGGACGCGCCCGTCCGGCGCGATCGCGCAGGAGCAGCCGCCGAAGGGGGAGTCCGCGCCCATCGAGACCGACGCGCGCAGGAGATACGCGCCCGTCGCGTAGGCGCAGGCGCGGCTGTTGAAGGAAAGGGCGTCGTGCGTGTCCGTGCGCTGGCGCGAGCAGCCGATCACGACGTCCGGCTTTACGCGCGCGATCGCCGCCCACTGCTCGACGAAGTAGAAGTCGTAGCAGGTGAGGAAGGCGTAGCGGACGCCGGCGATTTCAATGACGGTCGGCGCGCAGGGCTCGCGCGTGTAGGAGTCGTCGAGCGAGCGGTGCTCGCCGGGCGTGAGGTTCTGCTTGTCGTAAACGCCGGCGAGCGAACCGTCCGGGGCGTAGGCGAAGGTGCGGTTGCGCAGCCCCGTCGGCGTCTCCGCGTGGACGTTGACGAACACGGCGGCGCGGCAGCGGCGGGCCGTTTCGGCGCACTTGGCGAGCATCGCCTCGCTGCGGGAAAGGGCGGGGGACGCACCCGCCACACTGCCTGCGCCATTCGTCGCGGGCGGTGCCGGGGCGTGGCAGCCCTCGGGCAGAACGACGACATCGAGCGACGGATCGCAGGCGTCGAGTTCGGATAGGATCCAGTCGAAGTTTTCGCCGATGTCGTCGGCCGTCGGGCCGAAACGGTATTGGATGATGCGGGCTTTCATGGGAGAGTCGTTCGTTTTGCGGGGGGCAGTTTGAGCGAAAGGAGCGCGCCGATCGGGAATCTGGGCGCCAGGGTTTCGCCGGGGGCGAGAACTGCGGGAACCGGCAGGCGGAAGGCCACGTCGGGATGCTGGACGCCCTCCGGCGAAGTCCAGAGCCGCATGGCCGAGAACCCCTCGAAATCATGTGTGGTGACGCCCCACTGCGAACCGTCGGGCAGAAGCCACCGGCCTTCGGCGGGGGCGTTGTAGAGTTTTTCGACGTTGCGCCCGGACCGCGGCTTCTTCTCGTTTGACCAGGGCCGGAAAAAGAGGCCCCGGACCTTGACCGGAGCGTCGCCGAGGTTTTCGACGGAGAGCAGTTCGACGAGAGCCTCCCCGCGACCGGGCGCAAGCGAGACGCGGGCGGAGATGGCGAAGCGGACTTGGCCCGCTTCGCCATTTCCGCGCAGCGGAACCGAGACGACGCCCGTCGGTTCGTCCCGCACGGGATCCCCGACGGCGGCAAGGCGCGAGATGTCCGTCCAGACGGGCCGTCCGTTCCGGTCCCATTCCAGCAGCGCGCCAAGGGAGCCGACCGGTCCGGCGTCCGCGAAGGCGATTTCGGAAGCCAGCCGGCGCCCGCCTACGCGGCCGGAGAGGCGCACGAGGCCGTTGGAGAGGGTCCAGGAGCCGTCGGCGGCCTGGCGGAAGCCGACGATTCCCGGCACTTCCGTGCCGGGCACAGGACAGACCGCTCCGGGCACAGGACAGGCCGCGCGGGCGGCGGCGAAGAAGCGCTCGCGCTCGGATGAGCCGCCATCGCGAACGATGGCGCCTGGGAGCGCGGGCATCCTGCCCGCGGAAGCGCCCGGGAGCGCGGGCATCCTGCCCGCGGAAGCGCCTGGGAGCGCGGGCATCCTGCCCGCGGAAGCGCCTGGGAGCGCGGGCATCCTGCCCGCGGCATCATCGCAGGCTGGAAGCCTGCGCTCCCGGAAAGCCTCGGCGTGGACGCGCGCGAATGTTTCGGTCACGAGCGCATAAGGCTCTCCTCGCTCCGACACGAGGCCGTAGTTGCTGTCCTCCGGGAGGGCCGGCCGCAGACCTGCGGCCGGCTGGTCGACCCACATGAACCAGTCGTGTCCGACGATGTAAGGTTCGGAAAGCAGTGTCCTGGCGAAAAGTTCGACGGCGGCGGCGCGTTCCGATTGCGTGTGGAAGCGCTGCCCCGCTCCATGAAGGCAGGGTCGCCCTGTGTCGAGCGCTGGGAAGCTCCACTCCGTGACCATCATCGGCCTGCCGCACCAGTCATGCACGCGACGCAGCTCGTCGAGGAGCGGCAATCCGCCCTGGTCCGTGAGAACGACGCCCCGGTCGAGGTCGCACCACGGATAGCAGTTGAGCGAAACCACGTCGCAATGCCGCCCCGCTTCGCGCCAGACGACTTCGTGCGTGGCGGTCGTTCCGCGCGCAAAACGGCAGCCGAGGATGGCGTGGTTCGGGTCGGCCGCGCGGATTGCGGCTGCGTTGATCGAGAAATATCGCTCCGCAATCAGTTGAAGGAAGCCGACCTTCGTGTCGCGTGGGACCGCCGCCGCCCAATTGCTGCCGATTGCTGTCGATTGCTGCCGATTGCATTTTGAATCGAGCCATTCCGCCAGCGCCTTGCGGGCGCTGTGCTCCGGCGGCAGTTTCGCCACGAGGTCGAAGAGGCCGGCGCCCATGTCTGACGAGCCGCCCCACCAGTTGAGTTCGTTGTCGATGAACCAGCCGACGAGTGATGAGTCGTCCTTGAGCGGGGCGCATCGTTTCGCCGCGGCGGCGAACACCTCCCTTTCGTAGTCCGGATGGAAGACGTTGGGAAAGCCCGTCGAAGGGGCGTCGGTGTTTTCCGCGATACGCCATTCCGGGTCCTTCGATTTCGCGAATGGGTTGTTGAGATTGAGCGTTTCGGCGTGCGGAAAGTCTGGAAAAAGATCCGTCGCGCAGTGTGAGGCCAGCATGTTGAAACCCCACGAGCGCAGGCGTCCGGCAGTTTCGTCAGCCCAGGTCGAGAGAGAAGGGTAGTTCGTCTCGACGAAGCGGCGGTAGGGCGCGTAGCCGATGAAGGAGCTGTGGAACACGTGCGGGTTCACGAAATCGACGCCGGCGAGCGTCATGGCCTGGCCGTCGGGGGCGATCGCCCAATCGACGTCGCCGATCCGCTCGAAGTGGAAGAACCCGGTGGCGGCGGCCCGGAGACCGTTCTCATCCTGCGCCGATGACGTGGCGGTCGCGCCCGCGAGCAGGCCTGCGGCGGCGACGCCGATGGGAAGGACTCCGACTCTCATGATTCTCGACTGCGCTCCACTGCGACTATCTCACCACCAGGACGAACGGATTGGGCGGCGTGACGAGCTTGAGCCGGTGAAATCCGAAAATCATCCAGTTCGAGGCCGTTTCGGTGTCATAGACCCACCTGAGTTCGTTGAGTCCCGGACGGGTGAGTTCCGCGCCGATTTCAACCTTGATTTCCTCTCCCTTTTCCACGCCGTCGGAAGACCAGACCGTCGTGCCGTTCGCTTCGAGGTGCGCCGGGTGCGCGTTGCCGGCTTTCAGGTTGCTGATTTTCGTGGAATAGACGACGGGCATCGCGTCGCCGTCCTTCGGCGCGTTCCAGAGGAGGGTGTTGGAGTTCCATGTCGTCGTCATCGCGCGCCAGCGGATTGCGCCTTCCGTTCCGCCGCCGAGGAATGACGTCGCCGTGCCGTTGCGCCCCTGCTCGAAACCGTCCGCGTCGATGTTGCACGTCGTGAAGGTGCGCCCCGCCGACGTTTCAAGATCGGTCCATGACGGGACGCCGCCGAGTTCCGCCATCACGGTCCAGCGCTCGTTTTCGGAGAGAACGCGGTTCCATCCCTTCACGGCCGCGATGGCTCCGCGGAAGGATTTTCCGGCGTCCGATCCGGAAACGGGGGCGGCGCTCGGATTCGGTTCGCAGCCGAGTCGGAATTCCGAGCTGGTCGTGAGAACGTTCGTGATGCCGCACCGGTCGCCGAAGTGGCGGTGGTTCACGGTCGTAGCCTCGAAGTAGCCTGTGGAATTCCACGACGGCACCTCGCAATACCAGATGTCGGCGTTGGAGAGCGTCGGATCCGTGGGGCTGGGATACACCGAGGCGAACAGGTCCACCCATTTGCCGGCGTTCACATAGCCTGCGCCGGTCGTGGCGATTCCGACGTTCTGGTAGCCGACCGCGACCTTCGAGACAAGGATGACGGGATAGCCCCTGGATTCGTTCGCGCCGGCGCGCAGCCGAACCCCGAACCCGTTGTGGATGTTGTTCCAACTTGTGTAGCCATTGAGGAAAATGGTCGGAAAATTCTCGATTGACGGCTGCGCCGCACCGTCCCAGCGGAAGCGCACGAAAACGGTGGCTGCGTCTCCCTGAATCGCCTTTCCGGCAGCCACTGCGTGCTGGCGGAATGTCGTTCCGGCAGTCGTGTCGGAAGGCGACGGGAAGTAGAGGCACGTCGCGGCAGCGTTCGTGACCGTGGGGCGGATTGGGAGGATGACGTCCTCCTCGGCGTAGCGCAGCTGGTCGTCCGCGCTCTGCGTCGTCGAAAATGCAAGGCCGTCCGCGGCGGCGCTTCCCGTAAACCGCAGATCGAGCGCAAGTCCGTTGGCCGCGTCGCCGCCGCGCGCGCGGCGCAGCGTTCCGTCCGAGTCCGTCTCCCAGCCGTCGGGAAGCGCTGCCGTCGAACCTCCGAAGCGAATGGCGTCAACCGCCGCATTCACGGCGACCTCATCCGCGGTGAGGACGCGGTTGTAGACGCGGAACGCGTAGTAGGAGCCGACGAAGGCCATGTTCTGGCGGGTTTCCTCGCCTCCGATGTAGGCGTTGGCGGTGCCGCTCGGAGCGTTGAACACGGCATCCTTGAACAGTCTGGGCTGGCCGTCGATCCACATCGACTGGAACGTCGGCGCAACCGACACCGACGCGGAGAAGAACCGGTCCGGCACCGTAGCCGAGGCGGCGCTCGGCAGATTCCAGTCGTAGTTTCCCGAGCCGGATGCCAGACCATAGCCGTAGAGGCGCAGGCTGTAGTACGTCGAGTTGCTCGCGCGCTCGATGTTGAAGCTGCTGGCCTGCTGGTATTGCCCGAAGAAGTTCATGCGAACGACGTTCTTCGTTGATGCGGGTGACTTGCAGGCGAACTGGATCGTGAACGAACCCGTGGAGAAAACGTCCTCCGAAATCCCGTTTCCGAGCGCGATGCCCTTGTTGGCGGTGTCGTTTGTCCAGCAGTTGCCGTTCCATCCGATGCCGGCGGAGAGCGAGCCGTCGTAGCCGTTTCCGGTGAGGTCCTTCCAGATCGCGGACGAGGGATCGTGCGTTCCCGCGCCGGCGTTGTCGATGCCGTCGTAGCACGCAACAAGTCCGTCCTGAACGTAGGATCGCGCCGTGAGCGCGGCGGACGCGGGCAGCGCGAGCGCGGCGGTCATCAGCGGCGAGGCGAGCGGAAGGCGGCCGGCGCGGCGTCCGTTCAAGTCGCGAATCATCGAACTATTCATGGGGTTGACCTCGTTTTTCTTTGTGGTGTGGCGGAGCCGCGAACCGGTTCTCGGCTCGGAACCGCCCTTCGCCTTTCAATGATAGGCAATGCGGTTGTGAGAAACAATGATAAATGTTTTCGTGAAAATTACGTTTTTTCGTCAAATTCCCTTGACCGATTCCTCCTTGTCGCATAGACTTGCCTCCCATGACGACAAAGAGAGGCGCAGACCCCTGCGCAGGACGGTTTCGCCGCCATGTGATGCTCATGATCGATCCGCCGATACCGCAGCGGTTCGACGGCATCATGCGCTTTGCGCGCGGGCATGGCTGGCGCATCACGCTCGCGAACCGGCTCGTGCGCGCCCCTCGCGGCTGGAGCGGAGACGGTGCAATCGTCACGCTGCGCGACGATCCGGCGGTGGCTCGTTTCGCCGAAGGGCTGCGCGGCCGTGGAGTGCCTGTGGTGGACATCACGTGCCACAGGCCCGAGATGGCGCTGCCCCGCGCGATACCGGACTACGAAGGCGCGGGCAGGATGGCGGCGGCGCACTTCCGGGAGATCGGAATCAGGCGCTGCGTCTGGTTTTCGACCGAATGGTCGGCCGTCCAGGCCGGTTTCTGCAGGGGACTCGAGGAGGGCATGGCCGGCGTTTCGGAGCCGGTTTCGAGAATCGTTCTCTCGAAAATGGTGTCGCGGTCGCGTCTGGACGACGCAGACCGGTTCGCCAAGGCGGTTGGAACGCGACTAGTCGCGCTTCGCAAGCCCGTCGGGGTTCTCACCTACAACGACGAGGACGCCGCGCGCATTCTCTCCCTCTGCCTGGACGTGGGAATCGCCGTTCCGGAGGAGTGCGCGATTCTCGGCATCGGCAACGACGCGTTCGTCTGTGAAAACCAGCCCGTTCCGCTCTCCAGCGTCAATGACGATCTGGAGGGAAACGGCTACGCCGGCGCGGAGCTTCTGGAAAGGCTGATGGACGGCGAAGCGGCGCCCGCCGCGCCCGTTCTGGTGCCGTGCCGCGGGGTGGTCGCCAGACGCTCGACGGACGCGCTTCTGGTGGAGAACCCCGTGCTTCGCAAGGCTCTCTCGATTCTGGCCGCGGACCTTGCAAGACCGCCGAGTATGACGCAGCTTTCGGAAAGCGTCGGCGTTTCGCGATCGACTCTCGACCGGCTCTTTCTGCGCGAACTGGGGCGGCCCGCCCACGCGGAACTGCTTCGCCGCCGCATCGTGCGGGCCAAGGACATGCTGCGCGACACGACGCTCGCCGTTTCCGACATTTCAGCGGAATGCGGATTCTGCAATCCCGGGTATTTCGCCGTCGCGTTCGCGCGTTCGGAAGGCGTCACTCCGGCGAAGTGGCGCCGTGCCGGACATCGCCGACGCGGCTGATGGTTCATGCGGGACGAGCGCGACGAGCGCGACTGGCGGGACTTGCGGGACCGGCGCCGGTCCCTTTTCTTTCAACCTTTCAACTTTTCAACTTTTCAACTTTTCAACCTTTCAACCTTTTAACTTGGCTTGCTTGGCTTTGCCAAGCAGCATGGTAGAATTGAAGCCGTTGATGCATTTATTTTATTGGGAGAAGTGGATTGCTACCTATGCAACTCGCGTGATTTCAGTTTGCGAGGCTCTAGAGGCGATGTGGAATGGCGTTGCGTCTTTTCCGGCGTTCCTGAAGACCTTGTAAAAAAAATCTTAAACCGGAACTATCCTTTCCCTCCGCATCCGCATTTATTCCTGTGAGAGGATTTCGTTTCCGGGAAATGGACATCGTCGAAGAACTCAGGCAGAACCGCGACAGCGGCGCGAAACGGCTTGTAAGCGAATACAAGGCCGGTCTCATGTCGCTTGCCCGCCGCTTCTGCGTCAACGACTCCGACGCCGAGGAACTGGTGAACGCCACCTTCGCCAAGGTGGTGGACAACATCGACGACTATCTGGAGCAGTCGGCCTTCTTCGCCTGGATGTGCCAGATTCTGACGAACCTCTTCCGCGAAAGCGTCCGGCGCAAGTCCAACGCGAACGAGATTTTTCCGGGCGAGGTCCCGGAATTGGAGGATGAATCGGCGCATGAGGAGATTTTCCGGAATCTCGACCATTCGCTTCTGCGCGACGCTATCCAGTCGCTTCCCAAGGACATGAAGGAAGTGATCGTGATGCACTACCTTCTGGAGGAGCCGGTCACGCGAGTGGCGAAATTCGTTGGAGAACCTGTCAGCACTGTGAAGTGGCGTCTGCACGTGGCCCGCAAGGCCCTCGCCGCCAAGCTCGGCGCGGCGGCGAAGAAGCCCGGCGGCAAGGCGCTGCTTCTGGCGCTGGCGCTCTGCGGCCTCACCGCACTTGGCGCGGCGGTTTGGAACCTCGCCGTCCCCGGCGAGGCGCAGGACATGGGAGTCAACTGTGTTCAAAACGCG
>DJYI01000124.1:0-861 GCA_002448475.1 Verrucomicrobia bacterium UBA6982
GCGCCGACCACGTAGTTGCCCTTCTTGCCGTACTTCGCGGCGGCTTCCCAGGCGTTGTCGTGGATGGCCTTCATGATGCCCTTGAGCTTGGCATCGACCTCGTCGGCGCTCCAGGAGAGGCGCTCGGAGTTCTGCGACATCTCAAGACCGGAGGTCGCCACGCCGCCGGCGTTGGACGCCTTGCCCGGGCTGTAGAGGATCTTCGCCTTGACGAACTTGTCGACCGCCTCAAGCGTGGACGGCATGTTCGCGCCCTCGCCGACGACCTTGACGCCGTTTTTGAGGAGCGTGTCCGCGTCGTCGCCGTCGAGCTCGTTCTGGCGGGCGCACGGAAACGCGCAGTCAACGGGCACCGCCCACGGGCGGCCGTCCTTGTGGAACTCGACGCCCTTCCTGTCCTTTGCGAAGTCGGCCAGCTCGCCGCGCTTCACCTGCTTGAGCTCCTTGATTTCGTCGATGAATTCCTGCGACATGCCGTCCTTCACGTAGATCCAGCCGGAGCGGTCGGAGAACGTGACGGGCCTGGCGCCGAGCTGCACGAGCTTCTGCGCCGCGTATTGGGCGACGTTTCCGGAGCCGGAGATCGAGCAGACCTTGCCGTCGAGCGAATCCTTGCGCGTGGCGAGCATGTTCTCGGCGAAGTAAACGTCGCCGTAGCCGGTCGCCTCGGGGCGGATGAGGGAGCCGCCGAAGGAGAGGCCCTTGCCGGTGAGGACGCCCGTGAACTCGTTAACGATGCGCTTGTATTGGCCGAAGAGGTATCCGATTTCGCGGCCGCCAACGTTCATGTCGCCGGCCGGAACGTCCGTGTCCGGGCCGATGTGGCGGTAGAGCTCCGTCATGAAGCTCTGGCAGAAGCGC
>DJYI01000124.1:977-3777 GCA_002448475.1 Verrucomicrobia bacterium UBA6982
CTTGCCGCCGCCCATGGGGAGCGTTGTGAGCGAGTTCTTGAAAACCTGCTCGAAGCCGAGGAACTTCAGCACCGAGAGATTGACGGTGGAGTCGAAGCGCAGACCGCCCTTGTAGGGTCCGATGGCGCTGTTGTATTGGACGCGGTAGCCGCGGTTGACATGGAGCTTCCCCGCGTCGTCGGTCCACGGCACGCGGAAGATGATCACGCGTTCTGGTTCGACGAGGCGCTCGAGAACTCCGGCCTCCTCGTATTTCTTGCGTGCCTTGAGCACGGGATCGAGGGAGACCAGGACCTCCGTGACGGCCTGGATGAACTCTGGTTCGTTGGGATTCTTGGCCTTGACGTCGGCAAGGACTTTCTGCGCGTAGGTCATTTGAGTTTTGTTTTGTTGCGATGGTTGCGCGTCCGGCGGAACCGCAGCGCGCGGAGACTTGTTCAGTGTTGTTCGCCGCCGTGCCCGCCTGTCAGGAGGCGGGACACCGCGCGTCCGGCGGAACCGCAGCGCGCACGGCGGCCCGGAAGATACCACAACCCCCTGTTCCGTTCAATCCGTTTAACCGTTTAACCGTTTAACCGTTTGACCGTTTAACCGTTTAACCGTTTGACCGTTTAACCGTTTGACCGTTTAACCGTTTAACCGTTTAACCGTTTGGTCGTTGGCGGGGGGGACTGTGAATGGCCACCGAACCACAAAACGATCCAACGGTCCAACGGACTAACGGTCAAACGGACCAACGGACCAACGGTCAAACGAACCAACGAACCAACGATCCAACGATCCAACGATCCAACGATTCAACGATCCAACGATCCAACGATCCAACGATCCAACGATCCAACGGACCAACGGTCCAACGGATCACGGCACCGGGAAGCGGGCGGCGAACTCCGCCACTTCGGAGCGGACCTTGGCCTTTTCGCCTGCGTCGTCCGGAGCGGCGAGAACGCGCGTGATGCAGTCGGCGATGAAATGCATCTCCGGCTCCTTCATGCCGCGCGTCGTCACGGTCGGCGTGCCGATGCGGATGCCGGACGTCACGAACGGGCTGTTCCTGTCGAACGGGATCGCGTTCTTGTTCGCGATTATTCCGGTTTCGTCCAGCGCCTCGGAGGCGACTTTGCCGGTCAGGCCCTTCGAGGTCACGTCAACCAGGAAAAGATGGTTGTCGGTGCCGCCGGAAACGAGCCGGTAGCCCGCGTCGGCAATGTCGCGCGCAAGCACGGCGCAGTTGCGGACCACCTGGCGCGCCCACTCCCTGTATTCGTCGGTCATCGCCTCCCGGAAGCACACGGCCTTGGCGGCGATCGCGTGCTCCAGCGGGCCGCCCTGGAGTCCGGGAAACACGGCCCGGTTTATGTCCTTGATGTATTTCTCGCGGCAGAGAATCAGGCCGCCGCGCGGCCCGCGCAGAGTCTTGTGGGTCGTGGTGGTGACGAAATCCGCGTAGGGAACCGGCGACGGGTGCGCGCCGCCCGCAACGAGACCCGCGATGTGCGCCATGTCAACGAGCAGATACGCGCCGACCTTGTCCGCTATCGCGCGGAAGCGCTCGAAGTCGATGATCCGCGGATACGCGCTCGCGCCGGCAAGGATGAGGCGCGGCCTGCGTTCGACGGCAAGGGCCTCGATGGCGTCGTAGTCCAGGCGCTCCGTCGCGTGATCGACGCCGTATGGCACGATGTTGTAGATCTTCCCGGAGATGTTCGCGGGGGAGCCGTGCGAGAGGTGCCCGCCCTGGTCCAGGGCCATGGAGAGGATCGTGTCGCCTGGCTGCAGGACGGCCTGATAGACGGCGAGGTTGGCGCTCGCGCCGCAGTGCGGCTGGACGTTCGCCGCCTCGGCGCCGAAGAGCGCCTTCGCGCGCTCGATGGCGAGCGATTCGATTTCGTCAACGAACCGGCACCCGGAATACCAGCGCTTTCCGGGATAGCCCTCGGCGTACTTGTTTGTCAGGACCGATCCCTGCGCTTCGCGCACGGCGCGGCTCGTCAGATTCTCCGACGCGATCAGGTTGATGCACGAGCGCTCCTGCGCGGCGTGGGCCGCGATGGCGCGCCACACCTCCGGGTCGTCGTCCTTGAGATGGGCCGTTTCGAGGATGCGGTTGCCCTCGCGCGACAGTTTCGCGACGCGGCGCCTGTGGCGCTCCTCGGTGGGGGAGTGGCCGGCGAGAAAGGCGTCCACGACGTCCGGAATGCTCTCCGGCGGAGTTTTTCCGGCCGCCAGCACGAGAACGTTGGCGTCGTTGTGGTCGCGCACCGTGCGAGCCTCCTCCGGAGTCAGGGCCAGGGCGGCGCGGACGTGCGGGAAGCGGTTGGCCGCGATGGACATGCCGGCGCCGGTGGTGCAGACGAGGATCCCGAAGTTCGCGGCGTCGGTTTCCACGGCCGTAGCGACGGTTTCCCCGAAGTCCGGGTAGTCGCAGGAGTCCGCTGAATGCGTCCCGGCGTCGAATACCTCGACGCCCGAGGCGGCGAGGTGCGCCGCTATCGATTGCTTTGCCGTGAAACCGGCGTGATCGGAGCCAATGGCGATTTTCATCTGTGTTCGGGGGAAGTTGACCGGCCGGCGCGCGGCGCCTTCGCGCAGCGCTGCCGCGCCGTAAAAACGCGGCGGCGGAGTATAGCCAAGTGCCGCCGAAAATGAAAGAATCCCGCGCGCAGGGGGTGTGACCAAAGCCTGTCCGTGCATCGGAACGCAAAGATCGCAAGGAAAATAGCGGCTGTGGCATCGTACGCCGCCGTTGGCGGCTATGCCACAAGCCGCCATTTTCTGTCCACTGCTTTTGGCCATTTTT
>DJYI01000124.1:3901-20226 GCA_002448475.1 Verrucomicrobia bacterium UBA6982
ATTGCGTCCTTTGCGTTCTGACAAAGTGTGGTCACACCCTCAAGTAGATTCCATGTTGACACGGTGTCAGAAATCGGGTAGAGTCCCGGTCGTTGACACGATGTCAGCGACCGGGACGGGCGGATGCCCGGCGCCCCGGACAACGAAAGGAAAACGCAGGGACGCCTTGACATGAAGAAATTTCCGAAAATCGCCTTCGGCGCCTGGGCCTGGGGCAACGACGGCACCTTCGGCGCCGCCACGAAGTTCATCAAGGCCCGGCCTCTTCTCGCCAACGCGATCGTCGGACTGTTTCTGCCGGATGGCGTCGCAAAGGGGCGGTAGCGCTCGCAAACTGAGGTTCGGGGCGGAAGGGTTCCGCGCGACGAGGGATCTCGACGCGGCCCGTTGCGGCGACATCGCCGCATTTCGAACGTATTCTGGACAAACGGCTTCGAGCGGGATTGAACGAATTCCCAAGCACGGTCGCGCCCGGATGCCTGGCGCATCCGCGTGGCGTTCAGGACGAATGCTTGATACAGCCGTTCGAGTTCCGGCTCGCCTACAAAGGGTAATCCTGCTGCACGCTCGATCTGGAAATCGGCCACAACGAAGTCGAGGACGCCGACAATCCAGAATATGTCCCCGGCCCCGAATGTCGTGGACATGTTCGCTACGCTCGGGCTTCCGCCTCCGAAACCGCCGCATCTTGCTCGAAACGATGTGTACTCCTGGTGACGAAGAAAGCGGCGGGGATGTTCAGGCTTGATTGATCGCGCGAAGGCCGGCGGGGTTGTCGGCAAGCTCCATCACGAAGTCGTGCTGTCTCTTGTCGCCGAAGTCGACAAGAAGCTTGGTGTAGACGCCTCCGCCGGGATCGAAGCCGTGCCCCGCGTCCCGGCATCCGATCCTCCGCCCCCACGCGATCATCCTGCGTCCGTTTGCGTCGCTCCCGAACAGTTCGACGATGCAGGTCAGTCCCCGCCCGCCAGTGTTCCCGCCGTTATCCATACACCGTAGAGGTGCTGCAATGGGCTTGAAATTGTATTTTTTCGATTTCGAGCCCAGAATTGGATTGACAAAACCGGGCATTTCCGATAGATTTTCGCACGTCAGACCGCGAATGCGGGAAAACAGAACGGGAGAACATCGATGTTTTTCGGACGCAATGGACAACTGGAAGAACTAGCGGATCTCTGGGAGAAGGATGCAGCATCGCTCGTGTCCTGTCAGGGCCGCCGGCGCATCGGCAAGAGCCGGCTCGTCGAAGAGTTTGCGCTCCGCAGCGGGGCGCGCTTTCTCGCCATTACCGGACTCCCGCCCCAGCCCGAGATGGACAACGTGGACCAGCTCAAGGCGTTCGGGCGCCAGCTTGCCGAGCAAACCGGCCGCCCGGACGAAACGCCGCCGAATTGGACCCGTGCGTTCCGAATGCTGGACGAACGGCTCGACAACCGCCGAAAGACCGTGGTACTGCTGGACGAAATCTCGTGGCTCGGCGGATACGATCCGAACTTTCCGGGCGAGTTGAAAAACGCCTGGGACATGCTGTTCCGCAAGCGCAGGAAGCACGTGTTCGTGATCTGCGGATCCGTGTCGTCGTGGATTTCGGAGAACATCCTGAACAACACCGGTTTTGCGGGGAGGATCTCGCTGCAGATCGTCCTTCCCGAATTACCGCTGAAAGACTGCGTCCGCTTTTGGGGGAAGACGGCGGACCGGCTTGCGACGCGCGAAATCTTCGACGTTCTTTCCGTGACCGGCGGCGTGCCGAAATACCTGGAGGAGATCAAGCCGTCCCGCTCTGCGGAAGAGAACATCGCACGGCTCTGCTTCCGGCCGTCGGGAACGCTTTTCCGGGACTTCGACCAGATTTTCGCCGACGTCTTCGGCGAGCGCGCGGCGACAAAGCGCGCGATTCTGCATGCGCTCGCGGCGGGGCCGCGGACGGGGAAGGAACTTGCCGCGGCGCTCCAAGTCAGACGCAACGGGCACCTCTCGTCGCACCTGGACGAACTGGAGCTTGCCGGGTTCGTGGCGAAGGATTCCGGACTCAACCCCGAAACGGGGAGGGCCGCCCGCCAGGACCGCTACCGTCTCCGCGACAACTACACGCGCTTCTACTTGCGCTACATCGAACAGCGGACCGCGGAAATCAAGGCGGGGCTGGTCCAGGCGGCGCCTCTGGAAACCCTCCCGGGATGGGACGCCGTACTGGGGCTCCAGTTCGAGAACCTCGTGCTCAACCAGGTGACGGAACTTCTCCCGCTCGTCGGACTTGGCGGCCTACCGGTGCTCTCCGCGGCTCCGTGGCGGACCCGCGGCAAGGGAAAGGGGGCTGGCGTCCAGATCGACCTTCTCGTCCAGACGCGCAAGTCCGTCTGCGTCGTGGAAATCAAGCGCCGACGCCGCATTGGCGAGGAAGTGGAGGCCGAAGTGGCGCGGAAGGTCAGGGCGCTTCACGTCCGACCGGGCGTCTCCGTCCGGACCGCGCTGGTCTACGAAGGGGAACTGGCGCCCGTCGTCCGCGGCAACGGCTATTTTGACGCCATCGTTCCCGCGAGCCGCCTCCTCGGACTGGATTGACCATCGCCCCGCCACGTCGTGCAAGGCCGCGCGCCGGCGCGGCGACGGTCGTAGCTCGCTTCGCCCGGCCACTGGCGAGCGCCCGGCAGTCATTCAGCATTCAGCACTCGGCATTGCCCGCGCGACGCGCTGGCCGTGGCGAGCGCTCGGCAGCCATTTAGCATTCAGCACTCAGCATTCAGCAGTCGGAATCGCCGCCCCGGCCCGCCCGACGAAATCGATAAAGTCGGGTCTGCCCTCGAATCCGAAGGTCCCCGGGCACGCCCGATTTTGTCGACTCTGTCGATTCCGTCGACTGCGTCGATCTCGCCCGGGGTCAGTCCGCTCGATGGATCGCCCGGAGACCGACGGGGTTGTCGACGAGTTCCATCAGGAAGTTGTGCTGCTGGACGTCGCCGTCGTCAACGAGAAGCCGCGTGTAGACCCCGCGTCCAGGCTCGAACCCGTGCCCCGCGTCCCGGCATCCGATTCTTCGCCCCCACGCGATCATCTTCCGCCCGTTCGCGTCTCTCCCGAACAACTCGACGACGAGGCGCGCACCGCCGCGTTCCTGTCCGTCCGGTCGTTCGTTCATGAAAGGAATTCTACCCTGGCTCGTTACGAGGGAGCGGCAACGATCAGTTGTCTTCGGATTTGCTCGCCGCTTTTTCTTCCCGAAGAATCCTGCGCTCGATCTCGGCCATGTCGTGTTCTTCCTTGTCCAAACGAGCTATCTCCATCGTCGATTTTGCGAGGTTTCGCATGGCGCCAGCAAGACCAAGATACCCGAACCGATCAGCCTCTCGTGCCTTTTGTTCATACTGATCGGCTAGTTCCCTGTCGGCCTTCATCGTTTTGTCAACCCAGTAAACGCCACGCGCATTGAACTTGGCAGACCGGAATGCTGTCAACATTTGTTTGTTTTCCGGCTTTTCCAGCAATTGTGCAAACGCGTGTGGCATCCAGAAATCGGAGCATTCGGGAGCATGGATGGCTACACCGCCGAGAACCATTTTCGCCGCTTCCAACCGGTCGATTTTCTTGGCCAACGCAAATGCTTCTTTAACCCACTTTCGGAATCGCTTTTCGTCGAAAGCCCCCGTTTCATCAACGCCCGGGACGGTATTCCAGTCGTGAAGAAGCCGCCATGCATTTTTTGCGCGACGAGATTCCGTTTCCGAACGAGGCTTCTTCTTTCTTTTGTTTTGTGGAACCTTCGTCTCCTTCGAGGTCAGATACGCCAATTCCAACGCCTCGCAGAACAGCTTCGGATTGTTCGCAAGCTCGTTGTTCAACGTGACCGGAGAAAAGTCCCGACGGCCGCCCCTTTCGAAGAGTTCGAAGAAATTCCACTCATATCGGACCTTTTCCTTTGCATCCACATCGGGGGACTGTTGCACAGCCCGGATCATTTGTTCAATGTGGTAGGAAGACAGCGAATTGGGTTTGTCCTTGGCGCGGGTCTCGACGAATGAGGCAAGAATCCGTCGCGACAGATCCGCTCGGGGCAACTTCTCTCCGAGAGAGGAGAACGACAAGGCATCCACCGCAGTGTAAAAGCACCCATACTTGAGAAGCCCCGATACAGCTGCTTCGACATCGTTGCCGTGCATTCGCCCGCGAACATCGACATTCCGCCAATACAAACTTTCGGCATCGCCGAGAAACGAATGCAATCTGTTCCACGTGTGCTCGTTGAATGGAAGCAGCACAAGCAGCATCGCCCGTTGCTCGGCGGACCAGTCGGTCAAGACAAGGCCCTCCACCCAAGACCAGCCCACTTTGTTGAACCGACCGGCGACATACCCGGCAATCGGCCAATAATCATCCGTGATGTCGAATCGGAGTTTGCCCGGCAACAATTCTGAGTCGACATCTGCGGAAGCGATCTCTCCAAAGAACTTTCCGATGAGCTGACTCATTTCCGAACGAGAAGCGAAAGCAAGAAGCGCTTCCGTTCCCGCGGTCTTCCAGATTTCTTCCACCGCATCCCGGCGTCTCCGTTCGATGTCGGCGGCGACTTCTTCCTGCGACCTCCCCGAACTGTCTTGCTCTTCGTATTCCGCGGCAAGATTGAAAAGGGGAAGATATCTGTATTGGGGGTCGGACGGCTCATACAGTCGAATCAAAGCGGCCACGCTGTCATCCCGTTTCTTGAACCATTCCTGGTTTTCCCCCGTCTTCGCGGCCTGCACGTGCAGATACCGGTATTTGTCACGAAGCTTCTCCCACACGGAATAACGCTGTTCGGCGGAAAGCTTTCCGATATTCCGTTCGAGGTAATCCGCCAACGTTTGGAAAGGCTCGTTCCTCCACTCTTCGACAGCGGAATCAATCAGCCGAGTCATCCGGTCCGAATCGGTTCCACACAACCCGACGGCCAGTGTTTCGTATCGGTCGAATTGGTCGAATGCTTCTGCGAGAGGAACATCCTCTCCGACTTTCTTCATGTTCGGGGGGCGACGGTAGACGGGTTCGTTCGCGTCTTCCACGAAACTGTATCCGCCCGACGGAAGAAGACTGACAAGAACATCCCACAGTTGTTCCGGATACTTCTTCAGAAGCGCGGAGACAACGTCCAGCCGCATCGTGGCGGCAACGGTCGTATGCGCACCGCAAGGGTGGAGAATCCGTTGCATGACCTCCGCGGGACGTGGACCGAATTGGCCACCGGGATCGAGCTTCGCCAATCGGGCGAGGATGTCCAAAACGGTCGCGAAGAACTCGGGGAGCCATGCCAGGCGTTGCAATGCCTCCAGGAATCCCCAGAGATAGGTTCGTCCCATCATCCCGGAGCGCTCTTGCGCGAAGAGCGACTCCATTCCGTCCTTCTTTTTGCGAAGGAACTGTTCGACACATGCAAGATACTCGTGCGGCGCGGCCTCTGCAAAATACGGAAGAAGTTCGTCGAGGGTCGCCCAAGTCTTCCAAGACGATTCTTGCAGGCATTCGCGAACGACGGACGACGCCCATCCGGAACGATCCGACAAGGGCGCGCGATTGCAACGATCCGATTCGACGCCGAGCAGGGCAAGTCCCTCCGACAGACCACGCCGCAACGATTCCGAAATCGAGAATCCCGATTTCACGTCGCTGAACAATCGCTTGTCCGGATCCACGTCCAACCGGCAATCGATTTCCGACAACTGTTCCTTTGCGACGCCGAGGAATCGCTCCACCATGGTCGAAGAAACTTTGCCCGCCGTCGCCTTCCAAATGCTTCGCCGCCGGAGAACACGGACCAACCCGCCCTCCGCGATCATCATCGGCTGCTTGCGGTCGATCAATTCTTGTTGATAAGACTCCAACCGGGCTTCGTCCACTTGAAGAATTTCGCAAACCAGTTGCCGGTCTTCCTGTTTGTCTTCCCGCCAAGTGCCGATCAAGGCAAGAAGCGCGAGATGGTGATTCTGGAGGTTGGCTCGTTCCTCCATCAACGGAAGAGCCGTTTTGATTTGAGCGATGCGAGCGGCCTCTTTCTCTTTTGTTTCCTCGGGTTCTGGACGAAGAACGGCGTCGCAACTCTTTTGAATTGCTTCAACCAGCTCGCTGCGGGAGATATCTCCCCCGGCCGAGTTCCGAGAGCTCACTTGAGCGACGATTTCATTGAAAATCGTCCGTGGAGTCGCGTGCAGGAAATGTCGCTTGAGAAGGGAATCGGCAAAAGAGGAAACCACCCCTTCCTCATACCACATATCCGATTGAAAGACATAAAACGATCTCAAAAATGCATAGAGCTGTTCGTCATCGACGGGGCCGTCGTTTTGAACACCGAGAATTTCGCAAATCAATTCGAATTCGTTGCGATGTGTCTTTGAAACATCCCTTCCGAATCGCATCTTTTCGAAAAAGGCCGCCATCGAAAGATTGCGGGCTTGGTTGAAAAGCCAGTCCAATGTGCAGATGTCCTTGGCGCACAGAGGACCGGTTATCAACGCGAGGGCATCGTTTCCTTTGCGGAACAGTTTTTCGTTCTGAAAATCAAGCCACGCCGCCTGGACGGAGTCCGTAAAATCCCTGCAGCTCCGATTGAACCTGATGGTTCTTTTGATTTGCCCCAGCAGTTTCTTTTCCCCATTGCCGCCATCGACAAAACGAACTAGGACATCGTCCGTGCAATACCCTTTCGAAAAGACCTGGAATTGAAGCGACTCGATCTGGCAATTCGGAAAGACTTTGAACTCGCCATCGCAGGCCATCAATGTTGCAAAAAGAGACTGGATGTCGTTCTCAAATATGACTCCCGCTCCACCAGTCGCTTCCGCGGGTGCGACTGGCGGTCGAACATATTTTGGTATGGGTTTTCGCTTCGGCATGCGGATTGTCGTTGGGGCACACTAGAAAAGGGGCGGAATGACTCCGGCTCAGAGGAAGATGGCGTCGCCGGATCGTTCGCGGAGGGAGACGAAGGAGCCGTGGCCGAGGACGAGGTGGTCGAGGAGGCGGATGCCGGCGATCTTGGCGAGGGCGGCGAGGCGTTCGGTGAAGGCGAGGTCGGACGCGCCGGGCGCGGGGTCGCCGGAGGGGTGGTTGTGCGCGACCACGAGGGCGACGGCGCCCCAACGGAGCGCCTCCTTGAAGACGTCGCGCGCGTAGGCCGGAACGGTGGCGGCCGTGCCGCGCGCGACGCGGACGGGTTCGCACAGGGGGACGTTCTTGTTGTCGAGCGGGAGCGCCCAGAGGTTCTCCTTGTCGTCCGCCGGGTCGAGGACGCTCGCGAAGGCCTGCCAGGCCGAGCCGGCGTCCGTCACCTTGAGCGAGCGGATCTCCTCCGGGGTCATCCGGCTCCAGCGCCGCCCGATCTCGAAGGCGGCCGCCAGCTCCATGCACTTGACGCGCCCCATCCCCTTGATCGGCCGGTCGGGATGGCTTTCGTTCCACGCCGCGATGCGTCGCCCGATGCCGCGCCAGTCGGAGGAGAAGACGGCCTTGACGCTTCCGAAGGCGTCGACGAGCCGCCGCGCGAGCGTGAGCACGTCGACGCCTTCCGCGCCGGTCTTGAGGATGACGGCCAGGAGCGCCGCGTCCGGCACCTGCGACATGTCCGCGGCGCGCTCCATCAGTTCGCGCGGCTTCAGGTCGCCCGAAAGCCCTTCGAACCGTTTCGCCTCCTCGCCCCAGACGCGCGGTTTCACCCGGCTGCCTCCGTCTTCAGTTTCCGCACGGCGGCAAGCAACTGCTCCACCTTCGCCACAATGCGCTTCTGCTCGGCGAGAGGGGGAAGGGGGATCAGCGCTTTGCGCCCGTCTTCCGTTCCGAGTCTTGGCATTTTCACGCCGTAGCCGCATTGCGCCGTGTATTCGAGAAAATATGGCGACATCAAGACGAATCGCGCATACTGGGAATCGGCAACTTCTCCGAAATCGAGCGGTATGATTTCGGACGTACAGAAACCATCCTCGTCTGCAACGAGCACTTTGTTCAGATAGGTCCGCAATTTGCTGTAGAGTACCATTCCCTTGCGGAATGCGTGCTTGCCGCTTTTGGAATTCCGCTCTTTGGCGCAGACCCGGCGCAGCAAGCGACCCGAGTCCTTCTCGATGTCCTCGAGGTCGAGAACCCAAGCGCTTTCAGGAATGTTTGTTGCACTTTGGCATTTGCCGTAATCGCACACGTCTCCCAGTTTGCACCACGCCCAGCTTGCCGGAATCTCGAACGGCGGGTCGGACACCGGGCACGGAACGGACGGTGCGGTGGACGACCTTGCGGCCTTTGCGGATTTTGCGCGAGACTCCTTCTTTGCGCCCTTTGCGTTCTTTGCGGCGAAAAGCTCGCGCAGCAATTCTTCGCCGGTTCCTTCCGCCGGGTCCTGCGGAACGAGTTTGCCTTGGATCGCGTCCTGAAGGATCGCCTTCTCCAATGCGCCCGGAAGGTCGGCGTCGAGTTGAAGCCGCTTCTCTTCCAGCTTCCCGTATTCCTCGACGAGCGGCATCAGCTCTTCGATTCTCGCCACGATGCGCTTCTGCTCGGCGAGAGGGGGGAGAGGAAAGAGAAACTGTGCAAATTTTGATGCGCTGATGTTCGATTGACCAATGGCATCACACTTGACTGATTGGCAAAACTCTTTCTGATACTCCGAATTCATGACAAAATTCACATAATCAGAATCACAAAACAATGGACGGAATCGAACAAGATATCCCGCAAATATGCATTGTCGCGACGAGCGGAAAATGGAAACTTTACCGACTTTGTCACTGCTATTCGTTCGGTTGAACAACAAATCGCCAGGAGAAAGAGAATACTGCTGAATCTCCTCTTCGTTGGATGTGTAAGCCAGATTCGAAAAATCTATTTCGCCATTTTGAAGATTGCCCATTCGAAGAACTGGAACTGCTCCCTCTTTGCTTGATTTGCTTGCCGTTCCATACTGGAATCCATCACAAATCGTTCCAAGTTTGCACCACACCCAGCTTGCGGGGATTTCGAAAGGCGCGTCGGTGGAAAGTCCGGAAGTTCCGGAAGTTCCGGAAGTTCCGGAAAACCCGGAATCTCCGGAAATTCCGGACAATCCGGACAATCCGGAAGCTCCGGACCGTGCGGCGGGCTTGGCCGCGCGGGAGCGCGGCCCTCCCTTGGGAATCTTCGCGGACTTTGCGCGGACAATTTGTTCCAGCAGTTCGGTGCCAGTTCCTTCGGCGGGATCCTGCGGAACGAGCTTTCCGGTGACGGCGAGCTGGAGGATGGATGCCTTGAGCTGGGCGGCGGTCATTTCGGGTCTTCTCCCAGCAGCGTCTCGATCTTCGCGAGGACGGCGTCGATGGCGGCGTCCACTTCGCCGCGCTGCTCGCGGTAGCGCGCCATCAGTTCGCGGGGCGGGAGAAGTTCGTCCTGCTTGACGGGGAACTTGCAGAGGTCGAGGTTGCAGTTGCCGCCGAGGAGTTCCTTCGCGGAGAAGCGGCGGGATTTTTCGCCGATGTCCTCGCCGATGATTTCCCTGCGGTCGTTCCACCAGTCTTCGATGGGCTTGCAGTGCTCCAGGCGCATGGGCTTGGTCTTGGAGAAGTGCTTGATGCCGTCCGGCATGTCGAGGCGGTAAAACCAGACGTCCTTGGTGGCGAGAGCGCCTTCCTGGGGCGTGGCGGCGGGGCGGTCGAAAAAGAGGATGTTGGTGGCGATTGGCGTGTAGGGCGAGAAGATGCTTCCGGGGAGGCGGACGACGGTGTGGAGGTCGAAGTCGCGGAGGAGCTTGCGCTTGATGGCGAGTTTGGCGCCGTCGGTGCCGGAGAGGAAGCCGTCGGGGATGACGACGCCGGCCCGGCCGCCGTGCTTGAGGCGCTGCATGATGAGCAGGATGAAGAGGTCGGCGGTCTCGGAGGTCTGGAATTCGGAGGGGAAGTTGGATTTGACGCTCGCTTCGGTGCTGCCGCCGTAGGGGGGATTCATTCCGATGACGTCGCAGTCGGGCTTCCAGTCGCGGAGGCGCCGGCCGAGCGAGTCCATGTGGCGGATGTCGGGCTCGTCGACGTTGTGGAGGAGGAGGTTGGTGATGCTCAGCAGATACGGGAGGGGCTTCCACTCCTGACCGAGGACGGCGGTCTGGAGTTTGGCGCGGTCGGCTGTGGTGCGGACCTGGGCGCGGAGGTGGCTGAGGGTGGAGACGAGGAAGCCGCCGGTGCCGGAGGCGAAGTCGCCGAAGCGTTCGCCGAGCCGGGGGTCGAGGCGGGCGACGATGAAGTCGGTGAGGGCGCGCGGGGTGTAGAATTCGCCGGCGTTTCCGGCGCTCTGGAGGTCCTTGAGGATGCCTTCGTAAATGTCGCCGAAGGTGTGGCGGTCCTCGGCGTCGGAGAAGTCGATTTCGTCGATGACGTTCACGACCTGGCGCAGGAGGATGCCGTTCTTCTGGTACTGGTTGAGGTCGGCGAAGACTTCGCGGACGATGGCCTGGCGGAGGGGCGTCCCGGGGGTGACGACGATGCCCTTGAGGGCGGCGAAGAGCTCGCCGACGAAGGAGAGCAGCTCGTCGCCGGTGAGGGCCGTGCCGAGCTCCTTGCCCTCGGCGTCCTTGGAGTGCGCCCAGTTGCGCCAGCGGAACCGCTCGGGGATGATGGAGCGGAATGGAGTCCCGGCGCGGGAGGCCTTGTATTCCCATTCCGACTCTTGGGCGTCGTAGACCTTGAGGAAGAAGAGCCAGACCATCTGCTCGATGCGCTGCGCGTCGCCGCTGATGCCGGCGTCGCGGCGCATGATGTTCTGGAGCCGTTTGACGAGATTCGCGGTTGCCATGGGGGACTACGCCGCCTTTCCGTAGAGTTCGTTTTCGAGTTCGCGCACGGCCTTGGCGAAGTTCTCGGGGCCGCCGAAGTAGGAGACGATCTTCGTCGGGGTGCCGATTTCGTCGAAGGGCGGGAGGTCGAGGACGTCCGCCTTTTCGAGCTCCTGCACGCCGCTGTCCGCGTACTTTTCGAGGAGGATCTCGAGGATTTCGCGGGCCTTGCCCTCGTATTTGGCGAGGTAGTTGCGCTTCTTGACATTGTCGGCGCGCTCGCGCCGGGTGAGGGGCTTCTGGTCGAAGGCGAGGTGGAGGATGACGTCGAAGGCGTCCTTGTCGGCGAGGTCCGGGTTCTGGTCCTGGACCTGGGCGAGGAGGAGGGGCATCTCGGCCTTTTCGAGGGCGTCGAGGACGGCCTGCTTGCGGTCGGCGGCGGACCATTTGCAGAGGAAGTCATCGAGCGAGGCGAACTGGCGCAGGACGGCGGTCCTGGTGTAGTCCTTCACGGACATCGTCGCGAGCTTGCCGTCCGCGTCGAGGATCTTGACGACTTCGTGGACGATCCTGCAACCGCCGGGCCCGACGATGTGGAACTTGTTGGGGACGTAGGGACCGGGCGGCTCCTCGGGCGGAGGATCGGGGGGGAGGCCATCGTCGCCGCCGTCGTCGCCGCCGTCGCGGCCGCCGCCCGGGTTGGACGGGCCGTTTTCGTCGGCGACCTCGTCGAAGGCGGGGTCGGCGAATTTCGAGGTGACGTTGCGGAAGTCGAGGATGTCGAAGAAGAACTTGCCCTTGTCGGCCTTGATGCGCGTGCCGCGCCCGACCATCTGCTTGAACTTGGTCATTGACTCGACCTCCTTGTCGAAAACGACGAGGCCGCAGGTCTTGCAGTCCACGCCCGTTTCGAGGAGTTCGCTCGTGGTGACGACGGTCGGATAGGGCTCGTCTGGGTCGATGAAGTTGTCGAGCTGCTTGCGGCCGGCCGCGTCGTCGGACGTGATGCGCATCACGTAGCGGCCGTCCTTGCGGCATTCGTCCGGGTTGAGCCGGACGAGAAGGTTGCGCATCTCGAGGGCCTCTTCCTGGTCGGGGCAGAAGACGATGGTCTTCGTCATCGGCCCGATGGAGCGGAGCATCTGGGTGATGCGGCGGGCCACGACTTCGCGACGCACCTTGACGGCGAGCGTGCGGCCCATGTCGGAGCGGTTGAACTGGCGCTGTTCGATGAGGTAGTCGTAGAGGTCCTTTTCGCCCGGCGCGGGCTCCCATCCATCGAGGTCGATGTCGAGGAACGACTGCGTGACGCGGTAGGGGGCGAGGAAGCCGTCGGCGATGCCCTGGGCGAGGGAATAGACGTAGAGGGGCTCGCCGCCCGTCTCCTTGCAGAAGTAGTCAAGGTTGTCCGCGCCGGCGACGGACTTGGGCGTGGCCGTCATGCCGATCTGGGTGGCCGAGGAGAAATACTCGAGGATGCGCTTCCATTCCGAGTCGTCGCGGACGCTGCCGCGGTGGCATTCGTCGACGACAATGAGGTCGAAGAAGTCCGGGGAAAGCGACTCGTAGGGCTGTTTCGTCTTCGAGACGTCGATCTCCGCGTCGGGGCCGCTTGCGGCGCCGTCGTATTCCACCCACTGTCCGTAGAGCGACATGTAGATTTCGAAGGAGGCGTCGATGTTCTTCTGGCGGACCTTCGTCATCACCTTCTTGAACGGCTTGAAATCCTGCATCATCGTCTGGTCGATGAGGATGTTGCGGTCCGCGAGGTAGAGGATCTTCTTCTTGAGCCCGGAGGCGTGGAGGCGGTGGATGATCTGGAAGGCGGTGTAGGTCTTGCCCGTGCCGGTGGCCATGACCAGCAGCGCGCGCTTCACGCCCTTGGCGACCGCCTCGACCGTGCGGTTGACGGCGATGCGCTGGTAGTAGCGGGGTTCGAATGAATCGATTCCGTAGTAGTAGGGAGTGTCGACCACGGCGCGCGCGGCGGGCGTGAGACCGCGGCTGTTCCAGTAGCGCTTGTGGAGTTCGGTGGGCGTCGGAAAGGACTCGAGGGGGAAGTCGGGTTTCTGGACGCCGGTTGTGCGGTCGAATTCGCAGAAACCATCGCCGTTCGTGCTGAAGGCGAACGGAAGATCGAGGATTTCGGCGTAGCGGATCGACTGCTGGATTCCGCCGGAGACGGGCTGGTTGTTGTCCTTCGCCTCGACGATGGCGATGGGGAGGTTCGGCTCGGCGAACAGGATATAGTCGGCCTTGTTGCCTTCCCGCTTCACATGGACTTTCCCCTTGCGTGGCGCGATGATGCGGCCGTCGGTGAAGTACTTCTCCATCAAGATGAGCTCGTTCACCCATCCCGCCTTGTTCAGGGCGGGCGTGACGAAGCGGTTCTTGATGTCCTCCTCGGTCATGTCCCTTTTCGGGATGTCGGACGTCAACGCGGCGGGCGGGCTCATTTCGATTCCTTCGAAGCGGGAAAGGGTTGGAGATCCGGTGATTGTTGCGGTTTCGCGGTGGTTCAAGTGGTTCGGATGGCGGATTTCTCCGTGAAGTCGCGTATGGCTCGAAGTCTACCACACGCTCGCGCGCGGGGCAAGCGCCGTCGTACGTTGCCGAAGCAAGGATTGCAGTCTTTCATTCTCTCCGCTCCTGCGGGACTTCGGGGAGGGCGAATTCGTCCGGAATGACGCGCGGAGACGGGGCGGCGCGTTCGTCCGGAATCGGGAAAGGGGACGGGGGCGGGAGCGGGGCATAAGGGGCGTTTCGCGCGTTGCGCGCGGACGGAGGAGGAATCTACCACAAAACCGGGGCGGGCGAATGCAACATTTGTGCAACAAATGCGCGCGTGACCTTCGGCCGGCGCGGGCCGCGGCCGAGCGAAGCGAGAAACGACGGACCCCGCCACGCGACCGCGTGGCGGGGTCCTCGGAATCATTTGGCCATTTCGGGTTCCTTGTTTTTGGGTTCCGGGAGGCGACACGCCCCTTCACTTATATCGTCGGCGCGGGCGCGACGCGCGCCGAGAGGCTACGCCTCCGCCCGCGGGCCCCCGGACGCGCCTCCCAGAGGCGCACGCGAGGGGCTTTGCAACGCCGGCGCGGCGCCGGGCTTTACCCGCGCCGGCGTTGCGGCAGCCGTATGGCGCCGCGGGACCGCGGCGGCGCGGGGAAGGCGAGCGCCGCGCGACATCTTCGGAATCAGGTCGCGGGCGCGGCGGCGAGGGCGAGCCGGCGGTCGAGATCTTCGAAGGCGTTCTCGATGGACTCGACGTGGTAGAGCTCGTACATGTTCTCTGCGTAGTCGAGAAGTCCGGCCGCCTCCAGCCGGTCGAAGGTGTCGGCCGCCGATTCTCCGCGGTGCGCGGCGAATCGCTCAAGAAGGTAGACGAAGAAGCGGAATTCCTTGCTCACGTCAATCCATCCTCAGGTAGTCGGAACGGAGCGGGTCGCCGGTGATGCGCTCGCTTTCCCAGATGTCGAAGATGCCGCCCGGCCCGAACTGCGTCATCGCCATTTCCGGATCGGCGAGCATCCGGTAGGTCTTCGACCGGAGGAACAGGGCCAAGGCCTCCCGTTCGCCGTAACCGTGTTTCTCCACGATCCGGCGGACGACTTCCCCGTCGTAGTAGTCCAGGACATCGGGTGGGAGGGCATTCACGGCGTGCGGGCCTCCTTGAACGAAAGAACGGACAGCGCGGCTTCCGTCTTCATCGCGTATTGGTCGCGAAGCCGTTGCGGAAGAAGCCGGCGCAGCGCCTCTTCCTCGGTATAGGCACCAGCGAAATAGAGGTTGAGGACGGGCATCGTGTTGTCGTTCGCGACGGGCCCCGCGACGACGTCGAAGCCGGAATCGTCGATCCGTTCGTTGCGGTTGCGGGAAACGAACCGGAGCCAATCCGCGTCCGGTTTCGGGAACCGAAGGACCTTGAGACGGGACAGAGGTGCTTCATCGACTTCGAAGACCGAAACCGTGGCGACGCCGGATCCACGGCGGAGAACCGTCGTCCGGGCCCAGCGAGCGGCCTGGTCGGGATCGATCGTCAGGTAGAAGCCGGCCCCGAAATCAAGCGCCCGCGTCCGCGCGAGGAGGCACGGGCGCTCGACTGCGAGATTGCTGCCGTGGTAGAGAAGCATCGAAGTGGCCGGAAGGGTGGAAGCGGGCGCGGCGGAGTGCCGCGCGGACGACACGGATGATATCACACGCCCGGGCGAGAGGAAAGGCGAAAATGGCAGGGGCCATTTCGGCGTCCTTGTCTTGGTGTTCCGAGAGGCGACACGCCCCTCTACCCCTATCGTCGGCGCGGGCGCGACGCGCGCCGAGAGGCTACGCCTCCGCCCGCAGGCCCCCGCACGCGCCTCCCATGAGGCGCACGCGGAGGTGCGCTACCCTTCGGCTCCTTCGGACCAGTCGCAGAACGCCTTGACCTTCGCGCGGATGGTCTAGCAACCGGCGACGAGCTCCTTGCCGAACCAACAGAGCGGCACGGTGATGGCGAGAAGGCCCTGGATGAAAAGCCACGAGAACCAGTAGACGGCCGCCCGCAGCATTTCCTCCGCCGAGGGGCGGTCGTGCGCCGCCGCGCCCCGCGGCACGTCGAGATTCTTGTTGACACAGTGTCAGAAATCGGGTAGAGTTCCGGGGCGTTGACACGATGTTAGCGACGGGGACGGGCGGATGCCCGGCGCCCCGGACAACGAAAGGAAAACGCAGGGACACCTTGACATGAAGAAATTTCCGAAAATCGCCCTCGGCGCCTGGGCCTGGGGCAACGACGGCACCTTCGGCGCCGCCACGACCGCCGAGGGGCTCCGTCCCGTCTTTGAAGCCGGAGCCCTGCCATGACCGAAACGGAGAAGATGCTCGCGGGGAAGATCTACGATCCCATGGTCGACGAGATCATGGCCCCGCAGCTGCAGTGCATCGAGCAGCTCGCCGCGTTCAACGCGACGCTCCCATCGCAGATGGAGCGCCGCACGGCGCTGCTGCGCGAGATGCTGGCCGAGTGCGGCGAGAACTGCTACGTCGAGCCGCCGCTGCGCGCCAACTGGGGCGGACGCAACGTCCATTTCGGCGACGGCGTCTATGCCAACTTCAACCTCACGTGCGTCGACGACGCGGACATCCACGTCGGCTCGCACACGATGATCGGGCCGAACGTCACGATCTGCACCGCCGCGCATCCGCTCTCCCCCGCGCTCCGCGCGAAAGGACTGCAATACAACCGCCCCGTCCGCATCGGCGAGAACGTCTGGATCGGCGCCTGCGTCACGATCCTTCCCGGCGTCACCATCGGCGACGGCAGCGTGATCGGCGCCGGCTCGCTCGTCCTGCGCGACGTCCCGCCCGGCGTCGTCGCCGTCGGCTCCCCGGCCCGCGTGATCCGCTCCGTCGAAGGCCGCGCGCACGACGAACCGGAATACGAAGCCCCAACACCTGCGTCCTCGCAGGTGGAGCGGCGAACGGAGCGGTAAAGGCGGCATGGTGGATTAACCCTAAAAAACGCAGTTGACACGAACAGACTTTCTCACACAGAGGCACGGAGGCACTGAGATTGATGGTTTTATGGATGCACATG
>DJYI01000087.1:0-29441 GCA_002448475.1 Verrucomicrobia bacterium UBA6982
ATGCCGCGCGCCCTCGCCGCCGCGCCGAATCTCCGCTTCGCGGTCATCGGAGGAACGCCGGAGCAAATCGCCGGGCGATCCGCCGCCCTGCGCCGCGTCGGCTGCGAGGGGCGCGTGACGTTCGTCGGCAAGGTTCCGCCGGACGAGCTGCCCAACTGGCTCGCAGCCTCGGACATTCTGCTTTCGCCGCGCATCCAGGGGCTCAACACGCCTCTGAAGCTGCTCGACTACCTGAAGGTCGCCCGCGCCGTGGTCGCCACGGACCACCCCGCCAACCGGCTGATTCTCGACGAATCCACCGCACTTTTCGCGGCCCCGCGGCCCGAGGAGTTCGCCTCGGCCGTGGCAGCCCTCGCCGGCGACCCGAAAAGACGCGCCGCCTTCGCGTCGCGATGCCGCCGCCTGGTTGACGAAAAATACAACTTCGGCGTTTTCCGAGACGGACTGGCCCGCGTTTACGAGGCGGTTCTACGCGACCGGTCGCCCCGCGCGCGCGGATAGCCCCCTGGGAGCGCGGGCATCCTGCCCGCGGCTTCGCGCGCAACCGGTCGCCCCGCGATCAGTTGAGTGTCGGGGCGATCGTGTAGAGCGCCCTCGTTATCGCGACGGCGTCGCCAACCGCCATCTCCTTGCGCTCGTGCCCGGCACCCCAGCTGTCGGAGTAAATGACGGTCCCGACGCGCTCGTTGTATCCGACAATAAGCCGCATGTGACCGCCGAAGGACTGCCTGACAGACGGTTGTTCCTCGACGAAGCCCATGACGACGGACCAGACGACCGGCACCCCGGAGTCTATCGCGCCCTTGACGTCTGACGAGAACATCCTGACCTTGGCCGGATTTGACGAGCGCAGCTTGAGAAACAGCGCAGGATCGAACTGGCGCAGCAGAGCCGCGCCGTCGATCGTGTTCGCCTGACGGTCGATTTCGGGGACGACCTGGGCCATGCCAGCCTTTTTCGCCGCCTTGTTGTAGGCCTTGACGAAATCGAGCAGACTCCAGTCGAAACCTGGAAGCTTGCGAAAAACGAGCTTGTAGCGATCGTGGAGAACGCGCCCAAGCCCCTCGATCATGGCGTCGCTTGAGGTCCCGGCCTCCGGGTCGCTTGCGGCCCAGCCGGCGATCTGGTGCTGGTCAAGAAATCCAAGTCCATACCACGCCATGATGCGCGCCACGGTCGCCGCCGCGCAGTATCCCTTTTCCCCCTGATCGACCATCGGCACCCCGTCAAGTTCAACGGAGCCGTCCGCGCCGCGCTTAACGCGCCGCCCCGGCTGCGCTCTCGCCGCGGCGCCCCTCGCCGCAACCGCCTTCTCCGCTTCGCTTGCCGCGGCGGAAACCGCGCCTCCGGGCGGGGAGAATTCAAGGCGAAGCCACTCCGGGACCGGCACGTATGAAACCCCCTTGCGCCGCACCGGCCACTCCAGCATCGCCTCCGCTGAGACCGACTTCCAGAGCATGCCCTCGACGTCGTGTCCGGGATCGGTCGGATCCGTCTTGCGCTCGAACTTCTCCGCACCGGTGCCGAAAACCGCATCGACTGCGGTCGCAGCCCTTTTGACCAGATCCGGAAAGTCGGACTCATCGACCACGCGCCCCATGTCGCCGCGGTTGAAAATCGAAAGGCGAAGGCGGGTCACTCGTCCTTCGGCAAGATCCGCAAGCGCCTCCACCGCCACAAGCCCGGACACCGAAAACATCGGCCGCGCAACGCGGACCTGCGTCTGGGGGACGACCCACCTGACGCGACTCCCGGACAAGATCCCCGCGTCCAGCGCGGGCGTGGAAAAAAGCGACCCGTCGCGGATCGCCGGAGCGATGTCGCGCGCCTCCGCCGAAGTCGCGGCGGCGCCAGTCGCCGCCATTGCCGAAACTCCGCCACCGACGAGCGCCAGCGCAAGACCGGTCGCGACAACAAGCGCCTTTGCGCCCTCGGCCGCCGCCATGCCCCACGCCGCCAGCTTGCGATGTATCGTCCTGCGGCTTATGCCCAGAGCGTCGGCGGCCTTGGAGCGGTTTCCACCGGCCGCTTCGAGCGCCGCGAGGATCTTCCGCTTTTCGGCGTCCGCGAGGGACTCCGCCGGATCCGGAGGAGCGGTCGGCGCGGCGGCCGCCTCGCCCGCGCCGTCGCGGACATTCTCCGGCACGTCGCCAACTGTGAGCCAGTCGCCGCGCGAAAGCACGACCATGCGCTCGACCGCATTGCGCAGTTCGCGGACGTTGCCAGGCCACGGATAGGCGCGCAGCAGCGCCATCGCGGCCGGCTCGAACCCCTTCAGCGAACGGCCGTTCTCCTCGGCGAACTTGCCGAGGAAGTGGTTGCACAGAAGAGGAATGTCGTCCGGCCTTTCAGAAAGAGGCGGCACGTTCAGCGTAACCACCGCAAGCCGATAGTAGAGATCCTCGCGAAACGCCCCCTGCGCCACGCGGGCCTTCAAATCGCGGTTCGTGGCGGCCACCACGCGGATGTCGGCCTCGATGGTCTCGTCGCCGCCGACGCGCTCAAAGCGGCGGGTCTCCAGAACGCGCAGCAGCTTTACCTGGACAGAGGCGTCGATTTCGCCGATTTCGTCGAGAAAAAGCGTTCCTCCGCGCGCCAGCTCGAAACGCCCCTTGCGCATCTGGTCCGCGCCGGTAAACGCGCCTTTTTCATGACCGAACAGTTCGCTTTCGAGCAGCGACGGCGGGAGCGCGGCGCAGTGAACGGCCACGAAAGGGCCGGAGGCGCGCTGCGAGAGATCGTGCAGGGCGCGGGCGACAAGTTCCTTGCCCGTGCCGCTGGGCCCCTCCACCAGAACCGTCGCGCGCGTCGGCGCGACCTGGCGTATCTGCTCGTAGAGGCTTTCCATGGCAGGCGACGAGCCGACCATTCCGTGGAGTCCGAACTTGTCGTCGAGACGGCGCCGAAGCGCCGCGTTTTCGCTCTCCAGCGCGCGGGCCCGCAGCGAGCGTTCCAGCACAAGGTCGAGCTGGTCCAAGTTTATCGGCTTGGTGAGGAAGTCACGCGCCCCGCTCTTCATGGCCTCGACCGCCGTTTCGACGGAGCCGTAGGCCGTGAGAAGGATGCATATCGTGTCCGGGAAGCGCTCGCGCGTCTGCCTGAGCAGGGAGATGCCGTCGCCGCCTGGCATGCGGACATCCGATAGCATCACATCGACCGGACGCTTTTCCAAAACCGCGATGGCGGCGGCGGCGCTTTCCGCCGACACCGCCTCGTAGCGCCCGCGAAGCGCCCGGCACAGGCCGTCGCGGGTGTTGCGTTCGTCATCGACGACAAGCACGACCGGCTTGCGCTCCGCAGCGGCTCCAGACTGAACGGTCTCGGTCATGCCTCCGGCACCTTCTCAAGCCGCGTTCCGATCGGCACCCTTGAGCGCCATCCGTTGGAAAAGTCCGCTCCGGAGACTGGGTTGCGGCCCTCCGGCTGGACGCGCAGCAGTCGCAGCGCCTTGCCTTTGCCACCGGCCACGAGCGGACCCTTTTTGCGGTCGAGCTCAAGAAGAGTTCCGGCGACTGCGAGGGCCATGCCGTGGGGAAGCGTTTCAACCTCTGCCTCAAGGACTTTCAGTCTAAGCCCCGCGCCACCGGACACGCCGGGAATGAAAGTCTCGGCCACGGGCTTCGGCCAGAACGCGCGCACCTTGCGCTCGTTTTCCGCGGCGGAGAGGGAGAAATCTAGCGACGCCTCGCCGCGGCGGATCTTCGGCGCCTTCAGCTCCGGCGGGACGTCGCGCGGCTGCGGAGTGCGAGTTGCAATGCCGCGCGCAAGGTCGCGAATGGAACGCAGCATCAGCTCGCATCCGGGGCCGGAAAGAGCTGCGGCGACGCTCTGCGCTGTGTCGCGCGGTCCGATCGGGACGCTCACGCTTCCCAGTGTGTCCCCGGTGTCCATCCCCTCGTCCATCATCATCGCCGTGACGCCCGTTTCCGCGTCGCCAGCGAGGATGGCGCGCTGAATCGGCGCCGCGCCGCGCCATCGCGGAAGGAGCGAGACGTGCAGGTTTAGGCAGCCGAGTGGCGGCGCGCAGAGGAGACTGCGGCGAAGAATCTGCCCGTATGCCATTACGACAAACAGATCCGCGCCAAGCGCACGCAGCTCCTCGACGACGGACGCCTCGTTCACCCGTAGCGGGGCGATCACCTCAAGCCCGAGCCGCAGCGCAAGTTTCTTCACCGGCCCGGCCGTGACCTTGAGGCCGCGCCCGCGCCCGCGGTCGGGGGACGTGACAACCCGCAGCACTTCGACCTGGGGACAGGCCGCTAGAGCTTCGAGATAGGGGACCGACAGGGCGTCCGAGCCCATGAACACGACCCCGACAGGACCGGAGACAAGGTGCATCGTGCGTCGGAGAATACCACCGTCCCCCGGTCCGGGCAAGACAAATCGCGCCGCCCCCCGCCCCGGCGGGCCGAAAATTGTCCTTGACGCTCCGTGGGGGTTGTGCCACAATTTGCGGCGACGGCTCCTCTGGCGCGCGCAGAAACAGCGCCGCCGCCAACCGCGCCGCCTTACAGAAAGAACCTCAAAATGAAAACAGCCTCCCGCAAGCGCTCGGCGTTCACGCTGATCGAACTTCTGATCGTCATCGCCATCATCGGAATTCTGGCCACTCTGATGTTCCCGGCCATCGCAAACGTCATGGACCGCGCCAACGGCGTCAAGCTCGGCAACAACGGCAAGAACGTCGTCCAGGGCATCCTTTCGGCCAACATCGAGCGCGAGGCCATGAGCAAGGGTTCCGTCTGGCCGACGTCCACCGGCGGCTGGCAGAAGTCCAACGACTACTTCCACCGTCTCCTCGGCGGCGGCAACAAGCCCGTCATTCTCGACGGCATCTCCCCGTCGATCTTCGCCGGCGCCGGCGTTCCCGCCGCTTCCGACGTGGAGGGTCTCAAGACCGGCGGCAACGTCTGGTCCATCACGACCGACATCGAGTCCGCCGACGACGCCACGCCGTTCATGTGGACGCGCAACTTCGAGCCTGCCGACACCGACTTCCAGACGGAGGCGGACGCTTCCGTGTCGCTTCAGGACAAGCTCTCCGACTCCATCAAGCCATTCGGCACCAAGCAGGTCGTTCTGGTCCGCAAGGGCGGCTCGATGGAGACGATCCGCGCCAAGTATCTTGACACGCTGACCTTCCTCGCCGGCACGACGAACGGAGCCGTCAAGGTTCTTTCGGCCGTCACCGAAGACAAGTCGTCGGACTCCTCCGATCAGTTCTGATCCGCGTCGGCGCCGACTCCCCTCATTCCGCGCCGGCACGTTGCCGGCGCGGCCTTTTTTTACTCGCAGGAAACCCGCCAATGACTCTGCACGATAGAATTCGCGCCCTGGCGCGCGAACGCGGGGCCGTGATTCTGGCCCACAACTACACGCACCCGGAGGTGCAGGACGTCGCGGACTTTGTCGGCGACTCGCTTCAGCTTTCCGTCGAGGCAAAAAACGCAAGCGCGCCGGTCATAGTGTTCTGCGGCGTCCGCTTCATGGCCGAGACGGCGAAGATTCTCTCCCCCGGCGCCACGGTCCTTCATCCTGTTGTGTCGGCCGGGTGTCCAATGGCCGACATGGCCCCGGCGGACAAGGTCGCGCAATGGCGGGCCGATCATCCGAACCATGTTCTGCTCGCCTACGTGAACTCCACCGCGCAGTGCAAGGCCCAGGTCGATGTGTGCTGCACTTCGGCCAACGCAGAGAAGATCGTGAAGGCGATCCCGCCGGAAAAGCCGATCCTGTTTCTGCCCGACCGCAATCTCGGAGCCAACGTAATGGCGGCCACGGGACGAAAAATGGACCTCTGGCCCGGCTTCTGCCCGACTCACAACCGCATTGAGCCGGCCATGGTCCAGGCGGCTCGGGCCGCCCATCCAGACGCCAGGTTCATCTGCCATCCCGAATGTCTGCCATCCGTGGTGGCGCTCGCCGACGCCGCCCTCTCCACCGCCGGAATGCTCCGCTACGTCCGGGAGACCGACGCCCGCGAGGTGATCGTCGGCACCGAGAACGGCATTCTGCACAGGATGCGCAAGGAGGCCCCGGATAAAATCCTTCACCCTCTTTCCCCTCTCCCCACGTGCCCCAACATGAAGAAGATCGAACTGGAGGACATTCTGCGGGCGCTGGAAACGATGTCGCCGACTGTCGAGATTCCGGAATCCCTCCGCGACCGCGCGCGGCTGCCGATCGAGCGAATGCTTGAATTGTCCGCAAAATAGTCCGGCGCGCCGTGTCCTGAAGCGATGGATCTTTTCGACACCCACTGCCATTTCGACGCGGCCGACGACATCGCCGCCATTCTGGAACGCGCCCGCGCGGCCGGCCTTGTCGGTCTCGTCGCAGTCGGCGGAGACGATGCGGCCAACGCCGGGGCGCGTCTTGCCGCGCGCCTCGCTCCCGGCTTCGCCTTTCCGGCACTGGGTCTGGACTGGAGTTGCGCCTCCGCGCCGGATGCGGACGATGCCGCGCAATTGGCCGCTGCGGAAGTCGGCGTTTCCCCCGCCTCGGCTCAGTCGGCAATCGCGGCCGGGGAAATCGGCCTTGACTACTCGCACGGGCCGACGGCCGCTGAAAAAGCCGCCCAGCGCGCGCTGTTCGCCAGACAGGTCGCCGCCGCCGCCGAGGCCGGGCTGCCGTGCTCGGTGCACAGCCGGGAGGCGGAGGAAGACACCCTTGCCATTCTCCGCGAATGCGTATCGCCGACTCTCGCCGCAGAAGGACGCGCCGGCTCCCTGCACTGCTTCGTTGGTCCGGCTTCGTTCGCCGAACGGCTCCTGCCGCTCGGATTCTCCTTCGGCCTGTCAGGCATTCTCACTTTCCGCAACGCCGACTCGCTCCGGGCCGCAGTGCCCGCGATCCCTCGCGAACGGCTGCTGCTGGAAACGGACTCCCCCTACCTGGCGCCCGTGCCAATGCGCGGACGCAAGTGCGAACCGGCATTTGTCGCGCACACCGTCCGCGTTCTTGGGAAAATCCTCGGCATTGAGCCGGACGAAGCGGCCAGCATAACGACGGAAAACGCCATGCGGCTGTTCTGCCCCAAGGCCCGACGCTAGTAATTGGAGCCAGCGGTGAGATTCAAACTCACGTAGGGTTGCCCCGACGGTTTACAAAACCGTTGCCGTTGGTCACTTGGCTACACTGGCATTGCGTCAAACGGGGCGGATGATAGCATGTTCCCCTTCCGTAGGCAATCTTTTTCCGCGCACGGTCGCGTCGGGGCTTTCAAACCCAGCAAATCGGCACTATCAGCCCGAAATGGCAACGCAGCGCGCTATTCCGGGCGCAGATCAGATAGAAGCGTCTGCAGCTTCTGCTTGGCGCGGTGTATGCGAACCTTCACGAGATTCTCCGTCGCGCCAGTCTCATGGGCGATTTCACGGATGGAAAGCTCGCCTATTTGAAACATCGTGTATGCTTCGCGAAGCAGCGGCGGAAGCTGGGCTAGCGCCTTTTTGAGGCGATTGCGGAGATACTCCGCGTCGGAAGGCGACGGCTCCGGCTGCGCGGCCTCCATCGCATCCTCGTGGATTTCATCGACGAATGCCATCCGCGAATCGTCGCGCCAGGCGTTCTTGCGAAGGTTTTTCGCGATCGTGTAAATCAACCCGACGACAGCGGAATCATTGTCGCGGAGATCGTCGCGCCGTTCCCATAATTTTAAAAACGATCTTTGGACAAGATCGCAGGCGTCTTCGTAGGACGACCCTGTCGCCACAAGCCAGTTCGTCAGTTTTGGGGCGATTGACGTGTAGTGTTCTTCGATCGTCATGTTGACAGGAAAGCCGGCATCGGTGGTGGCGGCAAGTTGAACGCTGCGGAAAAGAGCTTGCCAAGTCCGTCATCGCGACGAAGCGAGGCTTCCGAGACGGCTTCGGCCCCGTCAAGTGCATTGGCACGCAAGTCGGTCACGACAAACCCGCCACCGGGCTTCGCCACTCTGTTGGTGGCGTCGTCGGCAAGAGGTTTGACATTCTGCGCCGCAACCGGCGCTGGCATGTGGTTGATTGAGATGTCCATCGTTGTTTTCCTGAATCGCGAATTCTGCATAGAAACTGATTTCGCCGCAGATTTCCCGCTCCGGAAACCCCGGAACGGAGACGCAGTAGCGTTCCCGCGTCGCCAATCATACACCAAAACCCTTTGCTATGTTACAATTTTTTTATTCGCCAAATAATCAACCCTGGCGGCGTGTGGCGGAGAAGCGGCAAACGACCTGAAAACCATGGAAAAACGGGTCACTTTCCCTTGTTTCCGGCCGTCGCGGAGCGTGTCGCGGCGCGATAGTCGCCTGGGGGGCGGCCCCATCTGGCGCGGAACGCCTTGATGAAGTGGCTGTGGTCGCAGTAGCCGCATTCGGCGGCGATGTCCGCGATGGTTTTGTCGGTTGTCTCCAGAAGCCGCCTCGCCCGCGAAAGGCGCTGCGCGGACACGAATCCCGAAACGCTGGTTCCAAGAACGATCCTGAAGGCCGATTCGAGGCCCTTCGGGGTTGTTCCCACGCGCCGCGCAAGCTCCGGCACTGTGATCTTTTCGCCGCAGTGCGAGGTTATCCACGCCGTGAGAGTCCGCAGCCGCCCGTGCCAGGCCGGCACCGCTTCCTGCGCCGGTGTCTGGTGAAACACGCACATTGTGCCTATGCACGCTGATTTGCGATACTCCGATGCGCCTGCTCCGCATTGCCCGCCATTCCGCGCCCGGGCATAAGAGTGCTGCAAATCAGAGTCTGGCAAATCGGAGTTCGCCCATACCGGAAACACGCTCTTCACGAGCCGGTCTGTGGAGTAGTCTCCTGTGGGGCTGTCGGTCACATTCACTGCAGGTTCGCCGCTCTCCCGGACGCGCCGGTCGAGGGCTATGTATTCTCGCGCGAGGGGCGCTGGGAAGATGTCGGCGCTTGTTAGCCCGATGATTTCCTCTTCTGTGGCTATTCCGCACACGTCGAGGTTGCGTCGGTTTGCCGCGACAAACCGTCCCAAGGCGTCTTTCACGTAGAACGCCGCGCCTGGAATCGTGTCGATCATTGCGAGCGCAGAGCGCAGATTCGGCCCCGCCTTACGGAAGAACGCTTCGCGGAAGGCCCTTTTTTCAGTTGCGGTCATAGTTCCGCCTCCCCGCGCAGCCCCGCAACTACGGCATCGCCCATTTCATGGCAGCGGCGGTATAGCGTGGCGTTGTCGGGCCGGGCCGCAGATGGTTCGTAGAGCGAAAGGAACATAAGGCGACCTTCGGCGCAAAGCGACTCCTTGTTGCGCGGAGGATGCCAGCGCGGGGCGAAACCCTCTGGCGAAAGCACGACAATGGAACCGCCAGCCTTGTAGATCGCATTGCCGCACGCTTTTTCGCATGGGCTCATGAAAGTGCCCACGCCTGCTCCGCCGGGGCCGGTTCGCGAAGCGCGCGCTAGGGCGGAGTTCCAGTCGGCACCTCCACGCGCCCACGAGCGAGAGCACCGGAAAGGCGTGAGAACAGGCAGCGAGAGAATGTCGGAGTTGCCGTAGGCGTGCCATGTGCGGCCGGCGAAGGAAACTTGCCCGACCTGCGTGAAGAAGCGGCGGTTGCGGCGGCGCCGCCATGCCCGCTCCGGATTCTCGCGGATGTATCGCGTGAAAGCGGCAAGCTGCCCGTCGCGCATAACGATCCAATCGTGCCAGTCCGGCTCGAAGATTGAGGGCAGGCCCCGATTGAAACTCTGATTGAAACTCTGATTTGCGACACTCTGATGCTCCTGTTCCGCCCTGCCCGGCAAGCCGCGGCCGGGCATAAGAGTGTTGCAAATCGGAGTCTGGCGCTCCTGCTCTGCACTGCCCGGCAAGCCGCGCCCGGGCATAAGAGTGTTGCAAATCGGAGTCTGGCGCTCCTGCTCCGCCCTGCCCGGCAAGCTGCGCCCGGGCATAAGAGTGTTGCAAATCGGAGTCTGGCAAATCGGAGTTTGGCAAATCGGAGTGCCGCCAATTCCCGGGCGCAGGGTGTAGAATATCCGCGTTAGTTCGGTTGCCAGCGCCTCCACGTGCGCGGCAAGGGCCACCGCTCCGCCCGTGTCTTTCAGGTGAAAGAGCAGGTGGATATGGTCGGGCATTACAATGAAGGTTTCCAGCGGCCAGAGGCCGGGACTTTTCGCGGCAAAGCCCCTGATCGCGGCGGCGAAGGCCATGGTAAGGTCGTCGGCGATGAGGTAGCGCGGTCGCCCGCGAGTGTCTTTCGGCGGATCCGCCGCTTCGGTGACGCGCGAAAAGTCAGCCAGTCCGGCTTTTCGCTTCAGCGTAACCATGTAGAAGAACGGCTTTGTGTAATCGAAGGAAAGAAGTCTGCCCATGAGTTGGTGTGCGGGTTGTGGGGTGGAGAGAAACTCTTGTTGGAACTCTGATTTTCGAAACTCTGATGCTCCTGCTCCGCTTTGCCAGGCATGCCGCGCCCGAGCATAAGAGTGTTGCAAATCTGAGCATGGGGAAGATTTGTGCCGGATTATACACAAAGCGGTTTCAGTTTTACAAGACACGGGCAGGGGCTTTGAGGATAATTGGGTTTGCTTTCTGGCAATTTTGCCGTAAACGCCATGCCTAACAAAACGTCATGAAAATCAAAACTCGCCCGTGCTCTCCTGCCCTGCGGCCACTTCAATGCGCCTGCGGCGACCGCTTCCGGTTCTCACGTAGTGAAGCCATACATACCCCCCCCCGTATGTGGGCGGGCATATCAGCCATTGCGGCCGTGGCCGCTCTGGCGCTAACCTTCCCGGCCTTCGCCGGCATCGCCGAGAAGGAATACCTCGACACCTCGAAGTGGGATGTCGGCGACTACGTGCAGGATGGGCTGATCGTCCACTACGACGGCATCCGCAACGTCGGCGCGGACGCCGCCCATTCGGACACCACCACCGTATGGTCGAATCTCGGCGACAACTCTACGAACAAGGACATGGAGTGGTCGAGCTTTGGTTACAGTTCTCTTTCCGCTTCGCGCGGAAAGAAGACCAAGGGCGCGTGGGCATCCAACGGATTCGTGTTCGACGGCGAGGCTTGCTGGATCAAGTGGAACAACGGCGGCGCCAATCCCGTTGTCGTTCCCGATCAGTACACGATGCAGTTCGCTATGACGGCAAATACGGCCGACCAAACCGGAAGCCATCAGACAGGCTACATTTTCTTCCCTCACAAAGATTTTGGGTATCAGAAAGGCTCCGTTGCAATCCGTTCGACGGCGAACGGCGACATAACGGCCGCTAATGCCGTGTTCGCCGTTGACCAAGATCGCCTCGGAAGCACTTCGATCCGCCCCCAGTTCGTCAACCCAACCCCGCGCTATGCCACGGTGAGGGCCGATACTGCGGCACTTCGCACATTCGAGGGGACGACGTTGCCGGAATCCGGCGAATCCGGATATGCAGCCATAACCGGCTCTTCCTCGTCACGTTCAATGAATGTGATTGCGCTCGGCGGTTTCTACGACCGAATTGCAACCACCAAGAACGATTTCCAAGGCTTCACCGGCACGCTCCACAACTTCCGCCTCTACGGCCGCGCGCTGGAACCGGCGGAGCTGGAGCGGAACCGCATCGTCGACGACGCGCGGTTCTTCGGCGTCCGCCATCCCGTCGCCGTCACGAACGCCGTGGTCGCCTCGACATATTCCTTCCTCGACGGCACCGAGCCGGCCGGATTCTACACGGTCGAAGGCTCGCACGAATTCACCGCGCCTTCCGGCGACGTCACGGCCGCGAACGGCATTACGTATCGCTGCATCGGCCACACGCTCGAAACCTGGAACGACGCCACGCAGACCTGGGGCGACCCGGTCCAGCACGACGGCAGCCTCGCCGTTGCGGTGTCCTCCTCCGACCTCAAGCGCATCACCTGGCTTTGGAAGCCCGTGCATGGCATCCGCACCGCCGCCAACTATTCGCTCGCGGACTACTCGCAGGCCGGGCTGATCCTGCACTACGACGGCATCCACAACGACGGCGCGGACGCCGCGCACTCCACGACGGCCAAGAAGTGGAAGAACATCGCCGTCGGCTGGGAGGACCAGGACATGTACTGGGTCTCCTACCGCAAGCGGGACAAGCAGGATAACGACACGGTTCTCCAGGCCGACCGCTGGGTTCAAACCCGCGGCGCCTGGAACGAGACGAGCGGCTTCGATTTCGACGGCTACGAATGCTTCATGAAGTGGAACGAGGGGCGCAAGTTCGTTCTGCCGCCCGCCTACACGTGGCAGTTCGCGATGGAGCCCGAATGGCCGACGGAAACCTCGAACAACGGCGCAATTGCCTATCTTTTCATGCCGCACAGCGACTGGTCGTGGGAGCGCGGATCGATCGCCATGCGCACGACCGCCAATGGAACGACGACCGCCGCGAACGCGATTTATTCGGTCGATACCGTCCGCTTTGGCGGCACGGCCGTGCGCCCGCAGTTCAGCGATCCCGCGCCGCGCACGGCCACGGTTCTCGCCGATTCCAACGCGCTCCGGGCGTTCGGCGGAACGGAAATTCCAACTGCGGCGCCGGGGTGCCGGCAGGGGGCGCTCGCCATCACCCGCACCAACAACTGGTTCGTCATCGGTGGCCAGTTCCAGCCCGAAACGGGCGACAACACCGTCAAGTATTTCCAGGGCTTCCACGGCACGCTCCACGCCGTGCGCTTCTACGACCGCCCGCTCACGCAGGAGGAGGTCGAGCGTAACCTCAACGCCGACAGCGCCCGATTTTTCGGCGCGCTCGCCACGACGAACGTCGTGGTGGAGATCGGCAACACCGACGGCCAGATCACGGCCACGCCAGAAGCAGGCGCATACAAGGTCGAGGGGTCCTACGATTTCACCGCCTCCGGCGCCGTGACCGGCTACAAGCTGGAAGCGTGGAACGACGCCACCGGCGACTGGGACGCCCCCACCTACTGCGAAGGAACAACATTCTCCTACACCGCCGACACGCCCTCCAAGTTGCGCCTCACGTGGCGCAAAAGCCTGCCGTTCGTGCTGGTGGTGCGGTAGTGCAATCTCAGAAAATGACCAACAACGCATTTCCGGCCGGAAAGGATCCCGCCTTCCTGTTCGGCTGCGGGCGCTTCCGCATGGAGGCGCACCTGCTTGAAAACTGCGCCGGGGAGATTCTCCGATTCGGCAAAAAGCCGCTCCTCGTGTGCGACGCCACCTCCCGCGCCGTGGCGTTCGACAAAATCTCCGCATCGCTCGCCGCCGCGGGCGCGGAACTCCGCGTCCTGCAGCACGACGGCTACTGCTGCCGCGACGACGCACTCGCGCTTGCGCAGACCGGGGCGCTCGATGGCGTCGATGTCGTCCTCGGCTGCGGCGGCGGAGTGATCTGCGACTTCTCGAAGTGCATCGCGCACCTCGCCGACGCGCCGCTGGTGACCATCCCCACCAGCAGCGCCCAGTGCTGCGCCTACACGCCGATCGCGGTGTGCTACTCGCGCGAAGGGCGATACGTCTCGACCAGCCATTTCCCGCGCGAAATCTCCCTTGCGCTACTCGACCTGTCGGTCCTGTCGCGCCAGCCGCCGCGCCTTCTGGCGGCAGGAGCGCTCGACGCGATGGCGAAGAAGATCGAACTGGAGTTCTGGTCGCAGCTCGAATCGCGGCCTTCCAGTCCTGCCTCGCGGGAAGGGGGGAGCGGCGGCGCCGCGAATATCCCCGCGCCTTCCGGCATTGCCGCCGCGATCTCCGACTTCATCTACGCCGACCTGGACTCGAAAATCGACTCGGCGCTCGGCGATCTCGCGAAAGGCGAGCCCACGGAGACGCTGCGCGACGTGATCTTCGACTCCGTCGTCGGCGCGGGGATCGTCTCCGGCATAGCCGGTGGATCGAAGCAGGTCGCGCTAGCGCACCGGTTCTACTTCTTCGCGAAAGAGCGGCTTGCCAACCTCTCACGCTCACAGGCAACGGTTCAACGGTCCAACGGTCCAACGGTCCAACGAACTTTCACGCACGGCGAACTTGTCGCCGTGGGGCTGGTGATGCAGCACGCCTACAACGGCCACCCGGACAAGGCGGCGGCGCTTGCCGCGCGGCTGCGCGGCTGGGGGCTTGCGGCCTCCGTCGCCGAACTCGGCCTGCCTTCCGGCCCGGAAGAACTCGCCGCCTGCGCGAGTTTCATCGACGCCACAAAGACCATGAAGGCGGCCGTCGTGGTCGATTCCGGCGCTCCCGCCCGCCTTCGCGAGGCGCTCGTCGCGATTTATCGCTAAACCCGATTGCCATATTGCCATCGATTGCAACCAACGGCGATCGATCGCGAGAAATGCCACCACTGCTTGCCGCCACAACCGATCGCGACCCGCTCTCCTACCGCGTGGGGGAGCCAGTGCGCTTCCTTTTCCGCGCCGAAGGCGCACCGTCCGGCTCCATAATCCGCTGGCGCCGCACCGGCGACGACGGCGCGGAGGCCGGCGGCACCATGCCAGCCTCCTGTTCTGCACTCGCTCTGCAAAGTGCGGGTTCCGCGCCCGCAGCGCAAAGCGCGGGTTGTGCGCCCGTTGTGCAAGGCGCTGGTTGTGCGCCCGCGCTGCAAAGCGCGGGTTGTTCCGTGCCCGGCACGGCAGTGCCGGGTTTCCTCCGCCTGGAGGCCGATCTTCTCGCACCGGGCGGCGGCGCCGCGCTGGCGCACTTCGAGGGCGGCGCCGGCGCCGATGTGGCCGCCATCCGCGCCGATACGCCCGAACCACCAGATTTCGATTCGTTCTGGACCCGCCGCAAGGCCGCGCTCGCCGCCGTGCCGTTCGATGGCGCGACACTCCGTCCCATCGCATCACCGCGCGAGGGCGTCCGCCTCTGCGAAGTGTCCATCCCGTGCCCCGGCGGCCGGCCCTCCACGGGCATGCTCGCCGTCCCCGCCGCGCCCGGCCGTTATCCCGCGCGCGTCCGCTTTCGCGGCTATTTTGCCAGCTGGAAGACTATCGGACACGACACCCCGCAGCCGGAGGAAATCCCCGATGACGCGCTCACGCTCTTTCTTTCCGCGCACGGCTACGACTTCAACCGCGAGCCTGCCTACTACGAGCGCCTCCACGACTCGCTCCGGTCGAACGGCTTCGACGTCGGCTTCGATCCGGAGCAGAATGCGCGCCCCGGAACCTCCTACTTCGGGGGAGTCGTATGGCGCGTTCTGCGCGGGCTGGAGTTCCTCAAGCGCCGCCCGGAGTGGAACGGGCGCGACCTTACCGTCCTCGGCGGCAGCCTCGGCGGGGCGCAGGCCATCTGGGCGGCGGCGCTCGACCACGACGTCACGGAGTGCCGCCCGCGCATCCCGTGGTGCTGCAACATGGCCGGGGCGGCTCACGGCCGCGCGCACGGCGACTGGTTCGTCCCGTGGTCGCCGGGGCTGGCCTACTACGACGCCGTCAACATGGCGCGGCGCATTCCCGGCACCTGCCGCGTCTGCATTCCGCAGGCCGGCCTGGGCGACTACATTTCTCCGCCATCCGGCGTAATGGCCTTCTACAACGCGCTTTCCTGCGAAAAGAGCGCGACCTTCATCCAGGGCGCGACTCACTTCGACTTCCCGTCCGCCCGCAGTCAAGTCGCGACTCTTCACGCTCCCTGACCGATCGCGGCCCGGCCCCCGCCGCGCGTCGACATCGATTCAAAGGCTTCGTCACACGTCCTGGGCGTCCAAAGCCCGGGCGAGGGCGGAAACATCGCCCGGAGGGACAAGCACCGCGTCGGAACCGCACGCCTCTGGAAGACCGCCGATGGCAAAGGCCACGACGGGGCGTCCAAGCGCGGTCGCCTCCGCCGCCACAAGTCCGTATGGCTCCTGCCAGAAACTAGGCACAACCACGCAGGCGGCGCGCCTCATCCAATCGCGCGGATCAGGGTCGAACCCCCGAAAGCGAACGCGTCCGCCAAGGCCGAGTCGAACAGACAGCCTTTCGAGCGCATGGCGCATGTTTCCCGCGCCGACGACATCGAGCGTCCGGGGCCTTTCCATCAGCGCCATAGCCCGCAGCAGCAGCTGGACGCCCTTTCCGCGAATGAGCTGCCCCACGAAGAGCATGTCCACCGGTTCGGAAGAGTCGTCCGCGCAGGCACATTGATCAGTTCTCGACTGCCCGCCGGTGCCGCCGGGACCAGCCGGCGCGGCCGAAATGCGCGGCGGCTCCACGACAATCCGATCCGCCGGAATCCCGTTTTCGACAAGGCGCGTCTTCATGAAGCGCGACAGCACCACAAGTCGGCGCATTTTCGCCATCGCGCGCTTCCGGCGACTCTGCCACGCGACACGCGCCAGAGCGCCGCGCCAGTCGCGGCACAGCGGCGCGCACAGCATACAGGGCCAGAGACCGGACGCGCGCCGGCAGTTTCTGCGCAGCGGCGTGTAGGCGTAGCTTCGCGGGCAGATTTGGTCATGGTCGTGGACGTAAAGCGTCGTCTTTTCCGGCGGGAAACGTTCGAGCGTGGCCGCGTCGGAGCATTTGTGAACGAACACTTCGTCCCACTCGGAAAAATCCGCAGGCACTTGGTGCGTCACGACCGCCTCGGCCCCGGCCTCCATCAGCGCTGCGGCCTGCCTCTCGGCGTAGATTTCGATCCCGCCGCGCGCATCCGCGGGGTCGAGGTAGAGAAGAGTCCTTGTCTTCACCGCCGCCCTCCGTTGCCGTCGCGCGTCCCAAGCCAGTGCGAGACGCGCTGGACAAGCCTTCGTGCCGGAGCGGCGGGGATCTCGCCCCAGTCGCGCGGGGCTCGGGCAAGAAAAGCCCAGTCACGCAAAGTTTCTCGCGCCGCGGAGGCGAGTTCGCGCGCCAGAGCGGGACGATCGCCGAAAATGATCGCGTCGGCCTCGCCTTCGCCGCGAAAGCGGCGGAAAAGCTGCCTCAGAGTGTATTCGTGGGAGTGCTCCACGAGAGCGTCTGGGCAATAGACGACCTTCACCGGACGCTCTGCGCGGCGGGAGGCGCGCCAGGTCCATTCGACATCTTCCGAGTAGCGGATATGCTCGTCAAAAGGGACTTCGAGAAGCAGCCGACGCCAGGTCGCCGCCGAAGCGAGCGAAAAGAAGAAACGCCATGTGGCCTGGACGCGCCCGTCCCCGAAAGCGCGATCGGAGTCCTTGCGCACGAGCGCGGAGGCGTCTGGGCGCGCGAGCTGCCTTGCAAACGCGAACACATCCGCGCCGCCGCCTGACCGCAATGGCGCGACGAGCCGCGCAAGCCAGTCCGAAGCGCGCGGAACGGCGTCCGAGTTGTTGAACACGACCACGTCTCCGGAAGCGGCGCGAACGAGGGCGTTGAGCGTCCGCCCAGGGCGGTATGGCCCGTCCGGACGCTCCACAAAGCGCACCGGGAACGACGCGGCTATTTCGCGAGTTCTGTCGGACGAGGCGTCGTCGCAGAAAAGCACCTCGACTGGAAAGTCCGTCTTCTGCGCGAAAATCCCATCGAGCGTCCGACGGACGAACTCCTCGTCGTTCCGGGCGCGAACCAAAACGCTCGCAAGGCGCACAGCCGCTTCGTCAGACACCGCAGCCTCCATTGCGCTTGGCGCCGGCGCCACGTCCGCCGCCGCACGCCTCGCGAATAGCGGCGGCGAAATCGGCGCGGGCCGACGCAAGCCGCGCCTCAAGACGGGCGTATGCCGACGCGCGAACCGCGTCCCAGTCGCCCCTGTCGCGCAGGGCCGCGAGAACGCGGCGCGTCGCGGCGTCCCAGTCGCAGTCCTGAACGGACCCCTCGACTCGGCGTCCGAAATTCGCGAGCCAGTTGGCAAGTTTCGAGCCACGCGCCAGCCCCATCACGGGCGTTCCGGCGTTGGCGGCCAGAATCAGCAGATGGAGACGGCTGGAAAGGACAACGTCGCAGCGCGCGGCCGCGTCGAACACGGCCTCGGGACTCGTCCCGGAGATGCACTCCACGCCGAGCGACTCCAATAGCGGGCGGTCTGTTTTCGGATTCATGGGGATCCCCGCCACGCGAGCGCCCGAAGCCCGCACCGCATCGACAAGCCGCCTTGCGCCATCAAGGTCGGCGACTCGCCTTTGCGCGGAAATGCACAAGCCGAGCGTCCGCCCGCTCCCGCCAGACGCGAAGGATTTGGCACTCCCTCCCGTCGCCCCTCTCTGGAGAATGGCCGTGTCGGCCGCGACGCGCGCGCCCGTGAAGCCGAAGCGGGCGAGGACGGCGGCGCTTTCGAAGTCGCGCAGCCACACGCCTCGGCAACGGGGCAGGACCTTCGAGATGCGGCGAGCAAGACGGCGGCGCAGCAGCGCCTCGTAGCGCGGCGTGAGGGCAAGCGCGTCCAGAATCGCCTTGCGGCGCCCCGCCGCCTTGAAGAAGGCGGGGTTCAGTTCGTCGTCCATGCCGACACCCCAGACGAACGTCGGAACTCCGGCGCGCTGAGCCTCGCGGAGCAGCGAAAGCGCAGTGTCGGGATAGTCCGAAAGCCCCGTCGCTCCGCACCAGACGTAAACGTCGGCGCCAGCCGCCACACGCCCGAACCCGGCTATTGGAACCCCGGCAAAGCCGTGCGGGGGCACGACCTCCACGCCAAGGCGCTTCGCAGTGCCAGGATCGGCGGTGGCCACGGAAATGCGCGCTTCCGGCACGTCATCGCGCAGCATTTTGACGACACAGGCGAGAATCGCCTCGTCGCCGATGTTGTCGCACCCGAATGGAACGCCGCCAAGAAGGACTTTCACGACACGACAACTCCGGGCTCAGGGATAGCAAGACGAAACAAGCGCCGTGGACTCCTCGCCGCTGGCCCGGACAGCCCGAGCCAGCCCCCAGACAGACAGAGAGACAAGGACGGCGAAGACGACGGCGACGGCGTATTCGGCCATTGACTGTCCGCTGCGGCCGTCGCAAACGCAAGATCCGCCGCAGCGGCGCTCGCTGCGGCGGACATAGGAACGGCGACTGCCGTCAGGACTCATCACGACCCCTTCTTCTTCCTGCGGATGCCGATCTTGACGTCTGTCGGCTTCTTGTCCGTGACAACCTCCTCCGGCTGCTGATTCACTGCCTGGGAGGCTGGCAGGAAGCGGTAATAGACCATAAGCTGAAGGGCGCTGAGGCAGGTGTCCTGAACGCGCTTGCCAATAGTCGTGGTGCCGGGAATCTCCTTGCCGTCGGACCAGTGGGTGCAGTTGAGCTTGGCGCCGCCGGCGCCGTGCTCCTTCTCCGACGGGCTGTCCCACCAGCCGATTTCACGCGGCTTGCCGTTTTCGTCCTTGTAGCCGCTGGTTTCGGCCGACGCGACCTGCTGCATGTTGGTGAGGACGGGCAGGAACTGGCGGTTCCAGCTCTTGAACGTGTCGCCGCCGGCCTGGAACTTTGCCTGCGTAAGGTAATACCAGTAGTAGATCGGAGATCCGCCGTTGGTGCCCTTGATCTGGATTTTGTCCCACGTCTTGAAGTCGTATTTGGCGTCCTTCACCAGCTCGAGCGTCTTCTTGACCTCCGGTGAATCCCACTTGCCGAGGAGCTGCATGCAAAGCGCGCCGACGGAGGAGAGGCCGGTCGCCCCGCGCCCGTTGTAGCCGAAACCGCCGGTCTGCGGGTTGTAGAGTCCCTTGAAGCCGTCCGCCGCCTTCTTGTAGCACTCGTCAAGGCCTTCGACATTGAGCTCCGCCACGTGCGCGGCCTTGATGGACTGTGCGCACCAGCCGGCGTAGGACGAGTCGCCATTGGGGTAGTTCTGGTTTACGTCCGGCCCCTTCATGTTGTATGCCCAGGTGCCGCTGGCGTATTGACCCTTCACGACCGGGACTGCCGCGCGCTCGGCCACCTGCTTCACGATCGGGTTCTTCGTCATCGAATACGCCTCGCTTAGGGCGTATAGCGCGATCGGATGGGCGTAGTTGTTGCCGTCACGCCCCGCGAAGAAGCCCGTCTTCGGATCCTGGGAGTTGCAGAGGTATTCGATCCCCTTCTGGACGCACGGCCCGAACTCCGGGTGCGCGGAGCCTGGAATTTCGCCGTGGGCGAGGAACGTCAGCAGCGCAAGCCCGGTCGAGGCCGGCTTTGTCCCCGGCCACGAGCCGTCGGGGTTCTGGTTCTTCTTGAGCCAGCGAAGAGCCTTGACGACCGCGGGTTCGCCGCCAGCTCCGCCGTATTTGCTCATGGCCTTGCCGCGCTGGCCAGGATCGCGCGAGCCAATGATGCCCTTCATCACGATCGGGCTCCTGACCATCGCCACGCTGTTCATTTCGCGCGGCTGGGGAGAGACCGGCTCGTTCGATATGTCCATCGGGGCGTCAACGGCGACGCTGTCGCTGGCCGGACCGTCAAACTCGGTTTCCATCGGCTCGATGAATTCGGGCTCCGGAATTTCCTGCTGCTCCTCCTCCATCTCCGGCTGCTCGGTCGCCTCCTCGATCTGGACGGACTGAGTCCGCGTCTGGACATGCTCCTTCTGAGGCAGCGAAAGCATGATCGCAATGCCCGCCACCGGAACGAGAAACGCGACGATCGGCCCGATCATGCGCTGCACCTGGATGCGAGCGAACTTGTATTCGCCGCTGTCCTTCGGCATCGAGAGGCCGTTGATCGTGCGCTTGAGGCGCTTCGAGAACGACATCGTCTCGAAAAGCTCCTGCATCTCGCGCCAGGCGACTTCTTCCTGATCTTCCCAGCCGGAGTCGGCCGGGGTTTTGTTTGATGGTTCCTCTGACATGGATCGCTCCTGGTGAAATTGAATTGGCCGGGCGCGGGCGGTTCCGCGCGAAGGGGCCTTTTAACCACTATACGATTGAGAACTTGAAAAACTTGGAAAAAGATGCTGCTCCCTTTTCGACCGGCGCCACCAGTGGAGCAGGAAAGGCATGGAGACGGCGAACGAGACAACATCGGCGACCGGCTGGGCCAGTTCGACTCCGAGGACTCCGAACGAGCGCGGCAGCAGAATGATCGCCGGAAAGAAGAACAGCCCGCTGCGCATCGTTGAGAGCAGCGCCGCCCTCCCGCCAAGCCCGAGCGCCTGGAACAGCATGTTCGTACACACGGTCGGGTGGTTCAGGACGATGGTTAGCGCCTGCCACCGCAACGCAGTGGCGCCAACCGCCACTACCGCCGGGTCGTCGCGGAACCATGCGACTACGTGCGAGGCGCACAGCGAACACGGGATCGCGAACAATGCGGCCATTACGCATCCCGTCGCGATCGTGAAGCGCAGCGCCGCGCGCACCCTGCCGCGAAGTCCGGCCCCCCAGTTGAACCCCGCCACTGGCTGGAACCCCTGTCCAATCCCGATCGACACGGCCGAGACGAGGAATCCGACCCGCCCGACGATGGACATCGCGGCTATGGCCGCGTCGCCCCACGCGGCGGCCTGATGGTTCAGGAGAACCGGAGCGACTGCTCCGCAGACGTTGCGCAGAAGACTCGGCGACCCGACGACTAGGATTGAACCGGCGACGCGCCGTCGAAGTGAGACAAGACGCGGCCGGAACACGCTGGATGTTCTGCCACCACGGAACATCGAAAGCAGGATGGCGAAACTTGCCGTCTGGGCGATGGCGGTCGCCAGTCCCGCCCCGCTTGTCCCGAGTCCAAGGCCGAACATGAGGATTGGGTCGAGCGCAAGGTTGAGAACCGACCCGGAGAGAAGCCCCGCCATGGCGAGCGACGCGCGTCCCTCGTAGCGCAGGATGTTGTTCATCACGCAACTGGCGGTGAACATGGGGCCTGACACAAGGATCCACCTCATGTATCGCACGGCGTGCGGAAGGATCGTGTCGGTGCTTCCGAACGCCCGGGCGAGCGGCTCGAGAAAGAGCAATCCGACAATCGACACCGCGGCGCCGGCGCCAAGCGCGCAGAAGAAGCTCGTCGAGGCGAACACGCGCGCGCCGGCCACGTCGCCCGCGCCAAGCCGGCGCGACACGTTGCTCCCGGCGCCATGCCCGAACATGAAGCCGAACGCCTGGAAGACCGCCATAAGCGCGAAGACTATCCCAACGGCGCCAGAGGCCGATGTGCCGAGGCGACTCACGAACCAGGCGTCGCCGGCGTTGTAGAGGTTCGTCACAAGCATGCTCGCGACTGTCGGAGCGGCCAGCGCCGGAATAAGTCGCGAGACCGGAGCCTCCAGCATTTTTTGTCGTCTTGAGCCGTTGTCTTCCATTGTGCGATAGCCTCCGCGGGTCATGGACGGCGGCGGGCGTCCGCGAGACGCGCCGCACGATCCACGATGATGCGGGCCAGTTCGATTTTCGGCATGAGCGGAAGCGCCTGCGGCGGGGCGTCGGGCGTCAGAATCGCCGCCTCGTTCGTATCGACCGCGAAGCCAGCGCCCGGGCGCGTCACGTCGTTCGCCACGATCATGTCCAACCCCTTGCGCCGCATCTTGGAGGCGGCGGAGTCAACGGCGTCGCCGGTCTCGGCGGCAAACCCGACGAAAACTCGATCGCCTTTCCTCGGCGCGAGCGCGGCCAGGATGTCCGGATTGGGCACTAGACGCAGGCACTCCGGCATTTCGCCCTTGCGGATCTTGCGCGCGGCCGGAGCCTCGGGACGGAAGTCCGCGACCGCCGCCGTCATCACAAGAATGTCGCACCACTCCAGACGCGCCTCCAGCGCCGCGAGCATGTCGCGGGCGGAAACCACATTGTCGAGCGCGAAAAGTCCCGACGGCGGCTCTATTGAAACCGGTCCGCAGACCAGGGCGACTTCGTGCCCCGCCTCGACTCCGGCCCGCGCGACGGCGAAGCCCATCCTGCCGGTGGAGCGGTTGGAAAGGAAACGCACAGGATCGACGAATTCGCGGGTTGGGCCCGCCGACACTAGCATTTTCACGGATTACGACTGCTGACTATTCCGCGCGGGGTGGAAATCTCCGCCTTCGCCCACGTCAGGACGCGCGGAAGCGCGGGGGCGGGGCGTTGGCGCGAAGAATACCATGCGGCATGAAGCGAATCAACTTGGAGAACTGAATGATCTTCGCGCCAAGATTGTCCGAAGCTGCGATCTCTGCTAGTATCCCCTCCCGGACAAACATCTAAGCCGCGTCGTGCGGACCGATGCCCGCAGCAAACGGAAAACTTCTCCATGGAACTTCAATCCCTGACCGACGGTGCCGGAGTCTGGTCCATTCTGCCCCCGATTCTCGCGATCATGCTTGCGCTCGTCACAAAAGAGGTCGTGTTTTCCCTCTTCATGGGAATTCTGGCGGGCATTGGGATCTACGCCGCCGCGGCCCCCATGCCCATTCACAATATTCCAGTGGCAATCGCGTCGCTGGTCACGTCCGGAATCGGCGATGGCGACCACCTTCCGGTGCTTGTGTTCGCGTTCTTCATGGGACCGCTGATCGCGGTGATGACACGCTCCGGCGGAGCCCAGGCCTTCGGCGCGTGGGCCGTTCGAAACCTCAAGTCCGCCATCGGCGCGCAGGTCGCGACCGTGGTGTTCGGACTTCTGTTTTTCGTCGATGACTATTTCAACTGCCTCACCATCGGCAACGTGATGCGGCCGGTGACGGACAAATTCCGCGTGTCGCGCGAAAAGCTCGCCTACTTCGTGGACGCCACGGCCGCGCCGGTATGCATAATCGCACCCATTTCCACATGGGCCGCCTACATCGTGTCGATCTACGCGGACAACGTTGCCGGCATTTCCGGAATGCAGGCGTTCCTGCGCGCCATCCCGTTCAACCTCTACTCGATACTCTCGATTTTCATGGTTCTCTGGCTGGCGGTGCGGCGCGGCGGCGACTTCGGCCCAATGGCGGCGGCGGAGGCGCGCGCCATGGCCGGCGATCCGGCCGGACCGGCCGCGGCGGAAGCCCACGACGAGGCGCTTGACCCGTCCGTCGTCTCGCCTCGCGGTCGCGTGAGGGACCTCGCCATTCCGGTCGTCGCGCTTGTCGGCTTTGGCATCGCGCTCATGCTCCAGCTCGGAGGCTACTGGACGAAACCGGCGGAGGGCGCGGCCCCTGTCACCGTTTTCGCGGCCATAGGCGACACGCAGGCCGCGCTGGCGTTCGCCACGGCGTCGTTCCTCGGCCTCGTGGCGGCGTTCGTCCTCTACGTCCCGCGCCGGATCGTCACCTACCGCGAATTCTTCTCCTGCATTCCCGCCGGCATACGGATGATGGTCTCGGCGCTCATCATTCTGGTCCTCGCATGGGTTCTCTCGTCGATCTGCAACAAGTTGCTCGGCATAGACGGATTCATCTCCGATGTCGTGAAGCGCGGCGCCGACTCAGGCGTCCTGCCGCTCTCGATTCTCCCGGCTGCGCTGTTCCTCCTGGCCGCGCTCATCGCCTTCTCGACCGGAACGTCGTGGGGGACCTTCGGAATCCTGATTCCGATCGCCGTGGCGGTCTGCAACAAGGTGGATCCCTCGCTCAACGCGCTCGTCCTCTCGTCCATCCTCTCCGGCTCGGTCATGGGCGACCACTGCTCTCCGATCTCGGACACCACGATTCTCTCCTCGACCGGGGCGCAGTGCCGTCACATCGACCACGTTCGCACCCAGCTGCCATACGCATTGCTGGTCGGCGCCGTCAGCGCCATCGGATATCTCGTGGCCGGATTCACGCGATCCATGCCATACGGTGCGTCGGCCGGACTCACGCTCGTCGTTTCCACGGCGATTCTCGTGGCCGCCCTTGTGGCTATTCCGCGCGCGACAGCGCGCCGCGTCGCGCAATGAACGCCGATCCTTGCGTCGGGCCGGATCTGGAGGCTCTCGCCGAGGCCGCGCGCAAGGCCGCGGCCTCCAGCTACAGTCCGTATTCGAAATACCCGGTCGGAGCGGCGATTCTGGCCTCGGACGGTTCGGTATGGACGGGATGCAACGTCGAAAACGCCTCCTACGGCCTGTCAATGTGCGCGGAGCGCACTGCTCTTTTCAAGGCGGTCAGCGAGGGGCGCCGCTCTTTCCGCGCCATCGCCGTGGCCGGCGGCACCGTCTCCGCGCCCGCCGTGCCATGCGGCGCGTGCCGTCAGGCGCTGGCCGAGTTCTGCCAGCCCGCAACGCCTGTCGCGGTCGTCCCGCTCGACGGCGGACCCCCCGTCGTCCGATCGCTTGGCGACTACCTTCCATTCTCTTTCGAATTTCCGCAAAATGGCTAAAAACGACCACGACCTGCCTGCCACCGCCGCGCTGCGCGTCCTTCGCGCCTCCGGCGCGCAGTTCGAGGCGAAGTCATACAAATACGAGGAGCGGGGCGGCACGGAGCAGGCCGCGCGCGAACTCGGAATCGACGAGCACCGCATCGTCAAGACAATAGTCCTGAAGACACCATCCGGGTCGCCGCTCATCATGCTCATGCACGGCGACCGCGAGATATCAACCAAGAATCTGGCGCGCGCAATCGGCGAAAAAAGCGTCGAACTCTGCGAGCGCGCGGAGGCCGAGCGCCACAGCGGCTACCATTGCGGTGGCACCTCGCCGTTCGGCTTCCGCAAACGCGTTCCAATCTGGGCCCAGCGGTCGATATTCGACCTCGACTGGATCTGCATAAACGGAGGCCAGCGCGGACTTTTCGTAAAAATCGACCCCGCTTTGCTGAAAACAATCCTTGGCGCGCGCCCCGTCGATGCCGAGCAACAGACGACTGCCTTTCATGACTGACAAAAAGGCAAGAACTGTCAAGGCGTTCGTGTTCATAGACGCGCTCGGCTGGAAGCAGGCCGAGCGCTACGACTTCCTCCGTGAAGAGCTGCCGAACCGCCGCCCCGTCGAAATGCAGTTCGGCTACAGCTGCACCGCCATTCCGACAATTCTCACCGGAAAGCGGCCATCCGAGCACGGGCATCTGGCCTTCTACGACTGGGCTCCAGATGCCAGTCCATTTCGCGCGATGCGCTTCGTGGCTCCGTTCCTCCGCCCGCGGTCGTTCTGGCGGCGCGGGCGTGTCCGCAACGTTCTTTCGCGTCTTGTGAAGCGGGCCTACGGCTTCACAGGCTATTTCCAGCTCTATTCGATCCCGCTGGAACGGCTGCCGAAACTCGACTACTGCGAGAAGCGCGACATGTTCGCGCCCGGCGGAATGGGCCCGATTCCGAACCTCGCGGACACCTGGGGCGCGCAGGGACTGCGCTGGCATGTCTCCGACTGGCGCAGACCGGAGGGCGACAATTTCGACATTGCCCGCGACCTGCTCGCCAAAGGCGCCGTGGACAGGGCGTTCGTGTATTCCGCCGCGTTCGACGCTCTGCAGCACGACTGCGTCGGGCGCGACGAGGCGCTGCGCCCCAAGGTCGAAGCCTACGCGGACCGGGTGCGTTCTCTCCACGACGCGCTCGCCGCATCTGGGCGCCCTTTCGAGCTCACGATCTTTTCGGACCATGGAATGACTCCTCTCCGCGGCACCGCCGACATACCCGCCGCCCTGGCCGCCACAGGCATGGTCTGGGGCCGCGACTACGCCTGCGCCGTGGATTCCACCATGGCGCGTTTCTGGTGGCTGCGCGAGGACTCCAGGGCTACAGCCGAACACGCCCTCGCCGACATGCCCGGACGATGGCTCTCACGCGCTGAAATGGAGGAGAATGGAATCTGGCGCGAGGACTGCAAATTCGGCGACGCAATCTTCCTTGCCGATCCTGGTGTCCAGTTCTGCCCCGGCGACATGGGCGTGAAGCCGCTTCGCGGAATGCACGGATACGATCCGCGGGACGAGGATTCGCTCGCCTGCTGGCTTTCCACCGCGCCAGTTCCGGCGCGTGTGCGCCGCGTCTGCGACTATTTCGCGGCAATGACCGAATGACCGTTCCTCGGCGGTCGCGCCGCCGGTCGCGCCGCCACCGCGGGATTCTACGACTCGAACCGGAACGCCTCGCGCAGCAACGGAAACACTTCGCGCGCGGCTTCTGGCGATCGCGCATGGACGCGGGCCAGCGGCTCGCCGGCCGCCACGCGCGCCCCTTTCGCGCGGATGCGGTCCAGACCAACGGCCGCGTCCACTGCGTCGGACGTCGCCCGTCGCCCGGCACCAAGGAGCAGCGCCGCGCGGCCGATCAGATCCGCGTCGGCCCCGGCAACCGTGCCTGTCTGCGGCGACGGGAAATCGATCACCGCCGGGGCGCTCGGCAGGACGCGAAGCGGATCCTCCGCGACGCGCGCCTCGCCGCCATGCGCGGCGACCATGCGCGCGAATGTTTCGAGCGCCGCGCCAGACGAAAGAGCAGTCTCCATCGCCGCGCGCGCCGTCGCCTCGTCGTCAGCGGCTCCTGAAAGCCGCAGCATCTCGGATCCAAGGGAAAACACAAGTTCGCGCTCGCTCGCGAGAGCTCCGTCAGGGTCGTCCTCCGAGCCCTCGGGCGGCGCGTCGGCGGAGAGCAGCCGCACCGATTCGGCGACCTCAAGCGCGTTGCCGACCGCGGCTCCAAGCGGACTGTCCATCGGCGTCACGAGAGCGGACGCCGCGCGCCCGGCGCCACGGGCCACGGAAACGAGCGAATGGGCCAGCGCGTCGGCGTCCTTCCGGGTCTTCATGAACGCCCCGGAACCGCATTTCACGTCGAAAACGAGCGTCCCCGCGCCCTCGGCGAGCTTCTTTGACAGAATGCTCGCCGTGATGAGCGGAATCGACGGCACGGTCCCGGTGACGTCGCGCAACGCATAGAGTTTTCGGTCGGCCGGGGCCAGACGGGCCGTCTGCCCGACTATGGAGCACCCGACGTCGCGCACGATCTCCCGAAAGCGCCCAACAGGCAGGGTCGCGTCGTAGCCGGGAATGGATTCAAGCTTGTCGAGCGTCCCACCCGTCACGCCAAGACCGCGTCCGGAGATCATCGGAACCGCCACCCCGCACGCCGCCACCAGCGGCGCGAGCGGTAGCGAAATCTTGTCGCCGATTCCTCCAGTGGAGTGCTTGTCGGCGGTTGGGCGGTCGAGGTCGTCCCACGACAGGCAGTCTCCGGAGCGCATCATCGCATCGGTCAGCGACAGGGTTTCCTCCGGCGTCATCCCTCGGAAGAACACCGCCATCGCCAGCGCCGCCATCTGGTAGTCCGGCAGCGAGCCGTCGCTGTAGCGTTTGATCCACTGCCTTATCTCGGTGTCGTCAAGAACCCCGCCGTCGCGCTTCTTCTCTATGATCCACTGCGGAACGAAATCGCCGCCGCATTCGGACGCGCTCTCGCTTGTGGCGCCGCGCCCAGGCTCGCCAGTCTTCCCGCCGCCCATGTTTCCGTTTGTCATGGTCACTCCTTTCCGTTTTCTGAAAACCCCGCCGCCTCCGCGCCGGCGATGCGACCGAACACCAGAACCTCCGTTCCGGCGTTGCCGCCAATGCGGTCGAGACCGTGAATCCCGCCGGTCACTTCGCCGGCGGCAAAGAGTCCCGGAATCGGAGAGCCGTCCGGGCGCATAACGCGGCAGCGAGTGTCGATCACCACGCCGCCCAGCGAAGTGTGCGGCGCCGGAGCCACGAGCATCGGCTCCCGAGTGATGTCCACGCCGGCTGCGGCATAGCGCCGCACCGTGTCCGCGTAGCGCCCGCGCAGGACGTTCTCCGGCACTGCGGTGGCGTCGAACCAAACGCCGAATTCCGCCTGTTCCAGACTGGGTTCCGACTTCGGCGAATCGGAACGTCCGGGCGCTCGGCGCGTGTCCGTCTGGCCGACGGCCGGACACTGAACGCCACGTCCGGCCGCTATTTCGGCGAAAATGGCCTTGGAGAGATCCGCCTTGCGAGCGTGGCGGTCGGGCAGGAACTCCGCCCCGTCGCGGTTGCGGAACGTCGCCCCCTCGTGCAGCATCGTCGTGATGACCGGGATTCCGCGAACGGCGCCGGGGGCAAGCGCGACGGTCGGCTCGTATTGAACGGCGTCCATGTCGCGCACTGCGGCGCCGAGTTTTTTCGCCATTTCGATCCCGTCGCCGCGCAGTTCCGGCGGATTGTCGGAAAAATCGCATCTGCCGCACCAGCCGCCAGTTGCCAGGACCACGGCGGTCGCCGTCAGCGTCTCGCCGTCCTCTAGCCTCGCCGTGAAAGACGCCGCGCCTTCGCCGGCATCGCGCGCCTTGGTCGAGGAATCGACCTGGATTTCTACGACCCGCCCTCGGATGAATCGCACCCTGTCGGCGAGCTCGCGCCGCAGCTTCGCCAGCGCCCACGCGCCTATTCTGTGACCGATCGAAACGCATCGCGGAACGCTGCACCCAACTGGCTGAAGCATGTCCAAAGATCCGTCTGCGCCGCGGTCCCATGGAAACTCGTCGGCAAGAGCAACGGCCCCTCGGCACAGGATTTCGGCAAGAGCAGGATCGCATGCGCCGCGCCCGCTTTCGAGCGTGTCGGAAAGGAAGAGTTCCACCGAGTCGCCGGGACCGACCGGCACGTTGAGTGCGTGAATGTCGGGAGAGTTTCCCGCGCCGTTCGCGACAACCGCGACCTCGGCTCCGGCCTTCGCCGCCGCCTCCGCCGCGCGCCACCCGGCCAGCCCGCCACCAACAACAAGGACATCTGTGTTTTGCATGCCAGGGATCATATCACCATCCCCGCTTCCGCGCCACATCGCCACCTGGGAG
>DJYI01000087.1:29592-66620 GCA_002448475.1 Verrucomicrobia bacterium UBA6982
GGCATCTCGCCGCGCCACATCGCCTCCTGGGAGCGCGGGCATCCTTGCCCGCGACAATGGGAGGTGCGGCATCTTGCCGCGCCACATCGCCACCTGGGAGCGCAGGCATCTTGCCCGCGATAATGGGTGCGGCATCTCGCCGCGCCGCATCGCCACCTGGGAGCGCGGGCATCTTGCCCGCGACACTGTGCGGCATCTTGCCGCGCCACATCGCCTCCTGGGAGCGCGGGCATCCTTGCCCGCGACACTGTGCGGCATCTCGCCGCGCCACATCGCCACCTGGGTTCAATGAAGGCCGAGCAGTCCCAGCACCCAATCCACGGCGGAGGACAGCGCCTCGCCGGTTCCGGGCAGCCAGAAAAGGGCGAACACAATCAGCAGCCCGACGTGTTCAAGTCTTGCGTATTGCTCCGCCAGGCGACGCGGCAACAGAACCGTCACTATCCTCGATCCGTCAAGAGGAGGAATCGGAACAAGGTTGAACACCATGAGCGCTACGTTCGTTGCCACGTAGAAATACAGCCACGCAAACGTCCACGCAAGCCACTTCGCCGTCTCGAAGCGCACCTCCGTCTCCAGCCCCCATGGATCCATCGCCACGGTGCGCGCCGTGCCGAACAGACTGAAAACACCGCCCGCGCCGTCCGCCGCAATTTGCGCTCCATATTCAAGCAGCCATACAAGGCCGGTGCCGGCAAGCGCCTGGAGCAGATTCGCCAGCGGACCGGCCGCAGCGATCATCCAATACGCCCGGCGCGGATTGCGGCAGCGCCAGAGCGAGATCGGAACCGGCTTCGCCCCGCCGAACAGGACGCGCGATCCGGACAAGGCCAGCATCGCCGGGAGAATGACGGACATGAATGGGTCCACGTGCCGGAGCGGATTGAGCGAGAGCCTCCCCTCCTCCTTCGCGGTTGGATCTCCGCAGAGCAATGCGGCCCATCCGTGCGCGACTTCGTGCAGAAGAAGCGCCGGAACGAGGGCCGAGAATCCGAGCGCGGCGAAGGCGATGGATTCCAGCGTCACGGCCCGGCGCCCTCCCAGCGCGTTCCCGACGAGCCGAACCCTCCGCTCCCGCGATCGGTGCCGGAGAGGGCGTCGACTTCAACGACTTCCGGTCTCAGCACGGGGCACAGCACGATCTGGGCGATGCGGTCGCCGACTTCCACCCGAAATGGCTCGTTGCCGTGGTTGATCAGAATCACGCACACTTCGCCGCGAAAGCCTTCGTCAACGGTTGCCGGGGAGTTGACGAGCGTGACGCCGTGGCGGAGCGCAAGCCCGCTGCGCGGCCGCACCTGGATTTCGGTTCCCGACGGAGGTTCGAAAGCCAATCCTGTGGGAATTTTCGCCCGCTCGCCAGGCGCCAGAACGACAGCCTCGGCGGCGCACACGTCCATGCCGGAGTCGTCGGCATGGGCGAAACGCGGCAAAACCGCCTCGGGTCTGAGTTTCCTTGCCTTCAGCACCATGGTCCAAATCTCGCAGTTTGACCGAAAAAAAGCCCGCCCCCGGCGTAATGCGTGTGTCCTTCAAACCCGTACGGATTTGAAGTGGGCGCCTCCGCTCCGGCGGCTGCGGAGTCCACGAACGGGACGGCGCATAGGCCGGAGGTTCAGCTCCCTAAGGAAGGTGTCGGTTGAGGGACACTGCAGTCCGCGCACGGGGGCAGAGACAGGGCGTATACTATAGCCGCGCCAATCGTCCTGCAATACCCCGCGCAGTATCAATGCCTGCGAGGGTGGCCGAAGGCGACTGCGCGACGCAGCGCGGTTTCTCCGTGGCGCCCGCGATATTCGTAGAGCTTCGTTTCGAGGGCGAGAGCAGTCGCCAGCGAGCAGACCATCAGCGGGACGAGACACGCGAAGTATAGCCTATACGGTCCGATTTCGCCACCAAGGGCCGACATTCCGAGTCGCGGCGCCCACTCCGCGCAGCGCGTGACAAGCCATGGCGACAGCAGCGAGCCGAGCAGCCCCAGCGAAAACCACGCCGAAAGGTAGTGTCAGGCGGTAACTCCGACGGCACCGCGTTCGATCGCCGTCATTGTTGCGTGGCTCACGCCCACGCGCTCAGCGAGGAGCGCCTACGTGATCCGGAGGCGCACAACGCGCAAGACGGATGCGCTCGCCGAGGCGCGCCAGCGCGTCGACGACCTTTGTCGATGGCTTGGCCCGGATTTTCATGGCTTGTCGTTGGAAGTTGCAGGAATTCTAGCACTACAATGATGACAATGCTTTCTGCAAGCTCGGGCGCGACCAAAAACTGTCCATGCAACGGAACGCAAAGAGCGCTATGAAAATTGCGGCTGTGGCACCGGACGCCGCCGTTGGCGGCTATGGAAAAAGGCGCTCCGCTGCATTCAGACATCGAAGACGACAGGTTCCGCAAAATCGCGCGGCCAAGACCACATTCACAGCCTCCGCCATCGACACAGTTCTCATTTTTGTCTTCATCTTCATTGCCTCCAAAGACGAAAAAAAATTGGCAAATACTTCAAAAACTCGCAAGCGAAATATTGACGAAAACGATAAATTATTGTTCTTGCATTCATATTGGCGAAGCCTTACGATTTTATCCGTCGCCACCCCTCTCTCTTTTCGCACACTGCCGCACCCCATTTGCCGCAATATCTTGCCCCGTCAATCCTACCGTGCTACAATCGCCCTCGTCACGCGCCACTCTTCATGACTCCCTACGCCCACAGCAACGGCCCGGATGATTCCGCCTGGCAATCGCTCGCCGATCATTCGGTGGGCGTTGCCCGGCTTGCCGAATGCTTCGCCTCTCCGTTTCTCTCCGGTTCCCACGCGGCGTTGTCGGGAAATTGCCATGATCTTGGCAAAGCGCGGAACGCATTCCAGTCCTACCTGTTCCGCTGCAACGGCGTGGAAGATGCGAATCCCGATTACGGCGACCGCACCCATGCAATGGCCGGGGCGATTTGGCTATGGCGGCATGCGGGAAATCTCGGCAAGGCGCTCGCCTATTGCGTTGCCGGCCACCATGCGGGACTCCCGGATTGGTCTGGCGGCGTCAACCCGAACGGGGCCTTGGCGGTCAGCCTGAAAGAAGACGCCCCGGTTTTGGACGAGGACCCCGTTCGCGAGTGGATCGCCTCCCATGAAAAGGAGTGGCTACGGGAACGCCTGTCGCCCCCTTTCCTATTCAGCCGCGATGACAGTTCCCTGTCGTTCTGGATCCGCATGATGTATTCGTGCCTCGTCGATGCCGACTTCCTCGACACCGAGGCCTTCATGTATCCGGCGCAAAGCGCAATCCGTTCCTTCGGCCAGCCCCTGTCCGCCCTTGCCGATGCGTTTTTCGCGCATCTAGACGAAAAACAGAGGGCAGCTCCGGAAACCGAAGTCAACCGAATCCGTGCGGAAATTCGCTCCGCCTGCGAACAGGCAGCGGCCATGCCGCCCGGACTGTTTTCGCTCACGGTGCCGACGGGCGGAGGGAAAACGCTTTCGGGAACGGCATTTGCGTTCAAGCACGCCTTGCGGCACGGCCTGAAACGCATCATCTACGTGATCCCCTACACGTCCATCATCGAGCAAACGGCCGATGTTCTCCGCGGCATTCTGGGGCCGGAGAACGTGCTGGAGCACCATTCCAATTTTGATCCCGACAAGGAAACGAGGCAATCGCGTCTCGCCTCCGAGAACTGGGACGCGCCGGTCGTCGTCACGACGTCCGTTCAGTTCTTTGAGTCCCTCTACGCCTGCAAGTCGAGCCGGTGCCGCAAGCTCCACAACATCGCCGAAAGCGTCGTGGTGCTCGACGAGGTGCAGTTGCTACCCTCCAAGCTGCTCCTGCCCTGCGCTGAGGCAATCCGGCAGCTTGCGTCCCATTACAGGGTGTCGTTCGTCCTCTCCACGGCCACCCAGCTGAATCTTCCCGGTCTCGACACGTCATCCATACGGGAAATCGCCCCTCAGTCTCTGGACTTGTACCACCGGCTGAAAAGGGTTCGCATCGAGTTTCCCGCCGACCGGAACACCCGCAAATCGTGGGACGAAGTCGCCGCCGAACTCCGTGCGCACGAGCGGGTCCTCTGTGTCGTGAACACGCGCCGCGACTGCCGTACCCTCTTTGACATAATGCCGGAGGGCACCATCCATCTTTCCGCAAGCATGTGCGGGGCCCACCGATCGCGCGTCATCGGCGAAATCAAACGCAAGCTTGCGAACGGCGAACCTGTCCGCGTCATCAGCACCCAGCTTGTCGAGGCCGGGGTGGACATCGACTTTCCCGTGGTCTATCGCGCGTTCACCGGTCTCGCCTCCATCGCACAGTCTGCGGGACGGTGCAACCGGGAAGGACTTCTGTCGGAACTCGGCCGCGTCATCGTCTTCATGCCGCCGAAGCAATCCCCGAATGGGGAACTTCGCAAGCAAGAAGATGCCCTCTTGTCGCTCCTTTGCCGTCCGGGAGGCATTGACGTAGTTGACGCCAAGGCCTTTCCAGACTATTTTGGCATTCTCCATCGACTCATAAATGACCTTGGTAGGAAATTTGGCGATTGGTTGGGTGTTCCTGTTCCTGCGGAATTCGGGGATGGCAATGATCATTGGCCGGACGATGTCTTCCATTACCAGTTCCGCGAGGCTGCGGCGGCCTTCCAGATGATCGACGATTCGGCGCAGGCCTCTGTCATCGTCCGCTACGATGACAGCGACGCCCTCATATCATCACTTCGCGCTGCGGGACCGAAACGCGACATCATGCGCCGTCTCCAGCGATACACCGTGAACGTCCCGCGTAGAACGCTGGACGATCTGCTTGCCAAGGGCCTTGTCGAGGAACTTCGCGTCCCGCCCAAACCCGACACTCCCTCCGGCATTTTCGTCCAGACGATGCCGTCCGCCTACAGCGAACGCTTCGGTCTCGACTTGTTTCGCGACGGACTTTCCGTCGAGGACAACATGCAATGATCAACGAAAGGAACCACATGAAAGGATTCTGCCTAGACGTTTCAGGCGACTTTGCCTGCTTCACGCGTCCCGAAATGAAGGTCGAGCGCGTCAGCTACGACGTCATTACGCCGTCTGCCGCGCGCGGCGTCTTCAGCGCGATCTTCTGGAAGCCCGCCATCCGCTGGCGCATCACGCGAATCGAGGTGATGAACCCGATCCGCTGGACTTCCGTCCGCCGCAACGAGGTTTCGGCCGTCGCCAGCCCGAAGTCGGACGGTATTTTCGTCGAGGACGCACGTCAGCAGCGCGCGGGACTCATTCTCCGCGACGTCCGCTACAGGCTTTACGCCGAATTCGACTTCATCCCGCCAGAGAAGCGCTCCCCGTCCGTCAATCCCGCCCCCGAATGGCTTTCGGACGCCGATGAAAACGAACTCTACCGCCAGGCCGAAGCGCGCCCGGACGAGAAGGAAGCGAAGTATGCGGCCATGTTCGACCGCCGTGCCACCAAGGGCCAGTATTTCATGCATCCCTATCTCGGCTGCCGCGAATTCTCGTGCCGGGAAATCCGCCTCGTGAAACACCCCGAGGCGGAGGCGGATCGCCCCGTTTCCGAAACGCGCGACCTCGGCTTCATGCTCTACGACATGGACTATTCCGATCCGAAAGACATCAAGCCGATGTTCTACCGTCCCAAGATGGTCGATGGCGTCATCCTCGTTCCGCATCCCGAATCAGAGGAGGTGTTCAAATGATTCTCCAGGCACTCAAGGAATACTACGACCGCAAGGCCGCCGACCCCGCTTCCGGCATCGCGCCGCTCGGCTGGGAGTGGAAGGAGATTCCGTTTCTGTTCGTGATAACCGAAACCGGCGACTTCGTCCAGATCGAAGATACGCGCGAAATCGTTGGCAAGAAAAAGCGAGCAAAGTTTTTCCTTGTCCCCCAATCGGTTGGTCGCACACGAAATCCAGTGGCCTTCACGCTCTGGGACAAAGCAGAATATGCGTTTCCTGGTGTTGCTTGCGGAACAGATGCTAACAAAAAACATTCGCTATTTCTCGAAAACCTTGATCCCTATGGCGAACTTCCTTCAGTTTTGGCTGTCAAACGCTATTTGTCTGGTATTTTTTCAGCAGAACATTTAAAAACGGACGAACGCTGGATTGAGTATATCCAATCGGGCACGGTGGCAACCTTCAAGATTGCCGGGCATGAACAACCGGTACCATGCGAAGAATCCTTTGTGAGAGCTTACAATGCCCATATGTCTGCAACGAGCCGTGTTGCAGATGGCATCTGTCTGGTCACAGGGCAGCCCTCTATCATTGCACGGACACATCACAAAATCGTCGGCGTGGCAGGGACCGATAAAAATCGTGGAAGTCTCGTCTCGTTCAATTGGAAAGCTGCGGAATCGTTCGGCAAGGAACAAAGCTACAATTCCCCCATCGGGCAAGAAGCTGAATTTGCTTATACCACCGCCCTCAACACGCTTCTTGGCAAGGACTCGAAGCAGAAGATGCAGGTCGGAGACGCGACGACCGTCTTCTGGTCATCAAGAAAGTCCCATCTAGAAGACGAGTTTACCGATATATTTGGCGGGCCACCAAAAGACAATCCAGACTGCGATATAGCCGCGGTGAATCAGTTGCTCACATCGGTGAAGACAGGTGCTTTCTCGCCAGATGACGGCACAACTCGCTTCTACGTTCTCGGCCTCTCACCCAACTCCGCGCGCATTGCCGTCCGCTTCTGGCACGAAGGAACCGTTGCGGAAATGGAGACGCGTTTCGCCGACTGGTTCGAGAACCTCCGCATCGACCACAGCCAGAAGGACAAGGAGCATCTTTCCCTCTGGCGGCTACTTTGTTCGATTGCACCCCTCGGAAAGAGCGAAAACGTTCCGCCGAACCTCGCCGGCGCCGTCATGCGCAGCATCCTCGAAGGGACGGCCTATCCCGCGACGTTGCTTTCATCTGCCATTGTCCGCATCAAGGCGGAACGGGATGTCACATACCCGCGCGCAAAACTCATCAAGGCTTTCATCAACCACAACCTCAACCCCGAAAGGAAACTCACCGTGAGTCTCGACAAGGACAACACCAATGTCGGCTACCGTCTCGGCCGACTCTTTGCCGTGCTGGAGCGCATCCAGTGTGAAGCAGCCAAGCCGACAAAACTCAACGCCACAATCCGCGACAGGTTCTACGCCTCGGCATCCGCCACGCCGGCGGCTGTCTTCGGCAACCTGATGCGGCTGGCAGGGCACCATCTGTCAAAACTGGACGCAGATAAAAAAGGTCTGCGGATTTGGCTTGAAGACCTAATCGGCGAAATTCTCTACCGTGACAAGGATCATAATGGTGTGCAGAAGTTTCCTGCACACCTTTCGCTCGGCGAGCAGGGAATGTTCGCCATCGGCTACTACCACCAGCGGCAGGATTTCTTCGCCGGCAGGAAAACCAAGGCAGATGGAACCAACGATGCCACGCCGACAACCGGCTCCGCCGATGTCGTCCAAACTGAACTTTCACTCTGAACACCAACAACGAACAAGGAGACCACACCATGGCAACCGAACTCAAGAACCGTTACGACTTCATGCTCCTCTTCGACGTGAAGGACGGAAATCCCAACGGCGACCCTGACGCCGGCAACCTTCCCCGTATCGACACCGAAACGGGCGAAGGACTCGTCACCGATGTCTGCATCAAGCGCAAAGTGCGCAACTACGTCCAGCTCACCAAAGGCGCGGAAGCCGGCTACGACATCTTCGTAAAAAGCAAAGAACTTTCAGGCGTTGAAACATTCCTGAACGGTGAAATCAAGAAAGGTTTCGCGGAAATCGGCATCGACCTTCAGTCGGAGAAGGATGCCGAGGGGAAAAAACGCACAATCAAGGGAAAGGCACAAGGGGCCGAAGTCGACAAGGGTCGTGTTCATCTGTGCGGTAAGTTTTTCGACATTCGAACTTTCGGTGCTGTGATGTCTACTGGGCCGAATGCCGGACAAGTCCGCGGACCTGTCCAAATCACATTTGCAAGGTCCGTCGATCCTGTTGTGTCACAGGAACATTCCATATCTGTCTCTGCGGCCAGAGACGATGACAAACCATATGAAGGGCAAGTAGGAATTCAAGGGAGGAAAAATACACTTCCCTACGGTCTCTACGTCGCATACGGCTTCGTCTCCCCGGCGCTTGCCAAGCAGACGGGATTTTCCGAGGAAGACCTCGCGATTCTGTGGGAAGCCCTCGTCGGCATGTTCGACCAGGACCATTCCGCCGCCCGCGGGATGATGGCAACGCAGAAGCTGATTGTCTTCAAACACGATTCCGCCCTCGGCAACGCCCCCTCCCACAAGCTCTTCGACTTGGTGAAGATTGCCAAAAAGCCCGATGTCGCCGTCCCCCGCAAGTTCGCGGACTACGACGTATCCGTACCGGAAGACTCGTCTCTCCCGGCCGGTGTTCACGTCGAAACGAAATGACGACTCATCCCCTCCGCGCGGCTTCTTCGCGCGGAGGGGTTTTCAACGAGGGCCGGAAGTTTATCTCGTCAAAATGCGGTCCGTTTTTACGGGAGATAAACTTCCTTTGCAGGCCAAATAAACTTCCGCAACGGTAAGGAGATCGTCTCATGCCTTTTGTAACCATCGATAAAACCGCCGAACGGTGGGGAATCACACCGCGCCAGGTTCGAACCTATTGCGCCAAGGGCCGTGTTCCCGGAGCGACGCTTGACCATAGGGAATGGCGGATACCGGCGGATGCCGCAAAGCCGGAGCGCAAAAGCCGGCGGAGATTCCCCACGACGGTTCTCGGCGTTTTGGAGGCCGAACGAAGTGCTCGGATTTCCGGAGGTCTCTACCATCGGCTTCAAATCGACCTTGCCTACAACTCGAACCACATCGAGGGCAGCCGCCTCACCCACGAGCAAACACGCTGGATATTCGAGACGAAAACCATCGGCTCCTTGGCCGCCGATGTTCCCGTGGACGACATCGTGGAAACGGCGAACCACTTCCGCGCGACGGACATGGTCATCATGACCGCTACCTCCGCTTTGACGGAAGCATATATCAAGCGACTTCACGAAATCCTGAAGAGCGGCACGACCGACAGTCGCAAGGACTGGTTCGCGGTGGGCGAATACAAACGGCTCGACAACGTCGTCGGCGACATGGAGACTTGTCCCGCAAAGGACGTCCACGACGAAATGGCGAAGCTGCTCGCTTGGTGGAGAAATGCCGACAAAACGTTCGAGAATCTGCTTGACTTCCATGTCCGCTTCGAACAAATCCATCCGTTCCAGGACGGCAACGGGCGCGTTGGCCGTCTGATTCTCCTCAAGGAATGCCTCAAACACGGCATCACGCCGTTCGTCATAGCGGAGAACTTCAAGCAATTCTACTATCTCGGTCTCCAGGACTGGCGCAAAGGAAACCGGTTGCGACTTCTCGATACGTGCCGTACCGGCCAGGACGTCTTCATTCTCGGGCTCCGGCAGTTCGGCCATGTCAAGTTGGCGGAGAAAGAGAAAGTCAAGCAGTGTGAGTCCGAACGAAAGACCGCAAGGAAATGAGGGAAAACACCAGCAACGACGAATCTCTCGTCATGCTTTCCGCCTTGCAGCACTGGCTGTTCTGCAAGCGGCAGTGTGCGCTTATCCACCTGGAACAGGCCTGGGCGGAGAACCGGCTGACGGCATCGGGGCGGGTGCTCCATGAGCGGGTGGATGAGCGAAAAAGCGAAACTCGCCGGACGCTACGCCAGGCAACGGCCGTCCGTCTCGTTTCACGTCGGCTTGGCGTCTGGGGAGTCGCGGACATGGTGGAGTTTCACCTTGCGGACGCCGAATGCGCTCCCGACGGGACGAAGGTCGCCGCATGTCTTCCGGGCCTTTCCGGCTTTTGGCGTCCGTTCCCCGTCGAATACAAGCGTGGCAAGCCCAAGTCGCACCGCGCGGACGAGGTCCAGCTCTGTGCCCAGGCGATCTGCCTGGAGGAGATGCTCGGGGTTTCGATTCCCGCCGGTGCGCTCTTCTACGGCGAACCGAGACGGCGGACCGACGTCGCGTTCGATGCGGAGCTCCGCAGCCTCACCGAAGAAGTGGCGCGAGGCGTTCACGCGCTGATCGACTCGGGCGAAACCCCGCCGCCGTCGTTCGGCAAGTGGTGTGTATCCTGCTCCCTTGTCGAGGAGTGCCGGCCGAAGCTGGTCGCATCGCGTCGCTCCGCGCGGGCTTGGCTCGACCGGGCGATGGAGGAGGCGACCGCATGAAGAAGCTCCTCAACATACTCTATGTCCAGTCGCAGGGCTCGTATCTCCGGCAGGAGGGCGAGACGATCGTCGTGGAGCGGGAGCGCGCCGTGGTCGCGCGGATTCCGATCCATACGCTCTCGGGCATTGTCTGCTTCGGCAACGTGCTGTGCAGTCCGTTTCTGCTGGGACTCTGCAGCGAACGCGGCGTCCACGTGAGCTTTCTCTCGGAACACGGACGCTTCCTCGCCCGCGTCGCGGGGCCGGTTTCCGGCAACGTCCTGCTCCGCATCGCGCAGATGAAGGCCGCCGCCGATCCGCAGCATGCGCGCGACCTTGCGGCGAGTTTCGTCGCGGGCAAGATGCTCAACGCGCGCAATGTCCTGCAACGGCGGCTCCGCGATCATGGCGAGGACGCCGCATGCTCCAATGCCGTCATCGAACTTGCGGGTGCCGTGCAACAGCTCCGCAAGGCCACGACAACGGACGAAGTGCGCGGGGTGGAAGGCACCGCCGCCGCGCGCTATTTCGAGGCGTTCAACGGGCTTATTGTGGCGCAGCGGGAGGCCTTTGCCATCCGGAACCGCAACCGCCGGCCGCCGCTAGATCCGATGAATGCGCTGCTGTCGTTTCATTACACGCTGCTCGCGCACGACTGCACGGGAGCGCTCGAAAGCGTCGGTCTCGACCCCCAGATCGGGTTCCTCCACGCGCCGCGACCGGGACGGGACAGCCTTGCGCTCGACCTCATGGAGGAGTTCCGTGCGCCCCTCGCCGACCGCGCCGCGCTCTCGCTCGTCAACCTGCAACAGCTCGGCCCGAAGGACTTCCGGACGTCCGAAAGCGGCGCCGTCGAGATGTCGGAGGCGGCGCGCAAGACCGTCCTTCTGGCATGGCAGAAGAAGAAACAGGAGACGATTCTCCACCCCTTCCTCGGCGAGAAGGTCGAAATCGGGCTTCTTCCCTACGTCCAGGCGCTCCTGCTCGCACGCCACCTGCGCGGAGACCTCGACGCCTATCCGCCATTCCTGCTGAAATAGGACACCAATATAACCCAACCCAAAAGCATATGTCCGAGGCTCCTTTACAAACTTCCTCCTTCCCTGCGCATCCCTTCCGCAAGTCTCTTCGGAACGAGCATATCAACTACCGCAGTGGGTGGTTCTTCGTGACGAGCCAGGTCGCGCACAATAAGTCGATTTTCGGCGCGATTGTCGGCGACAAGGTTGTTCACAACGAGCTTGGACGCAAAGTGTGGGAATTCTGGCTTGGATTGCCAGCAAAGTATCCCGAACTTGAGATATTCGATTCGGTGCTGATGCCAAACCATTTCCACGCGCTCGTCCGAATCCACTTCCGCAAGACGAACCGCGAGCACCATCTGGGCTTCCTGATGAGCCGTTTCAAGGGTGGCGCAGGCTACATCTACGGCAAGATGCGCCGCGTGGGGCTTGTAGAGGATATTGGTGACCATCTGTGGCAGTTCGACTACTGGGACAATCTCGTAACAAGCGACGCCGAATTCGCGAATCATGCGAAGTACATCCGCGACAATCCCGCCAATTGGTCGCGGGACCGCTATGGAGTTTGCACAAGCAATTCTTTTGGCAACCTCGATCTCCTGAACTTGCCGCGCATCGCCTTTGTCGCGTCGCAGGGCTTTCCAGCAAGCAACTTGCGGCCAAGGAAGATGTGGGAGAGGCGGGCTAAAGCCCGCCGCGATGACGAAAGCGCCTCTCCATCTGCGCGGGTGGCTTCTCCATCTAAGCGTGAAGCTTCTCCATCTGAGCACGGGGCCTCTTCCTCGGAGCGTGCGGCTTCTTCATCGGAGCGGGTGGCTTTAGCCACCCCTAATCCGCCCATTCTTATTTCCACCTTCACGAGTGCGCAAGAGCGCGAAGCCCTTCGGCGCGCCCTTGCCAAGGGCAAGCGCGTCATCCAAGTCATTCCGCAGGGCATACCGCCGGAAAGTGCGCTTTCGCCAGAGCTGGCCGATGCTTGCCGCGAAGGGCGGGCGCTCCTGCTCTCGCCCCAGCCAAGCGGTTCGCGGCTTAACAAAAAGGTTGCCACCTGGTGCAACGAGTACGTGTTGCGCCACGCCGACGAAATCTGGGTCGGCGACATCTCGCCAAACGGCATGTTCAATGCTATGATAAAAGGGCTGACAGGAGAAAACCCATGACTCCCTACGATTTCAGAAACTGGCTTCAGGTAGAAGCGGAGACAGCTCCGCTTCTACTGCTCTTCATCGGCATCCCCGCGAGCGGGAAATCAACGTTCTTCCACCGCGTCCTTGAAGATCGGGACATGGCCTATGTCTCGCTAGACGTTCTCCGAACCCGGGCGCGGGAAAAAAGCGCCTTCGACGCGGCAATTGCGGCGCACAAATCCGTTGTCGTGGACAACACGAACGTCACGATGGCGTTTCGCGTCCGTTATATTGGCCCCGCAAATTCAGCAGGCTATCGGGTTGTCGGGCTCTTCTTCCAGTCCGTTCTTGCCGACTGTCTCGTTCGGAACGAAAAGCGTGAAGGCAAGGCCAAAATAAAAAACGCCGCCTTGTTCGGGATGTCGGCACAACTTGAACTTCCCTCGATGGACGAGGGATTCGACAATCTCTTTTTCGTCAGAATCGCTGACGGCAATTTCGAAATCGACCACTGGAAGGACTTCTGACATGGCAGCCAAACAGACACTCGGCGACTACCTCAAACGGCAGGAGGCGTGCTGGGACATCCGGCTTCCCGCCCGCATTCCCTACGTTGTTCGTCTTGATGGCCGCGGGTTCCACCGCTGGGTGAAACAAACCGGTTGCGAGAGGCCATTCGACCATCGTCTCGGTGAACTCATGGCCCAGGCACTGCGCTTCACCTGTGAGCAGATGGGCGTGGCGACTTTCGGCTATACGCAGTCGGACGAAATGTCGGTACTTGTGCGCGAAGACCTTCAAGAACCTGGATATGAAGCCTGGTTCGACGGGCGCGTCGAGAAAATCTGCTCGCTCACGGCCGCGTTCGCCACCTACGCCTTCAATGCCGGAAATCCCTTTGACAAGAAAGTACCGGCGTTTTTCGACGCCCGTGTGTTCGTCCTTCCACCGGAGTCACTGGACGCCTACTTTATCTGGCGCCAGAATGACGCCACAAAGAACAGCCTCTCCATGCTCGCGCAAAGCCTCTACGCCCAGAAGGAATTGCAAGGCAAGCGCCGGGCCGATCTCCACGAACTCTGTTTTCAGAAGGGCGCCAACTGGAATGACCTCCCCATTCCCGACAAACGCGGCCGGGCGGTTTACAAGGTGCCGGTGGAGAAGCCGAAACGAGATGGCGGAACCGTGCTGCGAAATACATTCGCCATCGACAACGAGATTCCCGTATTCGCCGAGGATCACGTCTGGTTGAGAAGGCACCTCCAAACTTGCTGATGAATGCTCTTTCATGACACTTGGAAATTCCGACTGACTGAAAACGCCATGACTGCCAACGGAATTCTTGCCGAACTCCGCGCCGTCGCTTCGGACGAGAAGCGCGCGGTGCTGGCGCGTTTCTTCAAATCCGGTCCTGGTGAATATGGGGAAGGGGACAAGTTTCTTGGCGTCATGGTGCCGCAGATACGGGCCATTGCCAAGAACCATGCCGGCGCCTCGACCGCCACGGAAGACGCGCTTCTCGCCTCCCCTTGGCACGAGGCGCGCGAATGCGGCCTCTTCCTAATGTGCAACCGCTTTCTGCGCGCCAACGAGGCCGGGCGCGCCGCGATCCATGCGCGCTACCTCGCCTCCGCCGCGGCAGGGCGCGTGAACAACTGGGATCTCGTCGATCTCTCCGCTCCGACGCTCGTCGGGCAGTTTCTCGCGGACAAGACGCGCAAAATTCTCTACGACCTCGCCGCGAAACCTTCGCTCTGGGAAAACCGCATCGCCATTGTTTCGACGCTTTACCTCGTCAGGCGCGGCAATCTGGACGACGCCTTCCAGCTTGCCGAAAAGCTCCTCCATCATCCGCACGACCTAATGCACAAGGCGGTCGGCTGGGTGCTGCGCGAATGCGGCAAGCGCGATGCGGAGCGTCTCCGCGCCTTCCTTCGCAGGCATGGCGGAACGATGCCGCGCACGGCCCTCCGCTACGCCATCGAACGTTTCGACGCCGCCGAGCGCAAGCGCTGGCTCGCCGCGCCGGCCGAGAAGCCGTTTTTGAAATCCTTCGCGCCGGTGGCGCGAGCCGATGCCGAGCTGCTGATTCTGGGCTCGATGCCCGGCGAGGAGTCCCTGCGCCAGGCGCAGTACTACGCCTTCCCGCAAAACGCCTTCTGGCGCATTGCTGGCGCGCTGTTCGGGTTCGACCCGGCGCTTCCATACGCCAGGCGGCTAGCGGCGTTGAAGAAGGCCCGTGTCGCGCTCTGGGACGTCGTGGGGACTTGCCACCGCGAAGGCAGCCTCGACTCCTCGATCAAGGATGCCGTTCCCAACGATCTCCCGTCGCTGCTGGCGCGCTGCCCGCGTCTGAGGCTCGTCGCATGCAACGGCGGGGCGTCCTACGCGGCGTTGCGACGCTTCTTCCCGGACTTCACTCTGCCCGTCGTGCGGCTTCCCTCCACTTCCCCTGCCGCCGCCCGCCTTTCCTTCGAACGCAAACTTGATCAATGGCGCGACGCGCTGTCAGAAAATCAAAGGAAACGCAAATGAACTGGAAAATCTGCGCGATTCTTTCGGCACTGTTCGCTTCTCTCACGGCCATCTTCGGAAAACTCGGCGTGAAAGACATCGATTCGAATCTGGCAACAGCCATCCGCGTTTCGGTCATCCTCGTATTCGCGTGGGGGATTGCCGCATGCACAGGGGTCTCAGGACAGGTTCGGCATCTGGCAGCAAAGACATGGCTGTTCCTCTCGTTGTCGGGCATCGCCACGGGTCTGTCATGGCTGTTCTATTTCCGAGCGCTCCAGCTCGGCGACGCAGCGAAAGTAGCACCGTTGGACAAACTCAGCGTTCCCATGACCATTGTGCTGGCCGCCCTTGTCCTGCATGAGACGCTGACTTGGCAAACCATCCTCGGAGGCTGCCTGATCGTCGCAGGAACGCTCGTCCTGATTCTTTGAAGGGGACAAGGCCTCTTTCACAATCTGAAACTAGGCTTAGGCATGGGAATTGATGTTGGCATTCGGCCGTCGCCAGCCGGACATGCTGGATGAAAGGTCGCCTGACTCACACGAAGCACATGGACACGCAATGACCGCAAAACTCGAAGAACGCCTACGCAAGCTGAATTGGGACGACATCCGGGACTGGGTAGATGACCGCACCGCGCAGCGCGGATGGCAATATCCGTTCCTAATTGACAATTGGCATTGATGATTGGCACCATTTTCACATTGGCAACATTTCACAACAACCCCATGCTAATGCTCGTCAGCTACGATGTTTCGACCATAAACGCCGCCGGAAAGCGGCGATTGCGACGAATCGCCAAGGCCTGTCAGAACTGGGGCGTTCGCGTCCAGAACTCCGTCTTCGAGTGCAATGTGAATCCGGCCCAGTGGGTGCAACTCAAAGCGGAGCTTGAAGACATTTTCGACCATGAGACCGACAGCCTCCGCTACTACAACCTCGGCGACCGCTACGCGACACGCATCGAACACGTCGGCGCGAAACCGGCGCTGGATGTCGAACAACCGCTACTTCTCTAGCGCTCCGCGAACCCCAAGTCCGCATATCGTTCCCGGCCCCTTCGCGGAATCTGCAACGGCCCCGATTTCAACAGGTTGCGACATTTCCGTTCCTTGACAATCGAACCAATGATTCCCTTTCCGGTCCGGGTTCGCGGAACCACCCCGTTGAACCCGCGCCGGCACTTGTGCTAGGCTTGACTCCGTCGCGCCCCAGTGCGGGCGCGTGAATTGAAACCCGGACGTCTTGCAGGGCGTCCGCATCTACGAGGAGTCGCGCCCCAGTGCGGGCGCGTGAATTGAAACCTTGCTTTGGTTTTCATAATGCGCTCCCGCGTTTGTCGCGCCCCAGTGCGGGCGCGTGAATTGAAACTCGCGGACGTGCGCCACGTCGCTCATCGCGCCGAGTCGCGCCCCAGTGCGGGCGCGTGAATTGAAACGCGTGTCTGGATTTTCAAAAAACCCCGCCGCGCCGTCGCGCCCCAGTGCGGGCGCGTGAATTGAAACGCGCGACGAGAACCAGGAGCGCGTCGCGCGAGCGTCGCGCCCCAGTGCGGGCGCGTGAATTGAAACGCGCAGGACGGCGGAAACCTCCGGCGGGCGCTCGGTCGCGCCCCAGTGCGGGCGCGTGAATTGAAACCCGACCGAAGCCGCGCAGAAGCGCGTCCGCCGCGGTCGCGCCCCAGTGCGGGCGCGTGAATTGAAACGTCTATACTGCCGCTCTCCGACTCTCGGACGGTGTCGCGCCCCAGTGCGGGCGCGTGAATTGAAACTCGTCCACGTCGAGCCCGTGGCGGCGGCGCTCGGAGGTCGCGCCCCAGTGCGGGCGCGTGAATTGAAACTCGGCGCCGAAGCTCTCGACGATCTGCCGGATCGTCGCGCCCCAGTGCGGGCGCGTGAATTGAAACGCGCGTTCGGAATCCGGCCCTGGAGACGCTCTCGTGTCGCGCCCCAGTGCGGGCGCGTGAATTGAAACTGCTGCGACTCGATGATCGTGAGCAGCCGTTCCGTCGCGCCCCAGTGCGGGCGCGTGAATTGAAACCCGACCATCCAGAAGATCACAACCTACTCCGGCGGTCGCGCCCCAGTGCGGGCGCGTGAATTGAAACCGAAACAGGTCAGTCAGTCAGTCAGTCAACGCGCGGTCGCGCCCCAGTGCGGGCGCGTGAATTGAAACTACGCCTCCGAGAGCCGGACGATCCGCTAGGGCGTCGCGCCCCAGTGCGGGCGCGTGAATTGAAACGCGGGGCTGGCGCGCGCCGCCGGCCTCTCGATCGACCGCGGGCAGCTCGAGGAGATGACCGGCTCCACCCTCGCGGAGGCCCCGCAGCCCCCCCCGCGCCGGGGCCCTTCGGCCTCCCCAACGAGGCCCCGCGCCCGGGAAGGCCGATTCTGGCCTTGCAAAGCCGTTGCAAAACGCGAGGAGCGCCGGGGAGGCACAAGTGACGCCCCCGGCCCCTCCCCCCGCCCTGAAACGCGTTTTGGAGGCCTTCCGGTCCGACCTCGGTCCGGCCGCCGAAAAGTTGCAAGAAGTCCTCGCCCTCCCGGAAGACGAGATGCGGGCCGCCTGCAAGGACCTTGCGGACCGTCTGCCGGACCTCCTGCCGGCCAATCCAGCGATGGCCGCGATCCTCGCCGAGGAGCTCGCCGGCGCGTTCGCCGAGGCGGCGGGGGAGGCGGCCACAAAGGACGCAAAGGCGCGAAGCGGGGAGGCGCTGGCAAACGCCCGCGGCGGCAACCCGGACAACCGCGGCCAGTTCTCGACGCACGAAGGACCGCACGGCCGCGAACCGGAGACGAAGCCGCACCACGACCGCTACGGCTCGACGGACGAAGGCAAGCTCGCCGCGAACCCCCGCCTCAACGAGGAGCGCGGCATGGCGGCGCTCGAAGAGGTGATGCGGAAGAAGGGCACGGCCTACGTCGACAAGGCGATGTACCGCGAGGAGTCCGGCTGGATCCGCTTCGACTGGGGCGACGCCGGCAATCCCGCCAAAGACCACGAAGGCGGACATGGGCTGGCTCATGTCGCCGCGAAAGAGCGCCACGATCCGCGGCAAATTCCGCAACTCATCGCGCGGGGCGTTGCAAGGAAGAACCCCGCCACGCCCGAGAAAATCTACTTCGTCGGCGAAGACAGTTTCTGCGTCGTCGCCAGTCTCTCGCACGGCTCGAAGCGGATCATCACGGAGTTCGTTCCGAACGGCAAGAAGTACGCGAAGCGGTGGGCCGAGATAAAAACGTATCCCCCGGCCAAACGACCGGGGGATAACTAGGAGGCGGATGGAATGCGGACCTTTTCTGAAATCGTCCATCTGCATCCCTACGGCACCGTGCCTCAGTTGATTACTTCCGGTGCTGTTGCGGGCCAACGCAATTGAGTCAACCACAAGCCACTTTCCAAGTCAAGCACGAAATGAAAGAACAACCCACGGACCCCGCCACGATGAACGAACAATCCCCTTTCCCGGTCAACCACCAACGAACAACCCAGCAGATTCAAAGGAACGACGAGATGAAAGAGCAGAACGAGAACGCGGCCCGCCGGTGCGGCATCCTCTCCCCATGGGAACTCTACGCGAAGAAGCTCGAGGCGCTGTTCGCGCGCGACCAGGACGTGACGGTGCGCGCCGACTTCCGCAACCAGCACAAGTCGGTGCGCCTCCTCGTCCGGGGCGAGGCCAAGGCCGAGGCGATCGCGCGCCTGCTGCCGGCACGCATGGCGTTCGGCGCCGTCGAGGTCGCGGTGGAGGTCGCGCCCGCGAACGGGGAGCCGACGCCCGCCGCGCTGCTCGCGGCGGCGTTCGCCGGCAACTCCGCCTTCGCCGGGGCGGACGAGACGCCCGGTTCCGAGGGCGCTCGCGCGCGCTCGGGATCTTCTCCGCAGATCCGGCGCAGTTCTGGGGCGATAATGTCGCGCCCCATGTGGGCGCGTGAATTGAAACGGCCACTTCGCGGCCGCCAGAAAGCAGCATGAAGCGCTGGAAAGGCTCTGTCGCGCGGCTGTGCGCTCCGAAATGGGGGCGATGGTCAATCTCGAGTCCCTGGCCCCGCTCACTACGATCGACCTGTCCGCCGTCCTGAATATCTTCACGCAGCAGAAGCTGTTCGGCAACGGCGCCGGGGTGCGAGCCCTGGCCGTTTCGCGGAGAAGGACTATGACGAAACCCGCGCGGAACGCGACGAGGTTCTCTCCAGGACGACTCGACCGGAAGTATTTGGCGATGGCGCACTAATGTTGCGATGGCAAGCCGTCGCGCCGGGCTGGACGCCCGCCTGAAGGAGAGTGTCCCGGACGTACTCGCCGCCTTTCATGGCCGCGGCGGCGGGGACTCCGCGCTCGACGCGCGGTGGAACGAAATGGATGCGGAACACTACGCCGCGCTCGCGCCTGGCGCCGGCGCCGAAGCACTTTCCCGGAGCACGGTCAGCCTAGTCGCGCCCAGGGCCGACGCCCTTAGCACCCAAGGAATCGGATATATGGGCAATCCGATTGGGAAAACAGAGGATCTGCTGTGGGAAATTCGCGACGACGCCCGCGCGAATGCGAGTGGTGCGGCCCTGATCAACTGCTTGACTAGCCAAAAATATGGACGACGCAGATGGAGGCCAGGCTCAAGGCAAGTGCAAGCCAGAAGAACGGCGAGCGGCGTCCCGCGACGAGGAGGAACACCACCGCATTCAAAATCGCGGCAGCGTCGCATACAAGGAGAGATAAATAATGGTCGGTCATTGCGGAGCGGATGCTATCCGAACGCACGACCGAGGTCAATTGATGGGAAACTGCACCCGTATTTGACAAATAGGGTTTCCGCTTTTCCGCGTCGGTGCACCTAACAATGACAAACTGAGGACAATCCGCGAATTGAGATTTTGCTTGGCTTACACACCATGACATGGTATCATTCCTGCCGTCACTACGGTGTCGGTGGCGCCATTTCTGGTTCACATTGCCGCCGAGTGGGTTGAAAACATTGAAAGGAATGATGGCATAGTCAATCCGTGGCATTCTTTTGAATGTCACCGTGGAACTTTCGGATAAAAGGCATAACACAATTGGAACACATCGGGAAATGCGGCGAATGAACCGTGAAGCGACATCCTGCGCTCTTGCGCGCGAAGTGATAATTCCAGATTTCACGAGGGATATCCATGAATCGGATATCCCGAGGGATGTCTTGGGTGTTCTTCTTGCAGATCGGACCACCGGCAAGAACATCATGTGGATGACTGACGGATATGTTCAATTTGAATCAGTCTTTGACATGAAGATGGGCGCACTGGACGGAATCGATGCCGATGTGATTTCTCGTCCGGGCAACAAGATAATTCGCCCGCGCGTGGACAAGGGCAAGGCGGAGCAGAAGGAGCGCATCCAGAAGAAGGCGGAGGTCTTCACGCCGTCGTGGATCTGCAACAACATGATCAACGAGTTCGACGCCGCCTGGTTCGACCGCAAGCCGGCCCCCTTCACCACGGAGGGAAGCCGCGATGAGGGATGGAAGCGCCTTCCCGGAAAGGTGGAGTTCCCGGACACCCCGGAACACACGTGGCTGGACTACGTCAAATACCGCTGTCTGGAGATGTGCTGCGGCGAAGGGCCATTTCTTGTGAGCCGCTACGACACGACCACGGGGGAAGTCATCCCGGTTCCGGATCGCATCGGCATTCTGGACAGGAAGCTCCGCATCGTCACGGAGAACGTCGGCACGAAGCCGGATGAATGGCTGAAATACGCCATCCTAGCCCTCAAGGCCACGCTCGGCTTCGAGTGGCAGGGCGACAATCTGCTCATCGCCCGAGAGAACATCCTCTACACGATGCTGGAATACTACAAGTTCTACTGCACGGAGGAGCCGCTGGACCACGGGACGCTTCTGGAGCTTGCGGACGTAATCAGCTGGAACATCTGGCAGATGGACGGGCTCAAGGGCGTCGTCCCCATGACATGCCACGAGGAACCGATCGATCCGCCGAAACAAAAGCCCCTGCAACTTGACTTGTTCGGCGAGCCGTCGCCGGCAAAGAAGCAGAAGAAACTTCCGCTGACCCGATCCTGTCCAGGATGCAAGTTCAAGAAGCCGCTCGAAGGGATATTCCTCCACAACGGCCTTTACTGCAACATCATGGACTGGACGCACAGGGAACCGTTCCGCTACACCGACCTGATCAAGATGAACCAGGAGAAGCGGAAAAACAAAGCTGAAAGGTTGCAGTCATGACCATTCAGGAGACGATCAGACAAGGTGAAGGATACGATCTTGAGTTTAAGCGCATGCCGAATGAAGATAGAGTTAAGTATCTCAAGACCGTGATTGCCTTTGCCAATGGAAAGGGCGGCACGATTCTTTTTGGCGTCGCAAACGATGGATCAGTGCCGGGAATCGACAAATCGCGGGTCTTTGCGGAGATGGACGGGATCGCGGATTCCATCTGCAATGCCTGTTCTCCGCGCGTGCCCATCGACATCGGAATCGAGGATGTTGGCGGAAAGTCTGTAATCGTCCTCGACGTGCTGGCGGGATCGCGATGCCCCTATTTCCTCAAAGCGGAAGGCGACAAGGACGGAGTCTATGTCCGCATCGGCGCCACGACGCAACGCGCGGACGATGCGACGCGACATGAACTCGCCTTGGATGCCGAAGGACGCAGTTTCGACAGCGAGCCCTGCCCGAATGCGAAAATCACGGAGGCCCGAATTGCCGCGCTGTGCGCCAGCATGTACCGCATCGCGCGCAACAACGCCAGAAGCGAGTCGGAGCGCAAGACGGTCAAGAAGATCACGCCCAACCAGCTTCAGGCATGGGGTGTCATTTCCAAGGTGAGGAACCGTTGGATCGCATCCAACACGTATGCGTTGCTGACCGGCGACAAGGCGTTTGAGACGCGCGTAAAATGCGGTGTGTTCAAGGGGGATTCGAAGGCCGTTTTCGTCGACCGCCGCGAATTCACCGGCCCCATCTACGAGCAGATCGAAGAAACGCACAAGTACATTCTGTCCAAGATCAACATGGGTTGCGTGTTCGAGGGCATCCAGCGCAGGGATCTCTACGAACTGCCGCCGGATGCCTTGCGCGAACTCGTGATCAATGCCTTTGCCCATCGCAATTACTTCGAGCATGACGCGCCGATCTTCGTCGCCGTCTACGACACGCGCGTGGAGATCACTTCGCCGGGAGGTCTGCCGCGCGGGCTCACGGTCGAGAAGGTGCTTGCGGGGCGGTCGAAAATCCGCAACCATGCTCTTGCCGAGGCGCTCAACTACATGAACGTGATCGAGCAATGGGGCAGCGGCCTGCGCCGCGTGTCCGAAGAGCTAGCCGCCTACGGGGCGAAGCCACTTCAACTGGAAGACGGCGGAGTCGACGTGCGGGTAAACGTATTCCGAAATGCCGCTAGCGCAGACAATGAGGACAATCGCGCGGCAAATGAGGGGAATTGTGAGATAAATGAGGTGAATGAGGCGAATCATGAGGTGAATGCTGTGAATCAGCGCATCGTCTTGGTTTTGAGCCAAAATCCAAAATCCACGATTCCCGAGATGGCTCGAATCTGCAATGTTTCCCGTGCGACGATTGATAGAGCAGTCAAGGTTTTGAAGGATAGTGGGCACATTCGCCGCGTCGGCGGCACCCGCGGACACTGGGAGGTCCTTCAGGGGAAAGGGCGGCGGAGTGAGCCGCTGCCGTCGCCATCACAGCGGGAAGGAGCCGGGAAATGAGCGACCTTCCCGACACCAAGCCGCTGGACGAGATCATCGTCGGCCGCGTCGAGCCGCGCATCTATGCGTTTCTCACGGCCACCGTCCCCCGCTACCTCAAGGTGGGCGACACCTATCGCCCCGTCCCCGTGCGGATCGCCGAATGGCAGAGGCATTTCGCCATCGAAGCGGCCCGCGACGTCTGGGACTGGCCCGCCGTCCTCGACGACAAGGTGTTCTTCCGCGACTACTCGGTTCACCAGTATCTGCAGGACGGCAAGAGTCTGATCCGCCTGGACAAATCGGCGCTGGACGCCATCGCGGGCGGCAAGGACCTCTATTTTTCGAACGAGTTCTTCCTCGACGCCCGCAGGGAACACGTCGAAGAGGCTCTCGCGGACATCCGGGACGACCACGCTCATTCCACGGGCAAGTACTCGTTCTACAGCGTCAAGGACATCGGCAGGGACGCCGAAGACGAACCGGAGCCGACTCCCGTCGCTTTGAAGCTTCGCCCGAACCAGGGGGAGGCGGTCGAGCGCTTCAAGACGGCCGTTGGCGCGGGACGCGCGAACCTCCTGATGTACGCCGTCATGCGCTTCGGCAAGACGGTGACGTCGCTCCAGTGCGCGAGGGAACTGGACGCCCGCTTCGTCGTGGTCGTTTCCGGCAAGGCGGACGTGGCGCGCGAATGGCGGAACACGGTCCTTGGTTTCACGGACTTCCGCAACGAATACGTCTTTCTTTCGCGAAAGGACCTCGACGCCAAGTACACCCGCGTCACCGAAGAACTGGCGGCCGGCCACAGGGTGGTGCTTTTCGCGACGCTTCAAGACCTTCAGGGCGACTCGATCAAGCCGCGCCACGAGCAGATTTTCGCGAATCCGATCGACCTTCTCGTCATCGACGAGACCCACTTCGCCGCCCGCGCCGAGGAATACGGCGCGGCGCTGCGCGTCCCCGCGAAATACGCGAATGCGGACGCCTCCGAAGAGGCCGACGCCGCGGACGCGGCCAAGGCCGTCAAGTCGCTCGATGCGAAAGTCCGGCTCCACCTCTCCGGCACCCCCTACCGCATCCTGATGGGGAGCGAATTCCAGAAGGAGGACATCGTTTCCTTCTGCCAGTTCACGGACATCCTCGACGCGCAGCAGAAGTGGAACGAGGACTACGTTGGTAGGAACAAGGTCGACAAGGACGGCAGGGAAATCGCGGACGACAGCGGTCTTCCTGTCCCGCACGAGGAGTGGGACAACCCATACTACGGCTTCCCGCAGATGGTCCGCTTCGCCTTCAACCTCAACGAGTCCGCCCGCAAGAAGCTCGAGGAGCTGGAGGCGGCCGGCAAGACGAGCCGTTTCCGCGAGCTGTTCCGGCCGATGAGCATGGAGAAGGACTCGAGTCCCCAGCGCCTCCACCGGAAATTCGTCCACGAGCGGGAGGTCGTCGACCTGCTCCGGGCGATCGGCGGCGCCGTGGACGAACCAGGGATTCTCCCGTTCCTGAAGTACGAGAAGATCGAGAAGGGCCAGATGTGCCACCACATCGTCTGCGTCCTGCCGTATTGCACCTCCTGCGACGCCCTGGAAGCCCTCCTCGATCCGCGCAACCGGAAATACAGGGGGACCTTCGGCAAGCTGGGCGAATACAGGGTCGTCAACATCTCCGGCACGAAGGTCAAGAAGGGCTTCGTCAAGATCGCCGACGTGGTGAATACGATCTCGGATTGCGAGAGGAAGGGCGTCAAGACGCTCACGCTCACGGTCAACCGCATGCTCACCGGAAGCACGGTCCCCGAATGGGACACGATGCTCTTCCTCAAGGACACCTCGTCCCCGCAGGAATACGACCAGGCCGTCTTCCGCCTGCAGTCGAGCTTCATCCGCGTCATGGACGACGGAAAGGGGCGGATCGTCAAGTTCAACATGAAGCCGCAGACGCTCCTCGTCGACTTCGATCCCGCGCGGATGTTCCGCCTGCAAGAGGCCCGCGCGCAGGCCTACAACGTCAACACCGACGCGAACGGCAACCGGGAGCTCGAGAAGCGCGTCGCGCGGGAGCTCGCGGTTTCCCCCATCGTCCTCTTCAACAAGGACCGGATACACCGCGTCGAGGCCTCCGACGTGATGGCCGCCATCAGCCAGTATTCCAGTACGCGCGGCGTCGCCGAGGAGGTCGAGGAGATACCGGTGGACCGATCGGTCCACGACGATCCGAAGCTTGCCCATTTCATCGACGGCCTGCCGGAACTCGGCAGCAAGGAGGGCCTGACAATCGCGCCGCACGCCGGCGAGGAGACGGACGCCGACACAGGCGACGCGGAAACCGGCGACGCGGAGGGTGAAGGCGGCGGCAACGCCGGCAAGGCGGCGGATTCCGCGTCCGGCGATTCGGAGGAGGAGCAGAAGAAGCGCGACCGGCGCATCAAGACGCTCCATTCCCTCATCGTCTTCTATTCCTTCCTCGTGCCCGAGCGCGTCCATTCTCTCGACGAAATCCTCGCGGTCATCGACAAGAGCGAGAACAACAGGCGGATCGCGCGGCACCTCGGGCTTGGAAGGGGCCTGCTCGAACGCTACCGGAGCAAGGTCGGGTGGCAGACCCTCCAGAAGCTGGACTACAAGATCCAGAACCTCGACCGTCTCGCCAACGAGACGCAGGACATCGACCTTGGCGAGGACTACAAGGACACCCCGGAGGCGGTCCGGAAGGCCATCGTCGCCATGCGCAAGTTCGGACGCCTCGGCGAGGCGAAGATCGTCACCCCGCCGAACATCGCCTACGACATGGTGCGGCAGATCCCCGGCGCGGAGCTGAAGGCGCTGGTGGAGTCCGGCAAGAAGATTCTCGACCTCGCGGCCAAGATGGGCGAATTCGCCATCGCCGTCGTCCGCCGCTGCGCCGAGCCGGACGTCGGCCTCTCGTCGGACGCCCTCGCGCAGTCGATCCTCGCTATCCCGATGTGCGGCGTCACCTACGAATTCACGCGCAAGGTGTACGAACTCCTCGGACTGGACGTGACGTGCGTCGCCCGGCCCGAGAACATGACGACCTACGACCTGCTCAAAATCAGGAAGGAAGATGGCAAGACGCTTGACTACGATAACATCAAGCGCCTTCTCACCCAGAACAAAGACTTCGAAACAATTGCAATCGGCGACGAGGTCGCCGAGGGAGAACAGACCATGTGCAAGAAAATCGGCCTCGTGATTTCCAATCCGCCGTATCAGGAAGACGATGGTGGTTTTGCGGCTTCCGCCAGCCCGGTGTACGACAAGGCCGTCGAATTGGGAACGGAGCTGGCGCGACATTCCTCGTTCGTCACACCATCCCGCTGGTTCTCCGGGGGAAAGGGGCTTGATGACTTCCGTTCCCGGATGCTCTCTGGTAACCACCTTCGGACGCTGGTGGACTATCCAAATCTCTACGAACCTTTTGACGCCGTGAAGATTCGCGGCGGCATCTCCTATTTCCATTTCGACGAAGAGTACGATGGCCCGTGTTCCGTCTCGACCATGCAAGGCGGAAAACCTGTCGGACAATCCGTCAAGCGCCGCCTCGATGAATTTGACATTCTTGTGCGTCGCAACGAGGCAGTCCCGATCCTTCGAAAAGTCCGAACACAAAACGAAAAAACGATGGATGAAACGGTTTCGTCATCAAAGCCATTTGGTCTGCGTACTTTTTTCAAGGGAACTGAATCTGATGATGGCATTTCAAACCCCGTCAAGCTTTATGGCAATCAAACGGTTTCATGGGTCAGTCGTTCGGCCATCACCGCCAACGCAAAATGGGTTAACGAGTGGAAAGTCCTGATGACGGCCGTGCAGGGGACAAGTGCCGCGGTGGAAACGAAGTTCCTCTCTGACCCCATTCTTGCCGGCCCCCAAACAGCTTGCACGGAAACGTATCTCGTTGCGGGACATTTCAAAAAAACGGTCCGAAGCGGAAAACTTGGCGAGCTATTTGCGGACGCGGTTCGTTCGTTTTCTGGTTTCCCTTCGGAAGGCGACTCAACACGCGACGCGTGATGTGTATGCCTTCGTTCCTCTTCAGGACTTCTCAGCGTCATCCGACATCGATTGGGCCAAGCCGATCTCCGACATCGACCAGCAGCTCTACGCCAAGTACGGGCTCACCGAAGCCGAGCAGAAATTCATCGAATCCATGATCAAGCCGATGGAGTAAGGAAGTTTTGTAAGAAAGGAGTTTAAAATGGCAAGTCAAATAACAAGCGAACTTGAGGGTGTAGTTGCTCTTATTCGAGATTTTAAGTCGAAACCACTAATGCCGCTTTTTGAGGCACTGGTGAATTCAATTCAGGCTATTGAAGATAGATTCCAAGGAAAGTATGACAAGGGAACGATCAGGGTCATAATCAAAAGAGCACCACAACGAGAGTTTGACTTTAAGGATGGGACACGACGTGAGCCGACAATATTGGGTTTTCAAGTCATAGATAATGGAATCGGTTTTACAGATGAAAACATGGCGTCATTTAAGCTTATGGCATCTAAGCAAAAAGCTGCTCGCGGAGGAAAAGGGATTGGTCGTTTTACTTGGCTGAAAGCGTTTGACGACATAAGGATTTCAAGCGTATATGAGGATACGAATGGTAAGAAGAAGCAACGCGAGATAGAATTTTCGTTGCAGCATGGCATAAAGGATTCTTCCCCTGTTGAAGTAGAGGAAAAGACGCCGATTCAGACAATTGTCTCTCTGAATAACTTTAAGCCTGTCTACCGCGATCTCCCGGCAGCCTATAGGACGACGGAAAAAATTGCACAAAGGATTCTGGAGCATTGTCTGGTTTCATTCCTTGCAAATAAGGTCCCTGATATTGTCGTGATGGACGATTCGAACGAGAATTCGTGCTTACTAGCTCAGATGTTCAATGACGACATCAAGCCGCAGATAACGACGGATAGGATTGATGTGGGAAAAGAACACTTTACTTTGACAGAAGTGAAGCTGTATGGAACCAATGCACAAATGCATCGCTTGGTGTTTTGTGCAGATTCACGGGAAGTGACTACATGCGATATAGGAAAGCGATTGGGCACGACGATCCAATTTGATGAAAAGGGGAAAAAGTTTGTGTATGCAGTTTATGTGACTGGTACATATTTGGATTCGCATGTATTGCCGACGCGAGATGATTTTACCATACCAGAAGAATCGGCACCGCTAGACGCGGAGGCACCTATTGGGCGTAGTTCGATTGAAGAAGCGGTTGTTACACATGCAAGACAGTATTTAAAACCATACTTGGACTCTCTGCAAACAAAACGCAAAGAGCTTGTTGAGGGATATGTCGCGGAAAAGAATCCGGCATTGCGAGCCGTTGTTAAATACTGTCCTGAGGCATTAGAGGAGATAGATCCAAATTCGTCGGATGAGAAGATAGATGAAGTGCTGTATCATCATAAGGGCAAGGTGGAATTTGAAATCAGGCGGAATAGTGAGAAGTTGTTGAAAACGCAGGCGGAATCGTTTAATGGAAGTGAAGAGATCATAAAAGAACTGGCGGAAAAGTATGATGATTTCCAAAAAGACAACCTTGCCGCATACGTGACATATAGAAAGTTTGTCATAGAATTGTTTAAGAAGAAGATTGCATCACGACCAGATGGAAGTTATGTAGACGAGGAGATATTGCATGATATAATTTTCCCAAGACGAACTGATTCGGATGTTATCGGATTAGATAATCATAATCTGTGGCTTATTGATGATAGGTTGGCCTTCCACGCATGCGCCATGTCGGATAAGGAAATCCGTGAGTTTATGGACAGTGATTCTGCCGATAGACCAGATATTGTTGCCTTTGCTGATGTAGATCCAGACACGCGCGTTGCAAGGACTGTTTCGATAATAGAGTTTAAAAAACCTAATCGTACAAATTACAGAGACGAGAAGCCGCCAGAACAAGTGCAGAGAATGCTTCGCCAAATACGCGAAAGCAAGCATGTCTTGGTCGATCATGGGCGACCTATCCACATTTCACAAGAAGACACTCAATTCTTGTGCTATGCCATTTGTGATTTTACGAAACCCATTCATGATTGGGCAGAAGAGAATGATTATGCAAAAGTGCATGGCGGGTTTGCGTATTACTACTACAACAGGAATTTAAATGCGAGTATATATTTAGTCAACCTTGACCAGATTGCCATTGATGCCCGGAAACGTAATTTTGCTTTCTTTGACAAGCTTGGGGTTAAATGCACATAGTTTTAAAGGGGTAAAGATTGCGAACTGGCGATTAATGTTTCCTACAAGAAAGGCGTTGTAGTATGAAGCAAAAAGGCGTTATCTACATTCTGACGAATCCGGCGTTTCCTCAATATGTCAAGATTGGGTATGCGCAGGATCTGGAGAAGCGGCTTAAGCAGCTGAATCGCAGCGAGACGATTCCGTATGCGTTCCGGGCATATGCGGTGTATGATGTCGAAAGCGAACTGACTGACAGGGACCTTCACGCCATCATCGACAGCATCAATCCCGACTTGCGGACGATTGAGAACTTTGACGGCAAGAAGCGCGTAAAGGAGTTCTATGCGATGTCGGCGGAGGATGCCTACCATCTTCTGGAGTGCATTGCGAAGGTCAGCGGCACGACCGACCGCCTGAAGCGCATGAAGCCGGAGGGACACGAAATCGAAGACGAGAACACGGCGCGTGAGGTGCAGGATGCGGCGCGGCGAGGGCCGTTCCGGTTTAGTATGTGCGGAATCAGCGCCGGGGCAGAGGTCGTGTTTGTGAATGATGCGAGCAAAAGGGCAGTCGTCGTCGATGATCGCCACGTCAGATTTGACAGCGAAACAACTTCTCTGTCTGCACTCGCAAAGCAGCTCCTTGGCTGCGACCATCCAGTTCAGGGAACGCTCTACTTCACATACAACGGCAAAATCCTTGACGACATCCGCAAAGAGCGGGAAGCAGGAAATTAGAGTGAAACTTGGCGAGGGGCTGTGAGAAGAAGTTTCCGAATAAGGGAGCAACCCGGAAAAAATCCTTCCTAGTTCATCGAACTCATGATCAAGCCGATGGAGTGAATACCCATGCCACGACGCACACAAACACCCGAATCCGAACAATCCATCCCCGAGATGGTGGATGAACTGACGAGCCAGGAGATTGCCACTTGGAACAAGGGCGGCAAGTTGACACCCCATGGGAAGCAGATGGCGAAGCTTCTGGATCGCGCCCTGCCTGCGGAGAAAGTCGATGAATGGGGTTTTATCCTCACATTGTTACCAGGAGTTTGACATGAGGAAGGAACAGACAGAACTGTCAAAGGAAAGGAGCGCGACAAAAATGACGAAGGGGCATTCCTTGCAAACGACGCCGACATACGATGCTCTGGTTTCAGCCATCGAGGGTCTTGTCCGGGACGCCCGCGCCGGATTGAAGGCGGCGATGAACGCCATTATGCTCCAAACCTATTGGCGGACGGGTGAATACATCGTGGAGTATGAGCAGCATGGACGCGACCGAGCCGTTTACGGCGATGGATTGATGCGACGGCTTGCCCACGATCTTACATTGAGACTGGGACGGGGCTTTGCACACTCGAACTTGAATTACATGCGCAAGTTCTATCTTGTCTCACAAAAAGTCCAGACGTCTGGATTTTTTGAGAAAAGCCAGACGTCTGGATTTTTGACTTGGAGCCATTATCTGGAGATTCTTCGCGCCGACGATCCGCTTGAAATCGCATTTTACGCAAAGGAGTGCGAGAATTCGAAATGGAGCGTTCGCGAATTGCATCGGCAGATGCAATCGATGCTGTTCCATCGCATTGCGCTTTCGCGGGACAAGGAAGGCGTACTCGCCTTGGCTAACAAGGGAGACCATGTCCGGAAACCGGAAGACATTCTCCGCGACCCGTATGTTCTTGAATTTGCGGGGCTTCCTGTCGCAGAGCGATTGAAAGAGAGTCGGCTTCACTCCGCGCTTGTCGAGCATCTGCGGGACTTCCTTCTTGAACTCGGGCGAGGATTCTCCTTTGTCGCCAGCCAATACCGCATACCGCTTAACACGGATCATCCGTGTCGGGTTGATCTCGTGTTCTATAACTTCCTGCTCAAGTGCTTTGTCCTCATAGACCTCAAGCGCGGGATGGTAAAGCACCAGGACATCGGGCAGATGAACATGTATCTGAACTACTTCAAGTCCGAGGTAGGCGGCAAGGGAGACGCCGAACCCGTAGGAATCGTCCTGGGTGCCAACAAGGACGATCTGGTCGTCCAGTATGCCACGCAGGGGATTTCAAATCACCTCTTCGTGAGCAAATACCAGTTGTATCTGCCAAACGAGGACCAGTTGCGCGGCAAGTTGGCGGCATTGCTTGATAATGTCGGTAAAGACAAAAGGGAAAGTCATAACCAATGAATGATCTGATGGAGTGAAAATGCCACTCCGAAAACCAACGCCCGAATCCTCGCAATCCATCTCCGAAATGGTGCATGAGGTGACGCGTGAGAGGTGGCGAGAGGGACAGACCCCATTGGTGGAGCAGAAATGGTGGTGAGGTAGGAAATGGCGATGCCGCAGAGAGACGATACGATCGAGACATCCTGGAACAAATAAAGGTTATTCCAAAAAGAGGTACGCGCATGGATACAGACAAGTTCAAAAGTGATCTGATGATTGGCGAGACGTCGTCAATTGAATTCAAGCGGTGCGGGAACAAGGTAGAACGCGATGTGTTCGAATCGATCTGCGCGTTTCTCAATCGCTTCGGAGGTGACGTCTATCTTGGCGTGCTGAATGACGGAACGGTTGTGGGCGTGTCCGCCCAAAATGCCGCTGCGATGATGAAGAACATTGTCAACGTGGTCGGAAATCCTAATGTGTTCAAGCCATCGCCGTATATCGAGGTCGAATCCTTCGTGTGGGACGGCAAGTCGGTCATTCGCGTTCACGTGCCGGTCAGCGGCGACGTTCACTCCTACCACGGCGACATCTACGACCGCATGGGCGAGGTGGACGTGAAAATTCTGGCTACGGCCCAGATCGCTGATCTCTATATGCGCAAAAGGGGTATCTACACCGAGCGCGAGGTGTTCCCACAACTGAATCTTGACGACTTTCGTTTGGATCTGCTGCCGCTTGTGCGTCGTGAAGCGCAGAACCATTTGACGGATGGCAAGCGACATCCGTGGATGGATATGGATGACGAGGCACTTTTCCGTGCGTCGGGACTGATTGACGAAGACAAGGTAACAAAGGAGACGGGCTTTAACTTGGCGGCGGTGCTGCTCTTGGGGAAGGACGAGACACTGATGCGCATCTGTCCGCAGTACGAGACGGATGCGCTGTTGCGCGTCGTGAATGTCGATCGCTACGATGATCGGCGCATCGTTCGGACAAATCTGCTCGAAAGCTACGACGAGCTTTTGGAGTTTTCGCGCAAGCACCTTCCCGCTCCTTTCTTCCTTGAGGAAGACAAGCGGGTGAATCTACGTGAGATAATTGTCCGCGAGATGGTGGCAAACCTGCTGATTCATCGCGAGTTCACGAGCTTGGATAAGTCGGAGTTTGTCATTGAACATGACCGGATGTACACGTCGAATCCATGCAATCCCATGCATGACGGACGGGTGACGCCGGAGAATGTTCGCCCGCGTGCGAAGAATCCCATCATTGCAGGGTTCTTCCGGGAAATCGGCCGTGCAGATCGCCTCGGTTCGGGAGTCCGCAATCTTTACAAATACAGTAAGGACTATGGCGGGGCTGATCCTGTCTTCATTGAGGGCAATAACTTTGTCATATCCGTTTCGCTGAACAAGCTGAATTCCATTCGTTTCCCGTTTGAAAAAACGCCTATTTGGGACGAAAACCCGCATGTTGAGACAGGAAAACAGCCGATTGGAGCGGGAAAACAGCCGATTGGGTCCCAAAAACAGCCGATTGAAGAGGGAAAACAGCCGATTGAAGAGGCCCTGTCGGGGCTTAAGTTGACTCGCCCGACCTATGCAAACATAATGAAACTTTATAATGAGTTTAGCGATGTGGAGGTTTTCGGTCGTGCGCTGGTCATGAAAGTTTGTGGGTTGGCAGATGGACCTGCTGGAATGTTAATAAGGATGATGCTCCGCCATCGTCTCCTTGATACCGTGAAAGGGCGTGGCAAGGGCAAGTATCGCTTCCGTTCCGACTTTTCGGGCGCTAACCCTTAAGGGATGATAGAGGTCCCAATTGGTGGAGTAGAAAGGATAGAGTAGAGACGATGGCGATGCCGCAGAGAGATGACATGATCGAGACGCTGAAGAGACCGGCTAAATGGTCGGCGGAGGCTTTTGGTGAAGGGGGCTACGAAGTCGTTCCGCCGGAAAAAGAGGAAGAGTTTCTCAAAATGGCCGAGGAGGAGAATCGTCGGCGCCGTCCGGGGATGTATGCCGCGATGCAGTATTACTGCAAGTTGGACAAAGGTAGAACGGGTCATTAAAATGAAGAATCCACTTTCATCCTATCAGGCTGTATGCCGTCCGGGGGCCGGTGCGGGCGCGTTCTTCATGAGCATCCTCGTGTGGGGCGTCGGCATCGGGTGCTTCGGCGCGGCGTTCAACAACTTCCTCGTCGAGACATACGACATCAACGGCTTCGACCGCGGGGTGCTGGAGTTTCTGCGCGAGACGCCGGGCGTGCTGCTCGTGGCGATCTTCGCCGCGCTCCACCGGTTCTCCGACTGGAAGATTCTGCGCTTCGGGACGGCCTGTTCCCTCGTCGCGGCGGTGCTGCTGCTGGTGCCCGTCCGATGGGCGTGGGCCGTCGCGTTCATCGTCGTCTGGGCGTTGGGCGAGCATCTCGTCATGCCCGTTCGCCAGTCGCTCGCGCTTTCAATCGCCCGGGAGGGGCGGAGCGGCGAATCGCTCGGAATCGTCACGGGGGCGATCAACGCTGGCACGGTCGCGGGAAGCGTCCTCGTAGCGGCCATCTTCTACTTGGGCGGACACTTCTGGTCGGACGCGCCGCGCCGCGCGTTCTATGATGTGACGTGGGTGCTCGTGGCGCTGCTCCTCGCCGCCAGCCTCGCCGTCGCGGCATCCGTGAAAGAGCCTGGGCTCGCGAAGCGCGCGCGGCCGTCGTTCTACTTCCGCCGCAAATACTCGACGTTCTACATCCTGGAGCTCTTCTACGGGGCGCGCAAGCAGGTCTTCTTCACCTTCGGTCCGTTCGTGCTGATTCGCGTCTATGGCATGGACACGCAGCACGTCGCGATCCTCTTCGCCGCAGCCGCGCTCTTCACCGCGCTGTGGGGCGGCCGCCTCATCGGGCGGCTAGTGGACCGATGGGGCTATCGCAACGTGATGATCTGGGACACGGTCGTGCTGTTCTTCGTGTGTCTGCTCTACGGCTTCGCGAAGGACTGGTTCCTGCCGCGCGTGGCGGTAGCCGTGGTGTGCGTGAACTACGTCCTCGACGCCGTGCTGAGCAACGCCTCGATGGCGACGAACCTCTACGCCCGCACGCTTTCCGACTCCCAGGAGGAACTGACCGCGACCCTTTCCTCCGGCATCTCCGTGAACCACGTGGTGACCGTGTTCTACGCGCTCGCCGGAGGCTGGATCTGGGACCGCTTCGGCCCCGGCATCCTTTTCGCCACGGCGGCGTTCATGGCGCTTGCCAACAGCGCCTTTGCGCTCACAGTGCCAAAACCCGTGTCGGAAACGCGCAAGGATGCGCAGAGCGACAGATGATACCGAGAAATTGGTGGAAACTAAAATGCCCGCCGTTATTGGATTGTTAGGATTTTTCGAAACAGATAAGTTCGTCTTTTCAGAAGAGGAGTGTACTTGGCCATGACCGAAAAGCAAATTAAGCATTTCATGGAAACGCACCACCGCAAGACCATGCGCGAGCCTGCCAAACGGCTTCGTGCAGCCATTGAGCAGGCGTCTAAAAAACGGTGCTGGTACAACGGGTGGAAACACGAGGGGGACCGCGCGGAATACGGCATCCTTTACGATCCGATGCGCGAGTTTCTTTCCGAAGCCCAATTCAGCGACATTTGCGAGATGTGCGATTTCCTTCTGGCGAAGGCAAATGCGCAAATAGAAAAATCAAATGACGATGGCGACTGCGCCGGACAGGCGCGCTACTGGATGGAGAAAATGTTGAAGGCACTCATGAAGTGCGAGGGAAGCCTTGCGGAGAAAATCGGATGGCTGGAGGACTTCCAAAAGCGCGACATCTATTTTTTGGCCGATTTCGCCACGACCATGTTGGACAAGAAGAACACGCTGTCGCAGGACGATTGGTCGCGGCTGGCGGACATGAAGATCGAAAAATTCAGGAATACGCCAAAAGTCGAGGACGATGGCATAAGCGACAATGACATCCGTGGCTGGCTTGACGACAAAGCGTCTGTTGACGAGATTGAAGCCGCACTTCGCAATGCCGGACGTGAAGACGAAATAACCCCGTTCAGAAGATCCATCCTCGGGCGATTCGGCAATGCAGAGTGGATGGCTGAGGCGCTCCTCGCCGATGGTCAGACGAAGGAGGCGGAAGCATGGTTTGAGAAACACCTTGAAAAGGCCCCGGTGGCGATAGCAACACAGGCACGCATGCGTGGATTTGCCATTTCACGTGGCGATTTGACAAAGGCGGCGGCTTTTGACGCGGAGGCGTTCTTCGACAATCCTTCCGTTGACAAATATGATCAACTGATGGCTATTTGCAGCGTAGGGAACGTCGCCGATGCCGTTCGCAAGGCTGTGTTTCGCGCGTTGGAGACTGGAATCCGTCCGGATTTAGAGGAAACAAAAGCCACAGATTGGCCCTTGCCGATTGTGGATTTTGGCCGTGGCATTGTTGAAGAGCCGACTCCGTCATTCGAGTTGCTGGCCGAGTTGGCATGGAGAGAACATCGCCCGGATGCAGCTCTTTCCTATTACAAGCGCGCTGTTGCGCAACGTTGCAAGAAAGAACGCGTAGAGGCTTGTGCGTTTGATTGGAGCATGGCCGATCGCATTGCCCTGATATGGCCAGAAGAGGCGATTGCGATTTGGGAGTGGATCATTGCGAACAGCACACGTGCCTGGCAGAGCGATTACGACAATATTGACAGGGCGCTACGTTGCATGAAGCCAATTTTTTTCGTCAGTGGGAAAGCAATGGCTTTTCGGAAAAAAGTCCGGGATTTGATTGCGAAAAACAAGAAGCGCCGGAATCTCGTCGAGGCGCTTGAGAATATCCTGTATGATCGAGACATCTAGGAAACAATTGCTGCCGATCGCATCACGACAGTTTTTAGCCACAAAGGACGCAAAGCGCACAAAGTTTCCGGAAAATGGGCGGCTTGCTCGCGGACGCCAATGTGTTGCCGCGCGACGAGCGAGCATTTTCGCGGGCTGGAAGCCCGCGCTCCCAGGGCAAACTGCGCGCGCGGCGAGACGCCGCACATCACATCGCGGGCTGGAAGCCCGCGCTCCCAGGGCGAACGGCGCGCGCGGCGAGACGCCGCACATCACATCGCGGGCTGGAAGCCCGCGCTCCCAGGGGGACGGCGCACATCCAATCGCGGGCTGGAAGCCCGCGCTCCCATGGCAAAATGCGCGCGCGGCGAACGCGCCATACCGGCAGGGGCCGACCGTCTGGCAGCCCGCATTTTCTTTGGATTGGACGTGGCACGGGGGCGGATGTAGAATCGGGCGCATGCAGAATGCCATGGATGTTTGCAACACGATAATCGCTGCCGAATGACGGACACAATTTCAAGAGAGCACCGAAGTTGGATGATGAGCCGAATTCGGAGCCGCGACACAAAGCCCGAGCTGGTGGTTCGACGCTATCTTTTCTCCCGCGGCCTTCGGTTCCGCGTGAACGTGTCGCGCATTCCGGGGCATCCTGATATCGTCCTGGCACGGCGCAGGGCCATCGTCGAAGTTCGCGGCTGCTTCTGGCACCGCCACTCCGGGTGCAGCGCGGCGACGACGCCGAAATCCAACGTCAAGTTCTGGAAGGCGAAGTTCAGGCGGAACGTAGAACGGGACCGACTTCACGAAGAGATGTGGACGAAGGCCGGGTGGCGTGTGTTTGTCGTGTGGGAGTGCGAACTCCGGCCAGCGATTCGCGCCGCTACGCTTCAGCGCCTTTTCGACGCTATTGTCGCTCCGGCTTCTCCGCTGGCGTCAGTGTCGTCCAGACGATTCGTCTATCCTGTCCCCGAAGACGAAACTACTTTCATGATCGCCGCCGAGCCGGAAGCGAGTCCGGCCGCCATACGTGGTTCGTAATTGGCAATTGCCAACAAATGACAAATGTTGGCTATTGCCGCCAAGTGGCAATAGGTCGCAAATGTCCACGCTTGTTCACAAATGACAATTGTCCGCAAATGCTCATTGTGCGCAGGTTGTCAATGTCACCAATCACGTGGGGTGCGACCAGAAACTGTCCATGTAACGGAACGCAAAGAGCGCCAGGAAAATGGCGGCCGTGGCATCGAACGCCGCCGTTGGCGGCTATG
>DJYI01000169.1:0-4925 GCA_002448475.1 Verrucomicrobia bacterium UBA6982
ACGATCGGACCCGAACCGATGATGAGGACCTTGTGGATGTCTTTGCGCGTGGCCATGGCGAAAATTCGGTCAAAAGTTTGATTGTGCGCCATGGGCGGAAACCATCCGCCATGGCGGGCCGGGAATCCGGCGGGGGGGGATTATCGTCAAATGGCCCGTCCGGGACAAGAAAAAAAGCGCCCGTGCGCGTTACGTCGGCCATTGAACCGTTCCACGGGAGAACGCTTTTGTTCGCGGGAGGCTTTCTACCCGCTATGCGTGGGGAACGTGGTGGAGTCCTTCCGGGATTTCACGACGATAATGCTCCGACTCGGACAGAATGGATCGGAGCGTTTCCGGAGGTATCGAGGCGTCGAGGCTGTCGCGCATTGCGCGAAGGACGTCGATGTATTCGTCGATCGCCGATTTGAGAGCCGGGGAGGATCGCAGAATGTCGGTCCATAGCCCGGGCGAGGAGGCCGCGATGCGCGTTGTGTCGCGGAAGCCGCCACCTACAAGGCGCGCGAGCTGGGGGTCACGCCGACGCGCGGCCAGCAGGGAAAGCCCGAACGCCGCGACGTGGGGCAGGTGGGAGACCACCGCGAGCCGCGCGTCATGCTCTTCGGCCGACATTGCGATGCATCGCATGCCAAGCGCGCCAATCAGAGCGAGCAGGGAGGCCAGGCGTCCGGGCCCGGCCGAGTAGTTGTCCGGGACGCAGTAAACGAACGCCGCGCCCCGAAACAGGTCGGGATCGGCAGCCGCGAAACCAACGCCTTCAGTCCCGGCCATTGGATGGCCGCCGACGAAGTTTCCAAGACCGGTTGCCGCCTTCATCACGGAGCCCTTGACAGATGCCACATCGACGACAAGTCCGATCTTGGCTCCGGCCAGCCCCGGCAGATCCCGGCACACCGATTCCGGAGGTGCCGCCAGAAAAGCGATGTCGCATCCTGACAGCGCCTGCGCCGGTGGCGTTTCCAACGGGTTGAAGACCACATTGGCCGCGCCGGACGCCAGCACGGCGTCTCGGGTTTTCGAGGAGGGCGCGCCGGCGACGAGTTCCGCTTCCGGCAATTCCCGTCGAAGAGCAAGCAGAAGAGAACCGCCGATGAGACCTGTCCCGAGGATGCCTATTCGGCGTGGAGAGTCTGACGGCTCAGCTTGCATTGGCCGACAATCGTTATCGCGCGAACTCCACGCAGCGCTTTTCGCGCACTACAGTCACGCGGATCTGTCCGGGGAATTGAACCTCCTGCTCGATCTTGCGCGCAATCTGGGAGGCCAGGAGGGTTGCGTCGCGGTCAGACGCGGCGTCCGGATCGACTATCACGCGCAAGTCGCGCCCTGCCTGGACCGCGAACGCGCGGGAAACGCCGGGGAACGAAAGGGCGGTCTTTTCCAGCGCCTCGATGCGCTTAACGTAGAGGTCTCCGCTTTCCATCCTGGCTCCGGGCCGGGCGCTCGAAAGGGCGTCGGCAACGGAGGCAACCAGCGCCAGCTCCGTCTGCTCCGGAACTTCGCCGTGGTGGCCGGCAACGCCGTCCACGACATCCTTGGACTCACCGCGTGCGCGCAGGAAGTCCGCGCCGGCCGCGGCATGCGGCCCTTCGTGTGTTTCGTCGAGCCCCTTGCCGATGTCGTGGAAGAGGCCGACGCGGCGCGCGAGAGCTTCGTCCATGCCGAGTTCGGCGGCTATCATGCCGGCGAAACGGGCGGTTTCCACGCTGTGGCGCAAGACGTTCTGCGAATAGCTCGTCCGAAAGGCCAGCCGACCGAGCGCGCGGACGGTTTCCGGATCCGAAACCGGGACATTGGCCTCGTCCGCGGCGGAGGAACCGCGTTCGGAAAAGAGCGCGTCCATCTCGCGTGAAACGGCCTGAACCGTGTCTTCGACAAGTTGCGGGTGGATGCGACCGCCCACGACAAGCCGCTCCAGCGCGACAGCCGCGATTTCCCGGCGAATAGGATCGGCGGATGAAACGATGACAGTGCCCGGCGTGTCGTCAACGAGGATCGAGCACCCCGTCGCGGCCTCAAGCGCGCGAATGTTGCGGCCTTCACGACCGATCACGCGCCCCTTTGCATCGTCACCTGGCAGCGTCACGGCACGGACCATGGCGTCTGGCGCCTGGCTTCCGGCGTAGCGTTGCATCGAAAGCAGAACGATGCGGCGGGCAGTGCGATCCGCGTCCTTTTCCGCAAGTTCGCGGCGTCGGCGCATGATCGTCCCAATCTGACCGTCGATGTCGCGCTCCGCTTCCGCCAGCAACCCCCTGCGGGCCTCGTCACGGGTCATGCCGGCGAGCTTTTCGAGTTTCGCCTCGGCGGTCGCCTGTGTTTCGGCCGCTTTGGCGGCGCTTTCCCTGGCGGCGGCCGCGGCCTCCTCTGCGGCTGCGGCCTTCTTGTCAATGGCGTCGGCCTTGCGGTCAAGGACATCGGCCTTGCGGTCCATGTTGTCCTCGCGCTGGGAGAGGGCGTGTTCGCGCTTGTTCAGGCTGGAAAGCGTCTCGTTGAGCTCCCGGCGCTGCTCCTTGACAGATGCCTCGAAAGTCTCGCGGGCGCGCAGAACTTCGGCACGAGCCTGTATCTGCGCCTCGCGGATAATGCTCTTGGCCTCGCGATCGGCGTCGCCGCGCTTCGCGGCGGCCGCGCGCTTGGCAGCCGGCGCGGCCTTCGATTCCATCCACGCTCTTGCGCGGAATCCGAGCGCAAAGCCGCCAATAAGCCCCAGAACGGGCGGTATTACTGCGGTTGCGGCATCCATTTTACAGAAATCCTCGTCATGTGGGGCGCATTATCCACGCCCCCCCCGCTCCGCACAAGGAAAAAAAATGGACGTGCCGAGTCGCGGCTTGTCAATTGAAAAGCACACCGAAGCTCCGCAAGACCATGAGCGGGCGTGACGGGCGAGACGAGCGGGACGGGCGAGACTGGGCGGGACAATTGTCGCCAGTCCCGCATGTCCCGCCCGTCCCTCATGTCCTATCGTCACGCGCGTCGCGTCAGTCCTCTCGCAAAGGCGCGGCGCTCCTCAACGGCCCGCCGCCATGTCTGGCGCCAGCTGCACTGCCACGTCCTGCAACCACGGATGCGCGAACCACACCGGCGTCCGCGAGCGCAGACAGGGAGCGGCGAGGTCGAACTCGAACGTGAGAAAGGACGTGGAGCACGGCACGGCCGCCGTAAACTGCAGCCGCGTCGGCGTGAGCCACGCGGCGCGGGCGAACGCCCCGAAGGAATGGCCGGACGCAAGGCGGCGCAGCTGGGAGGCGCGCGGCTCGTCCCACCCGGCGCGGAGGACGTCCACGAGGCCGTCGCCAAACGCGAATTCGAGCGTCGCGCCGGCGACATCCTGCGAGAGCGAAAGAGAGACGAGACCGAACGGATTCGGAGCGCACGAGAAGCGGCGCGTCTCTCCGAAGGGGAGCGCGGCGAGGCAGGGCTCGCCGCGGGGACCGAGATCGAAGCGCTGCGCGGTCTCGGCCAGGCGCAGACGCGCGAGGCCGGACGGATCGGCCGGCAAGGGCGCGTCCGAAAAGGCGGGCAGAAGGGCCTCCCAGATCGCGTCGAGCTCCCTCTGCATGTCGCGAAGGCCGGCCGTGGCGGCGACGACGGCGTCCTGATCCGGGAGCATCACGCAGAGCTGTCCGCTCGCGCCGTCGCCGCGGAACGCGCCGTGGCGGCACCGCCAGAACTGGTAGCCGTAGCCCTGGCACCAATCCGGCGCGCGGCCCGGACCGTCGTTCTCGATCCGCTTTGAAGTCGCCTCGGCCATGTAGGCCGCGGGGATGAGCCGGCGTCCGTCCGGCAGGACTCCGCCGCGGAGCCAGAGCTGCCCGGCAGCGGCGATTTCGCGCACGGTGAGGTTGAGCCCCGCGCCGCCGAGTGCGATGCCGGTGCCGGGCAGGTCGTCCCAGACAACGTCACGCGCGATGCCGAGCGGATCGAAGAGGCGGCTGCGGAGGTAGTCGGGCAGGCGCGTCCCCGTGACCTTCTGCAGGACGGCGGAGAGCAGGAACGTGGCGCCCGTGTTGTATTCGAAGCGAGCACCGGGAGCGTCGCGCAGTTCGTCCTCGAGCAGATGCCGCACGACCGGAAGATCGTCGTCGAAGTACTCGCGGCCGGACGCGAACCGCTCCGCCACGGCGCGCATGTCGGACGCGGCGGGCGATGCGGCGAAGTCCCTGCGGAGCCGGTCGTAGCGGTCCCCCCAGAGACCGCACGAGGCGCGGCCCATGCCCATGCAGAGCAGGTGCCTCAGCGTCACGCGGCGCATGCGGTCCGTCACCTTCGGCGAATCGAACTCGGGGAAGAACGACGCCAGCGGCGCGTCGAGCGACGGAATCAGCCCCTCCCCGAGCGCAATGCCGACGGCGCTGGAGGCGAAGCTCTTGCTAAGGGAAAAGAGCTGGTGGCGGTCGGCCGGAGAACACAGCCCGCGATAGCACTCCGCCACGACGCGGCCGTGACGCAGAACGACAAGACCGTGCGTCCATTCGAGGGCGAAGAAGCGGTCGATGAAATCGGCGAGCCGCGCGGAGGACACGCCTTCGGACTCGGGAGTTGAGGCAAGAGGGATCATGGCGGAAAAGGACGATTGTCGAAACGCAGGGAATCATATCCGAACGACGCGGGAAAGTCCAGCACCCCAGACGCGGCTTGTTGATTGAAAAGCGCACCGAATCGTCGCTCGACCATGAACCGGCGGGACGGGCGCGACGGGCGCGACGGGCAGGACGGGCGCGACGGGCGCGACAATTGTCGCCGGTCCCGCATGTCTCTCCAGTCCCGCATGTCCCGCCAAGCATCTTCGTGCGAGATTGCCGCCAGTTCGAAGTCGAGCCGCACCATCGAAACCGTCTCGGCAATCGCCCTGCCCCTTAGGGGTGGCTCCACGCCGCGCAAAGCCTGGGAGCGCGGGCTTCCAGCCCGCGAATGCCGCG
>DJYI01000169.1:5047-25573 GCA_002448475.1 Verrucomicrobia bacterium UBA6982
GATGCCCGCGCTCCCAGGAAGCTTCCAGCCAGCGAATGCCGCGGGCAAGATGCCCGCGCTCCCAGGAAGCTTCCAGCCCGCGAACGCCGCGGGCAAGATGCCCGCGCTCCCAGGAGGCTTCCAGCCCGCGAATGCCGCGGGCAAGATGCCCGCGCTCCCAGGAAGCTTCCAGCCCGCGAATGCCGCGGGCAAGATGCCCGCGCTCCCAGGAGGATTCCTGCTCTCACTAGGGGGTGCGGCGTCTCGCCGCGCCTCTTTTCAACCTTTCAACCTTTCAACTATTCAACTTTTCAACCGCCTGTGGCCGCGGGCAAGATGCCCGCGCTCCCAGGAAGATTCCAGCCCGCGAATGCCGCGGGCAAGATGCCCGCGCTCCCAGGACGCTTCCAGCCCGCGGGTCAGTGCCGGGGATTCCGCGACAGACCTTTCAGAAGCTCGCGCTTGCGCTCGGTGTCGGCGGCGGACTTGACCCACGCGCCGATGGACCAGTCCGGGTCGTGGGTGTATTCGACATCCCACGCGGGCCACTCGCGGTAGGCATGGTAGCACCAGCTCCAGCCGTATTCCTCGAAGAGTTCGATGCAGTCGCGAATCCACTGGTCCGCGCCCTTCGACCAGAGGATGCAGCTGAATTCGCCAACTAGAATCGGGGCGTCGGGATGAGCGCGCTGGAACTCGATCCACGGCTTCAGCGCGACGCGCAGCTGCTCCTTGTCCCACCACACGCCGTTGATGTAGCCGGGATAGCTCCAGCGAATGGTGTTCGCGCCGCCCACGCCGCAATGAGTGAGCTCATTCGGCGAATAGAAGTGCGGCGAGTAGATGACGTTCGGCTCTTCGATCCGGTAGCGCGCCTTGTCCGTGACACTTGGGATCTGGACGACGCACGGGGTCTCGGGATCGATTTCCCGGATGGCGGCGATCACTTCGCGGCAGATGCGTTGCCACGTTTCCAGCTCCACCGACGGCTCGTTGAGGAGGTCGTAGCCGTATGTTGCCGGATGGTCGCGGAAGCGCGCGGCGATGATGCGCCACGCGCGAACGAGGTCGGCTGGGTCGTAGGCGTGGCCGAGGTAGTCCTTCGGGAGCAGGTTGGCGGCGTTCTTGGAGACGGCGCATCCGGGGCCGACGTGGAGGTCGAGGACGGCGCGGATGCCGTGGCGCGCGCAGCGGTCCATGACGCCCTCGCACCAGTCCAGCCGGTTGGAGAGAGCCGCGAACCACGCCTCCGTCGAGGCGGCCTCGACCATCTCCTGTCCGCCGATCTGGAGGCGGATCAGGTTCGCGCCCCACGAGGCGAGCGTGGCGACGTCCTCTTCCTCCATGCGGTAGCCGACCATCGTTCCGCGCCGCGCGGCGGGGTTTGCGCCGCCGTGCGCATACGGGCCGCGCGGAATCCGCGCGGCCGCCTCGTTGATGGCGGGCGGCACGATTTCGTCGTCGGGGATTTCCTTCACACGGTAGATGCGCACGGCATCGACCTCGAACTCCCCGGCGGCGAACTCCAACCCCAGAACAAGGGTCGGCCCCTTTTCGGGCTGCCCGAAGTCGCGCACCATCGACCACGTCTTCCAGTCAAAGGAACCGGTCTCGTTCGGAGTCTGCGGATACTGCGTTTCCGCGCCGAACGGCGTGAAGGGCATCATCACCTTGGCGCCGTTCCACGGGCGGACGCCCTCGCCGATGCCGATGCCGCGAACGTCGGCCTCGACGAGCAGCATTCCCGCGAGCGGCGCGTCGGGCTGCACCGAAACCTTAACTTCGTAGTCCTGCGCCGGGGAGCGGAAGCGCAGGGCGCCGTCGCCAGAGGCGCCGCCGCGCGCGTCATATTCCGCGCCGCGTCCGGTTGCGTCCTGTCGATGTCCGGCCACGCCGTAGCGTGCGGCCTCCCCGGGGGTGAAGTCGCATTTCCAGACGAGTTCCCCGCGCACGTATGCGGCGGAGACGGGAAGAGCGAGCGAAAGCAGGATTGCGGAAGCGAATGCCGACAACGCAGGCGTGTTCATTGCGCCGACATCGCCTCCGAAAGGAACGCGAACGAGGGCACGACCGCGTCGAGCGAATCGAAGTGACGCTCGCACTCGACCACGAACCATTCGACACCGTCCTTCCGCGCCGCGGAAATCAGCCGCTTCCAGTCAACGCCCACGCGGCCGGGGGCGGGGCGGCCGAGGATGGCGTCGAAACCTGGTTCGTCCGTCCCGTTCTCCTTCGCGTGCAGCGTCGGGGAACGCCCCGGATACTTCGCGAACTGCTCGCACGGGTCGTGTCCGGCGAAGGTCGTCCAGCCGACGTCCTGCTCCATGCAGACGTTGCGAGGCGTGTTGGCGAAGAAGTAGTCCCAGTAGGTCGTGCCGTCGGAGAGCGTTCGCTCGAACTCCCAGGCGTGGTTGTGGAGCCCGACGCGGCAGCCGAAGGCGGCGGCCCGGTCGGCGGCCTTGGCGTAGAAGTCCGTGACGAACTTCATCCAGTCGTCGAACGAGCCGGTCCAGTCGTCGCCGGGCAGATTCCCGCCGCCCGGACAGACGAGGAGGTCGAATCCGCATTCGCGGCAGAACTCGCACGACCGCGCGAGTTCGTCCCCGGCAAGGGCGGTGCGGCCGACGTGGGTGCCGCAGGCGACGAGCCCGTTGTCGTCGAGCATCATGCGGATTTCGGCGGCGGAGTGCCCCCTGTAGCCGGCGAACTCCACGCCCCGGTAGCCGATCTTCGCCGCGTCGGCCAGCGTCCTGGCCAGTCCGACGGAATCGGTGTACTTGTGGATGGAGTAGAGCTGAAGGGCGATTTTCGGTTGTGGTTTCATGTTGGGCTACCTCATGGCATTGAACTCGTCAGGTGCGATTGCCGGGATCGGGGAAGATGCAAAATGGGCTGCGTTGCGGGTGACGATGACATCGCACCCGGCGGAAACGGCGGCCGCGGCCACCATCGCGTCCTCAAAGTCCGGCATGCCATACGACCGAGCCGCCGCGATTTCGGTTTCGCCGATGGCCGCGACAAAAAACGAGTCGAAAACCCAGTCCATTGCCGCCTGCCGTTTTTTCCGGGTCGCGGCTGCCCCAAGAAGGTAGAAGAGCGTCGCGTATGCGTGGGCCGGCAGAAAGGGCTTGTCATCGGTCTCGATGGCATGGAAGTATGCCTCCTCCGAGGCCTTCACGAATGGTTCTCGCTTCCCGACAATGTCGAAAGCCACGTTTGTGTCAAACAGAGCTTTCATCCGTGCTTCTCCAAAATGGCCTTCATTCGCGCATCGCTGTTCTCGATGCCGACGGGGAGGGAAATCCTGAGTTTTCTCAAGGCGGCCAGTCTGCTCCTTGCCGCAGCCATGCGTTCAGACACCGTTTCGGCGATGCGATGGGATTCCGCGACAGACTTTTCCACGACCGATTCTTCCGGCTTAGGAAGAGACTGGACAACGAGCGAGTCCCCTGTGCCGATGAGCATGAGCGTTGCGCCCGGCACCCAGCCGTAGCGCTTCCGGAATGAGTCGGGGATGACCATTTGCCCCTTCGAGGACAACTTTGCGGTTTCGATGGCGTACATTTCAATCCCTGTTGTGTAAGGTTGCGTAAGACGGGTAAGAATCATACTACTCGTTCTACCTGATGTCAACCGCTATTGATTCGGCTTCATTTTCCGTTGTCGTCCAGCCAGGGGATCGGAACCTTGGAGATGCGCGAATGGGCGAGATTCTGCAAGGCGCAGTAGGCGAGGAGCACGGTGCCGTCGGCGAGCGGATGAATCGCCGTGTAGCAGAACCAGCCGTCTGGGTCGTCTTCAAGCAGCCACGGGGGACCCCATGTTGCGCCTTCGTCGCGCGAAATGGCGGCCGCGAGCGGGGTGCGGGAGCCATGCGCCCACGCCGGACCGCGCGTCGCCATGTCGGGGCGGGCCGCATGGTCGTTCCAAATTGCCAGAAGATCGCCCGTCGGCAGACGCTTGATGCTGGCGGGCGAGAGCGGCGAAACGAGCGGCGAGGGCCGCGGCTCGGTCCACGTCTCGCCACGGTCCGACGAATGGCAGACATACTGGCAGCCGGCGTCGGTGCGGATCCAGAGGAGGATGCGTCCGTCGCGCAGCTCCACGACGCCCGGCTCCTGGAAGGTGACGCGGGCTGGATTGTCTGCGGATGTGGCGACGACGCCCTCGTCGTCGCATGTCACGGAAGGGATGACCGCCGTCACGACCCCGCCACGCCGCCAGGTCGCGCCGTTGTCGTCGGAATAGTAGGACATCACCGTGCCCTTCTCGTCCCACGATCCGTCCGCCGAGTTCAACAGCGAGACGGCGAAGAGGAGCCGTCCGTCGCGGAGCTGAATCACGCGGTCGTTGTTGAGGACGTAGTAGCCGGGCGCGTCCGAGATGCACTGCGTCGGCTCGCTCCACGTCGCGCCCTCGTCGAACGAGCGGCGCATCATCGGGATGCAGTCGCTCTGACTGTTCTTGCGCAGGTAGAAGAGCGCGAGTTCGCCGCTTTGGAGACGCAGGAGACTCGGACAGCACACGTTGAACGCGCCCTCGTTGGCCACGACCAGCGCGTCGTCCGCCGTCCAGGTCAGGCCGTTGTCCGAGGAGAACCGGGCGACAATCTCGGCCGCGCCGGAATCGGGGATGCCGTCGCGAATTTCCGAGGTGAAGCGCGAGTAGGCATACATGATGCGCCCGTCGCGGAGCGTGGCGAAGGTGCCTTCGCTGTTGCGCGGGTTTCCGGGGCCGGGCGGAAGCTCCAGGACGATCTGCGGGACGGGCATGGCAAGCGACATGTCAGCGCAAAGGGAAACGAGGGCGATACTCGCGCAAAGTTCGCAAAGTCCGCAAAGTTTTTTAACGCAGAGGCGCAGAGGCGCAGAGGGTATCATTGTTCACAATTCCACAATTGTTCACAAATCCACAATTCTCAATTTTTCCTCAGCCGCAGGGAACGCGGAGGGCGCAGATTCTTTGTGTGCTTTGTGGCTGCAAAAATGCTTCGGTTCCAGATTGGAAACTGGATTTGGGAACTGGCAACATTTTCACATTGGCAACATTCCGCAGTTCCATTACCGGATCGTCATCACGAACGCCTCGGGCGGGCCCTTCCAGTCCCATGCGCCGTCGGTGGCCCATCGGACGTAATCGACGTCGAACGAGCCGCCCATCGTGGAGGAACTCACGACGCCGAAGCGCAGGAAATTGTTACCGCCGCTAGCTTCGGTAAAATACTGCACCGAAGGGGCAGGCGCCGTTGCGATGACGGCATCGTCGAGCCAGAGAGTGTAGGCGTATGGCTGACTGCTCTGCGAGGCACCGCTGTATTCAAGGCGGTAGGTGTGCCATTCGCCAGTGCGGATCGTGTCTGAAAGATTTGTGATTGTCCCGATCCCCTTCGGTTCCCAATAGACATGGCTTGCGCCGACATAAACGATGGCCGCGTCGCGCGGATTGCCCGCCCAGAACTGGAACGCCAGGTCGCGACCGTTCTGCGTGCCGGACCAGCGGCTATTGACCTTCAGGCGAAACTCGACCGTATAAGCGGTGTCCGGTCCGACATTGTCACTCCAAACCGAATCATTCGCCCTCCAAAACGCGCCCGCGCCTTGCGCCGTGGCTGAAAGATGCCCGGTCAACGAGGCGGAGGCTCCCGAGGCGATGGTGCCCGTCCAGTCCGTGCCGGCGCCGGACGCCGCGAAGCGAGTGTCGTTCGCGGTCATCTCGTATTGCACCGGGAACTCGCCCGACCACTTCTTCGCCGCCTTGCCGGTCGGGGCGGACGGCGGCGCGTAGGCACCCTTTGTGAAGCGCAGATACGCCACCGTGGCCTTGCCCTTGTAGTTGGTGGCTCCCGGCGACCCGATGATGATTCGCTTGATGTCGGCGGAAAGCCCGCTTCCAAGCCCACCCTTCACGAGCACGCCATCGACATAGACGGAAAACAGAGTTTCTTCGCCGCCACCCTCGCGGACGATTCGGTAGGTGTGCCATGTAGTCGCGTCGAATCCGGGTTCCGTGAGAAGTGTGTTGTTCCAGTAGATGCCGGTTGTCTTGAAGTTGAGGCTGGCATTATACATTGAAGTGTCGCTTGTCCCGGCCTGGAGATTCAGTGCGTAGGTTACGCCGGACACCTGACTGTCGATCCTGATGAGCGCCTCAATTGTGTAGCCCGATCCGCCCGTCGCCGACGTGGGATTCAGGTTGAGCCAGGCGTCTCCTGCGGTGCCACTCGTGGCGGCGCTCATGAGATACTGCCCGCCCGACGTCATGTTCATGGTCATGGCTCCGTTGGAAAGAGAAAGCCACGAGGAACTGGTGACCTCCGTAAAATCGACGGCGCCGGAGTTGTCGAGGTCTTGCTCTGTCGGCTTTTCGTCCATCTCATACTTGTAGTCGAACTGCGACGAATCGAGGGCGGTGATGCCCGAGGCTGCGGAGATCGCGGAAAGAAACGCGAGAGGCAGGATGTATGTTTTCATGGTCGTGGCGGGAGGTTGTTGACAAACGCCGGCGGGGCACAGTCCCGCCTTGCGGAGACAACAATAGCACCTTTCCGCCCGCGGAGACTTACTTTTGCGAAAAGATTTTCCTTCCTAGCTTCGGCTCTTGCGGAAGTCCAGCGGCGAGACGCCGGTTCGCTTGCGAAACGCCTTCCAGAAGGCGAGTTCGGTGTTGAACCCGCAGAAGTTGGCGATCGCCTCGATCCGCATTTCCGTGTTGGCGAGCAGATCCACGGCGCGCGCCATGCGGACGTTGACGATTTCGTCGAGGACGGAATGGCCCGCGGCCTCGCGGAAGCGAATCTCGAAAAGGCGGCGCGACCCTTCGTAGCGCGCCGCCAGCGCCGAAGCCGTGAGTCCGTCGCAGGCCTCGCGCCGGATGACGGCCATTGCATCAAGGATGCGCGGGTCGCGCCGCCCATGACCGCGCGTCGATTTGCGCCGGTCAACGAGCAGAGGCGGGAAGGTGAAAGAGTCAACCTGTTTTTTGGCCACAAAGGACACAGAGTTCACAAAGCCTTTGCGATTCTTTGTGTCCTTTGTGGCAAAAAGGCTCCCCAGCATCTTCGCGGCGAGGTAGCCGGCCAGTTCGAAATCGAGCCGCACTGTCGAAACCGTCTCGGCTAGCGCCCTGTCCTTAGAAGGCGGCTCCACGCCGTCCGCGCCGACAAGAGTCGCCGTCCACGGACTGTGTCGCCCGGCGGCGGCGAGCGCCTTCGCCGCGCAGTGGGCGCAGCAGTCGTTCACGGCAAAAATGGCGCAGCGGCGCGGAAGCGAAGCGACCCATGGGATCATCGCCCTGGCGCGCATCGGACACTCGGCCGCGCTGCCGTCATTGAAGTAGGCGACCTGGCAGTCCGCCCCGGCCACGCGGCAGCATTCGCGGAAGGCTCGGATGCGCTCGACGGCCCAGCACTCCCTTTTCCAACACGAAAGCACGGCATACGACGATGGCTTCGTGGACGAAAGCTCCCTAAACGCCATCCTGGCCACGAGGGCGTTGTCGCACTCGATTAGACGGGCGCCGCTCCACCCTGCGCGATTCGGCGGAAGGCTGAAATACACGACCGAGACGCGACCGAAAAGCGAGGGACGAAGCGCCGTATGCGGATCCCAGGCTTCCACGGCGCATCCGACGGGACGAAGGCGCGACAGCGCCTCGCGAAGCGATTCGGGCGAGCAGACCTCGTGGTCAAGCGTCTCCACGCGCCACCCGCGACCTGCGGCGAACCGCCGCAGACCGGCCAGCCTCATCTTGTCGATGCCGGCGTCCGGCCTGAAGTTTACGTAAAGGATGGTCTTCAAAAGCTGTTCCCGGGCCCCTTACGAAGTCCGGCGGCCGGTGCGTTCGAGAAAGAGCGAACAGGCGAGCAGCCAGTCGGTTTGGACGAGGTCGTAGCCGAGGTCGGCGAGCCAGCCCCAGGAGTGCTCGGGGTCACCGCCGGCGGTGGCCATGTCGTCGCTGCGGCCCGCGACGAGCTGCACCTTGTAGTCGTAGATGATGGCGTTGGCCCAGACAACCTGTCCGGCGCGGTGCTGCCTCTCCACCCATTCGCGCGTGGCGAAGGGGCTTTCCATGTCGGAGAAGAGCGCCTCGACGCCGACGTGGCGGAGCTTGCGGCGGCGGATGGCGCGCAGTTCCCTTTCGCCGCGGACGATCGCGAGGAACGGCATGTCGGCGGCGTGCTCCTCCATGATCGAGAGGACGCGCTCGTTCAGACCGGTCTTCACGACGCACTGGTCGGCCATGCCGTGGTCGCGGATCGCGGCGGCGATTTCGGCCGGGTAGTCCCAGAACTTGTCGATGTTGAGGTAGCAGCGGCCATTGTAGCGCTCCAGCACCTCGTCGAAGGTGCAGAGCCCGAACTGCGTCGGTGCCTCGTCGATGTTCATGTAGCGCAGCCTCTTCACGAAGCTCCACGGCTGCTCGGTGATGCGCCCGTTCCAGCCGAGCATCTGGCGCTCCATGCAGGGGTGCAGGATGACGAGCTTGCCGTCGGCCGTGCGGTTGAGGTCGATTTCGAGCATGTCGGCCCCCTGCGCGAGGGCCGTGTCGTATGCGGCGATGGTGTTGGGCGGAACGTTGCCGCCCCAGACGCCGCGGTGGGCTACGAGAAGGACGCCGCGCGCGGCGGCGTCCCTGCGAAGGTCGAACGTGGGTTTCTCTTTCATGCCGGTCGGCGCCATGGCGCGCCCCTTGTCGTTTGCGCAGCCAATTCTAGCAAAACGCCCAGCAGGAACGCAAACCTGGAGCGGGACGCTCACTTTGAGCATGCGGACGTTGCGAATCCAGTAGGTGAGGCGCCGCCCACGCGGCGATTTGCGCTGGTCCACGAGCAGCGGGCCAAAGGTGGCGGGACGAGAAGGACTGGCGCGACGGGCACGACGGGCTGGACAATGATCGCCTGTCCCGTATGTCCTGGCTGTGGCGGCGGATCGGCGCGGCGAGACGCCGCACCGCCCACTGCAGGATGGAAGCCACCTGGGAGCACGGGCATCTTGCCCGCGGTGTTCGCGGGCTGGAAGCCACCTGGGAGCGCGGGCATCTTGCCCGCGGCTCTGGGGGGTGCGGCCTCCGGCCGCGCTGTATCCGCGGGCTGGAAGCCCGCGCTCCCAGGATGCATAATCCGCAGACACAAGCTGGTTCAGCGATTCGAAGCCGCCTCACGGCGGTATTCGGAGGGGGTTTTTCCGCGTATTTTCCGGAACACCTTGACGAAGTGGCTTTCGTCGCAGAAGTTGCATTTCCAGGCGATGGCGGCGACGGTCATGTCGGTGGTTTCGAGCAGCTTGCGCGCGTGGTTGACGCGGATCGTGCGCACGTATGCCGCCGGGGTCATTTCCATCGTCTTCACGAAGGCGCGCCGAAACGCGGACACGCTCAAGTGCGACACGCCCGCAAGCGTGGCGTCGGTGACCTTTTCGTCGAAGTGCGCGTCAATCCACGCGACGGCGTCGCGGACGGCGCCGCACCAGTCCAGCGTTCCGCCGCCGGGTCCTCCGCGCCAGTTGATGTTGGCGGAGCCGGCGATCTTTCCGTCGATGCCGCGCAGCGGCAGGATGGAAACGGTGCGCACGTCGGTCGAGCGGTCCGCCGCATGCGAGTAGGAACCCCTGACGATAGGCTTTCCGGTGCGCTGCACCTGCCTGTGGCGGGCGGCGTAAAAATCGGCCAGCACCTTGGGGAAAACGTCCGCCAGACGCCGCCCGACGACCTCCTCTTCGCTCCCAAAATTGCAGTTTTCGAGATTGGCCCGGTTGAACGCCATGACGCGCATGCGCGTGTCAACGACGCTCAAGCAAGCGCCGGGAAAGAGATCGACCGTCTGCACGAGCGTTTCGCCGCACGGCCCGAGACGGCGGAAGAACTCGTCGCGCAGCGCCAGGCGCGCGGCAAGCGATGTGGACGAAATTTTCATTGCGCGTCAAATTATACACCAAAAGGGCCTTTTCATACAATGACTTTTCCAGGGCGATTTGGGAGAATCGGCGGCGTTTGGAGCATTGGGGCGGAAACGACGGTTTCCTCCATGCGCCGCCATCGACGGCATTCGACCGACAACAAAGACTTCCAAGGAAAACGAACTCCATGAACAAAACCGCATTCATCACGGGAGCCGGCGGATACATCGGCTCAGAAACCGCGCGGCGTCTCGCGCGGGACGGCTACGCCATCGCGGCCGCCGACCTCAGGGAAGACACGCTTGCGAAGACCGTGGAATCGGTCCGCGCGGCGGGCGGCGCGGCTCGCGCCTATCCGCTCGACGTCACACAACCCGACGCAGTGGAGGCGACCGTGCAACGCATCGTCTCCGACTTCGGCTCGCTCGACGCGCTCGTCCACGTCGCGGGTGGCAGCGCCCGCATCGGCGGAGGGGTCCCGAAGCCGCTTGTCGATCAGGATCTGGGCGTCATCGAGACGGTCATCAAGGTGAACCTCTACGGGGCGCTCTGGACATCCCGCTACGCCGCACGCGCGATGATCGCGCAGGGCCGCGGCGGCAAAATCGTCGCCTTCGCCTCGGCGGTCGGACTCAACGGGCTCCGCGGCTCCGTCGATTACGCGGCCAGCAAGGGCGGCGTGATGTCGATGGTCCGGGCGCTCGCGAAGGAACTCGGTCCGCACAAGATCAACGTCAACGCAGTGGCGCCGGGCGTCGTCATGCGCCCGGAGGAAAACGGCGGCGACCAGCGCGCCTTCGGAACGAATTTCCTCGGCGAAAAGTGCACCGCCGCCGACGTGGCGGGACTGGTCGCCTTTCTCTGCTCCCCCGACGCCCGCCTCGTCACCGGCCAGACCTACGTGATCGACGGCGGGCGCTCGCTCGCCATGAAGGGAAGCGACTAGCGGCAGGCACCAGCGGGAGTTGAAATGAAGGCACAAGTCAAACGGTGGCGCCCGATCGGGAACCGCAGGGCGCGGGTCGTGCTGTGGGGCGTCGTCCACAATCACGCCCGCGGCAAATTCGATGCCATACGGAAACTTTCCGACGACTTCGAGTTCGTCGGCTGGGTGGACGATTCCGCATCGACGGCCATGCGCATGGCCAATCCGGACACCGCGTTCTACTCGCAGTGGCCGAAGATCGACGGGGAGGCGCTGCTGCGCGGCGAGATCCCCTGCGACCTCGTGGTGGTGGAGTGCTCCAACTCCGAACTCGTCGGCATCTCGACGCGCATCGCGGAGGCGGGCTTCCCGATGCACATGGACAAGCCTCTCGGCGCCGATCAGGCCGGCTTCCGCAAGATGTCCGGCATCTGCGAATCGCGGGGCATCCCCCTCCAGATCGGCTACATGTTCCGGGCCAACGCGGCGATCAACAAGTTGGTGGAACTGGCAAAGTGCGGCATCCTTGGCGAAATCTACTCCATAGACGCCGACCTCGACCACAGCTACGGCTATCCGAAGTACCCTGAATACGCGACGCATTATCCAGGCGGAACGGCCTATCTTCTGGCATGCCACGCCATCGAGTGGGCCATGCCGATCTTCGACGACGCCATTCCGCTGCGGACGCACTCGATCGTGAAGCCCGCCCCCGGCGACCCGGACGGCGCCGCCACGCACACGCTCACGATCATGGAATACCCGCATGCCAACGTCACGATACGCGTCTGCTCGCGCGGGACGCAGCCCTGCCGCCACATCAGGATCGACGGCACGAACGGCGTTGCGCAGCTCGAGCCCATCGAGGACTTCCGCACCGTGAAGCACACGACCGGGCTCGACGAATCTGGACTTTCGCGCGTGGAGAGTCTCGACGTGCGCCTTTTCCTCAAGACCGTGAACGATGCCGCCCGCGACGCCGGGTTCCACGAGGGCGCGAATCTCCTGCGCTTCCCGGCGCCAGAGGACCGCTACGCCGGACAGCTGCACGAGCTCGCCCGGATCCTTCGCGGCGAAATCCCCTACCCTCCCGGCCTTTACCGCCACGACCTCATCGTCCACAAAGTCTCGCTCGACGCGTGCAACGTCAGGACCGAGGCGGTCTGAACGTTGCACGGTCGAATGGCTGAGCATACTCCATGCTGCTGTCCGTCGTTTCAATTTTGGTTCCGATCGTGCTGCTGCTGGCGCTTGGCGCCTGGCTGCGGCGCATCGGCTTCCTGGACGAAGCCTTCGCCTCGCGTCTGCTGCGACTCGTCTTCTACACGGCGCTGCCGTGCAAGCTCGTGGAGTCGATCTCTCGCGCGCAGTCGCTTGGCGGGGTGGGTGCGGCGACGCTGGCGCTCTGCGGCGTCACAGCCGCAGCCTGCCTCGTCGCGGCCGGAGTCGCCAGCCTCGGAGGAATCAAGCGAGACTCGATTCCATCGTTCTGCCAGACTTCCGTCCGGGGCAACGCCGCATACGTCGGCATTCCCGTCCTTGCGCTGGCGACCGAAGGAACGGCGCTTGAGGGCGACGCCATGCGCGTCGCCGCGCTGACCCTGGCCTTCTACTCCGTCTTCTGCAACGTCGGCGCGGTGCTGCTGCTGGCACCATGCCGGAGCGCGAATGACGCAGCCGGGACGACACGCTCCAATGCGTGCGCGGCCGCCCGAATTCCGGCGATTCTCCGCGAAATCGCGGCCAATCCGCTCATCGTCGGCTCGCTGGCGGGACTGGGGCTGCTGGCAATTCGCAAGTCTTGCGGCGTCGCCATGCCCGAACAGATTGCCAAGACTCTGTCCATTCTAGGCGCGATGGCGACGCCCGGAGCATTGCTCTCGCTTGGAGCCTCGCTGACGCCGGAGAAACTTCGCGCATCGCTGCGCCCGGCGGCGCTCGCCGTCGCCGTCAAGCTCGCGCTCTGCCCGTTGCTGGGCGCCGCCGCCTGCGCGGCGCTCGCGCTCCCTCCCGCGCACCGACTCGTCGTGCTGGCATTCCTTGCCTGCCCGTGCTCCACCGCGAGCTACATCATGGACAAGGCCATGGGCGGCGACGCGCAGCTCTCCGGTTCCGCCGTTGTCCTCTCCACGGCGCTTTGCGCCATCCCCGCCGCGATAGTCATGGCCGCGGAGCTGTCCCGCGGGATGTAGCGGTTGCGCAGGGTCCGGGCTGTGCCCGGCTTCATGGACGGGGCTCCGGAAGGACCTTCCCGTTTGCGGCAAAGGAACGGGCAACGGACTCAGGCCGCGAGAGGCGCTGTGCTAGTGGGTGGGGCATGCGCCATGTGACGCGCGCCCATCCGACCTACCGAATCCCCATCGCAATGGAACGTTCCGATGGGCCAATGTTCAACCTTTTCAGTCGATGCGGCCCGCGAAGCCGTCGCGCAGGGCATCGAGGAGGGGTTCGTTGACGGGCATGTCGGAGCCGTCGGCCGCTTGCTCCTGGATGGCCATGGTCTGGATGCCCGGGCGGTGCGGCTCGCGATAGTTCCAGAACGTCCAGTGAAAGCCGTAACGCTCGAAGAGACGGATGCGCTCGCGCGTGGCGCGGGCCTGGTAGCCGGGATCGGCGGCGTCGGGGATGTCGGAAAACTCGCCGACCCAGACCGGGACGCCGTTGCGCCGCGCGAAGTCCGCCGCCGGGGCGATCCGGCGCGCAATGTCGTCCGGATCGATGTCCGCGTCGCCAAGGCCGCGCACGGCCGCCGCGGCATAGGTGCGCCCGGTGGCGTTTTCAAGCCGCATCCAGCCGCGAATCAGGAAGGAGCGCTCCTTGCCGGATGTCCAAATTTTCGCGCCATCCCAGCCGTTGTAGTCCTGGTCGGGCGCCGGATCGACGCGGAGCGAGCCGGGGGCGCCGCGGCCCACGGCTGGGTCGAAGACCATCCGCGAAGCGGGGAAGCGCTCCGGGCGGAAGCCTTTCGCCCCGGCGTCGAAGGAAAAGCGGCGGAGCGTTTCACCCGTGACGGCGTCGATGATCTCCAGGTCGTCGAACCAGACCGTCCCGGCGTTCCTCTCCGTGCGGAGTAGCGTGGTGAAGCTTCTATCGTCGGGAAGCGAGCGGTATTCCACCTCGAAGGGAACCCAGCCGTCCGTCGTGCCCTCGCGGGCGTTTTCGCCTTCGCCTACGTTGCGGAGCCACTTGATGCTGCGCCCGCCCTCGTAGAAGTGGAAGGTGTAGATGGCGTTCGGGTCGTCGAGGAGTATTCCGTCCGCCATGGCGCGGGCGGGCGACCAGTTGTCGCCGGGAACGACGACCGTCTTCTCCGGCGCAACCTCGCGGACCGCCGCCGCCGCGCGGCGGACGACGGCCATGTGCGGGGCTGGCCCCGGACGCTGCGTCACGGGTTCGTTCATGAGCTCGTAGGCGGCGACGGCAGTCTCGTCGCGGTAGCGCGCGGCGAGCGCACGCCAGAGCGAGACGTAGCGCGCCTGGCAGCCCTCGTCCGACCACAGGCGGTTGCCGCCGCCGTCGGAGTAGGAGACGGGCGTCTGGCCGCCGGGGCACTCGTGCATGTCGAGGATGACATAGAGGCCGTGCCGCGCGGCCCATCCGACCACCTCGTCGATGTCGCGCACCTTCGACTCGTCGAGCGTGCCGTCGCGAGCGGGCGACTCCACGTCCTTGTAGGAAAACGGCAGACGCATCAGGTTCGCGCCCCATTGCGCCATGCGCTCAGCCTCGCGCTCCGTGTAAACCGTCCCGGCGTTGTGCCACCAGCCCCAGTTCACGCCACGGAGGCGGACTTCCTCCCCGCCCGCCATGAGGCGCGCCCCCTCTACGCGGATTGGCGGCAGCGGCGTGGCGGGGCCCGTCGTGCCGCCGCCGGTAGCCGCGCAGCCCGCGCCGCCCATGAAGACAAGCGTGAAAAGCGTCAGTATAGATGTCGCCTTGATAAATTGAAACAGGTCTGTGGTGGTGGATTTGCTCATGGGAAAACTAAAAATGTGGCCAAGAACTTTCGGAGCTACCGCACGACCATGACGAACGGGATGGCCGAGGCGTAGATCACGCCGTCCGAAAGCGTCAGGTTCACGTGGCGGGAGCCGCCGCCGGAGAGCTGCGCGACGACCTTTTCCGGCAGCGTTCCGGAGATAGACCCCACCTTCGCCACCGCGAACCGGTCGGGGAGCGACGATCCGGAAACGGCCAGCGCCGGATCGCCGGCGAGGACGAGCGTGTCAATGGAGAGCGGTTCGGCCGCATCCGGGTCCACGGCGAAGCGGGCGCCGTCCTCGAACTGCGCCTTCTTGACGGTCCCCGTGCCGCCGATGGCCGCGCCGTCGCGGACGAGCGCGTTTGCGTCTCCGCTCGCGAAAGAGCCGTCGAACAGGACGGTTCCCTCCTTGACGTTGAACTGCCCGGTCGTATTGCAGCCCGCTGCGAGGCGGAGCGTTCCGGTGCCGGTTTTTCGCACGATTCCGTCGCCGGAAGGCGCGGCGCCCGCGACGAGCGTTTCGCCGTCCGCGACCTCGAACGTTCCGCCGTTCGTCCGGGCCGTGTCCGTGGAGACGGTGCCGGTGTTTTCGACGACGATCGCGACCGAGGCGGGGATCGTGAACGAGCTCTCCGCAGAGAACACGCCGTTGCTGCGGAAATGGATCGCGGACGCGCCGCCGACTGCGGCGGCGGACGCGAACGCCGCCTTGACCGCGAAGTTCTCGATCCGCCACGTTCCCGTGAACGCCGCGTTGTCGCCGGAGAAGCGGAAAATGCCGGGGTAGGAGGCGTTCGGCGCGTAGTCGGACGAGGTCGAGGACTCGTAGGCCATGCGCACGGGACCCGTGCCGGAGACGGCCGCCGAGACGCCGAGCGTGCGGCTCTTCTCCCGCTTGCCGTTCTCGTGGTACACCTGCAGCAGCAGCTCCACGGGCGCGGAATCGGAGCCGGAGACGGTCGCGGCGCCCGCTACGTCGCTGCCCTGCGCGCGCGTGGAGTTCATGATCGCGCCGCTTTCGAGGCGCAGGTCCGGGACCGTCACGGTCGCGCCCTGCGCGGAGAACTTGCCGCCGGCGAGGATCGTGAGCGGAGAATCGGGGAACGCGCCCGCCGCGCCGTCCGGCGCGCGGAGCTGCAAGCCCGATTTGACGAAGTAGAGCGCGTCAGTGTGCGGGGTCTGTCCGTCGCTCCAGCGCACGGCGGAGGCGAACGACGAGCCGCTGGAGGCGGTGTCCGACGCCGTCAGGAAGACCATCGCCTTGGGGAGCGTATAGACGAGGGAGTTCGTGCCGTCGCCGGAAACGACGGAGAACGTCCCGCCCTCGATGGAGGAAAGCGAAGGCGCCGATGCCGTGAACGCGGAGGCGTCGATGGTGCCGGCCGCCGTGAGAACCGTGAACGAAGCGGAGGAGGAGAGCGACTCGGCGTCGGAGTCCGTGAATTCGACGGAGACGGACGCGCCGGACGGCAGCGAGAGCGAGCCGGTCACGACGAGCGGATCCGCGGCGAGCGGCTTGCGGATCGCGGTCGCGCCGGATGCAAAGCCGTCCAGCGAGAGCGAAGCGAACGTGGCGCCGCCCGCGAGCGAGACCGTCGCGCCGCCGGTGACGGAGACCGCTCCGGCGCTCGCGCCGTCGGCCACCGCGAAGTCATTCGTCTGCGCGACCGCGAGCGGGATCGAGGAATTGGAGTAGCCGCTGCCGAGCGCCAGGACGCCCGTGCCGTCGGTGGCGATGCCGTCGATGCCGGAGATCGCAACGTCGCCGAGTTCGACGGCGCGGTAGGTGGTTCCGTTGGCGCCGCTGTTTTTCACGACGAGCGTGCCCGTCCCGGAAATCGTCGAGCCGCCGCCGATGGAGAGGCCGATGTCGGAGCCGCTCGCGGTATAGACGCCGATCGTCGAACCGGCGACGGTGATCGCGGCACCCTTGATCGCCACGGTGCCGGAGGACGCGCCGAAAAGACGCGCGGTGTCGTTGTCGAGCGCAAGCGAGGGCGAAGCGCCGAGCGACGAGGAGGAGGCCACCGCGAGGCAGACGCCGTTGCCGGCGCCTTCGACCTCGATCGATCCGTTGTAGCCGGAGTTGTCGCCGCGGAGGAAGCAGTAGAACTGCGCGCCGGGGCCGTCCGCGCCGTCACTTGCGGTGCGCTGGATTTTGAGGCACGTCCCGGAAGCGCCGGAGACGTCGGCGTCGACGTACATCCGCCGGACGCCGCCGTTGCCGGACCCCTGGAAAATCGATGGCGCGGACGGCGTGCCGAAAACCGTCATCGCGCCCTTGAGCGTCTTGTCGGAGTCCCCGTCGCCCTGGGAGACAAGCGCATTGTAGATGCGGAAGTCGGCGATCTCGATCGACGAGCCTTTTCCCTTGAGGATGAAGCGCGCGCCGCCGTCAAGCGAGAACGAGTCGCCTTGGAACACGCTCGCGGCCTTGTCGGTGCCGGGAGAGCGCGTGTCGCGCTCGTTGTTGACGAGGTAGTCGTTGCCCGCGACCGGCGCGCCGCCGGGGAAATTCGCGCCGTCGATGATCGAGTTCTTCCCCGCGCCGTCGCTGGCCGACTGCACGATGTAGCCGGAGGTGTCGGAGATGGAGGTCGTGTAGGCGAACGCCACTGCGCTATGCGCGGCGACCACGAATGCAAGGCAGAATTTGGGAACAGTCTTGTTCATGAGGTTGTGTCTCCTTTCGCCGACTATCATAGCCGCTTTTGGCGATGGCACCTCCAGAATCCGGCAAAGTTTTTTCTCCCGCAGAAAACGCTCCACTCCCACGGCGTTGCCAAAAGGCGTAGTGTCCATACGGCGATTGGCAACAACGAGGCATGACGGAAGTTTGGCAAGGATGGTGTCATGGAGTTTGAGGACGAGACACTATCGAAAATTCCGTCCGCGCCACGTCCCCATGGACATCCCGAAACGGGAGCGAAATGCGGCGTCGAGCGCGCTGTAGCAGCCGAAACCGCAGAAGTCGTGGACGATGGTGACGGGCGTGTCGGTCTGCGCAAGGAGCGCGCAGACGCTTTCCAGCCTGACGGAGAGGATTTCCTCGTTTGCCGTGTGCCCCATCGCCTCGCGGAAACGCAGGTCGAAGGTGCGGCGCGGGACGGTTCGCCCCATATCCTTCTCCAGACGGTCGATGACACCGGTGATCGTGATGCCGTTGCAAGCCTCGGCACGGATGATTTCCACCGCCCGGAGTATCCAAGGCTCGTGCCGCCCTCGGCCGGAGGTCGATTTGCGGCGCGTGACCAGCAGCGGGCCGATGGGAATTGCCGATTTGCCGATAGCATTCGATAGCGCCCGACGGCGACCGGTTCGATTGTATTCGGCGGAAAACGATTGAAATCGGCGGCTTCTCGATGCCAGAATCTCCACAAGCGCCCGAGCGGCGACAAAACCTATCCGCTCGAAATCGAGCTGGATCGAAGTCAAGGGAATTGGGGCATTTTCGCAGATTTTGGATATGTTGTCCGTGGAACAGATCGAAATATCCTTCGGAATGTGGCGGTGCGCGGCGATTGCCGCGCGTTCTACGGTCTCGGCAGTGGCGTCGCTGGCGGTGAAAATCGCGGTATGGCCTGGCAAATCGGCGATCCAGTCTGACAACCGCTCGAAACGGCTCTCCTCCGACTCCAGCCAGTTCGTCGGAAAAACTTCACATTCCGCCCCCTCCTTCCTGCAGCACCGCATGAAGGCGTCGACTCGCATTCGCGACCACGGGTGCGGGACGATAAACCCGACGGCGGCGAAGGCGGCGGGCTTCCATCGCGAAAGTTCGCGAAACGCGGCATTGGCCACCGCCGCGTCGTCGATCACGACATCGGGGGCCTTGCCCGCGATTGCCTCCGCCGGGTATTCGACATAGGAGGCGGGGATGGCACCGAGGACGTCTGGCATGTAATCGACCGTGCGACCGGATCCCTCGACGATCACGCCGCCCGGACGGTAGTCGGCGATAAACGACCGGACATCCCTTTGGCGCAGTTCGTCGCGTGTGACAGTGGCGACCTCCATTCCGCTCAATCCGGCGTAGCGCCGGATTCCGGCCAGCTTCAGAATCTGGCTCGGATTGTTCGGCACCATGTCGATGTAGAGAATGCCAGCCATTCCTACAGCGGCTCCATCGCTGGAATGCCGATGAGGGCCGGGAAATCGTGGACTCCGGTCCGGAGTTCTCTGGTTCTGCGTTCTGCCATGTCGCGCCCCTTTGCGATTGCGAGGTCAAGTCTAGCAAAACGCGGGGCGGACGCCAAGTTGAAAAGTTGAAAGGTTGAAAAGTTGAAAAGTTGAAAGGTTGAAAAGTTGAAAAGTTGAAAGGTTGAAAAGTCAGGGACTGGCGGGACGAGCGGGACAAGCGGGACCGGCGCCGCTCTCGCCCGTCCCGCCTGTCACGCAAGTCCTCTCGCCCGTCGCGCCAGTCCCGCCGGTCCCGCCGGTCCTCTCGCCAGTCGCGCTTGTCCCGCCTGACCCGCCTGTCCCGCCAATCCTCGCGCGGCGCCGCAACGATTGTTTTTAGCCACAAAGGACACAGAGTTCACAAAGTCTTTGTGTTCCTTTGTGTTCTCTGTGGCTTAAAAATTAATCCCGTCCCGCCTGTCCCGCCAGTCCCGCATGTCCTGACATTGGATCCTGGCAACATTCGAATCGCACGTCTAGTCTTCGGGTCGCTCGTACCAGTTGCCGGAAACAAAATCCGTCTTGAAGGCGTTCACGAAACTCTTCGGGTCGATTTCGTGGATGCCGCGCACGACGCGGCGAACTTCGTCGGAATCGACGACGGAATAGACGATCTGGTGCGGCACGTCGGCGCGGATGCCGAAGGCCTCAAGCAGCGTCGCGCCGTGGCGCGTCTCGTTGTGGATGAACTCCGCCACTTCGGCGGCCTTGTCGGTCACGGCAAAGATCGTGTGACGCTTGTAGCGGCGGTGCAGCGTCCGGATCGTCTGCGTGGAGACGAACTGGAAGACAATGCTCCATAGCGCGTGCTCCCACGAGAACAGGAATCCCGCCGCCAGCAGCACGGCGGCGTTGAAGAAAAGGACCGACCACCAGCCGTCGATGCGGTATTTGCGGGCGAGGAGGATCGCCACGAAGTCCGTGCCGCCGCTCGTCGCGTGCGCAAGGAGGCAGAGCGAAATCGAAAGACCCTGCACGAGGCCGCCGAAGACGGCGACGAGCACCGGATCGCCCACGACCAGGCGCGCCGGCAGCAGCCCCGTGAGGACGGACGCGGCGGCGACCGACAAACACGACAGCGCCGTGTAGCGTTTTCCCACGAGCCGCCAGCTCAGCGCGACAGGCGGGATGTTGAACAGGACATACAGCAGTCCGAACGGGATGTCGAGGCCCAGAAAGCGAGAAAATGACTCCCGCACCAGCAGCGCCAGCCCCACAAACCCGCCGGGCAGCAGTCCGCCCGTGTGGACGAACGTCTGCACGTTGACGGCCAGCAGCGCCCCTCCGGCGAGGCAAAGCGCCGCCCGGAGGGGCACTCCGAGCGCCGGACGCGAATAGTGGGAGACATGGTGATTGGGTGGCGGTTCTTTCATGTGTCGATTTCTTCCATGGGGGGACTGCAGAACTTCTTGTCGCTTGCGGCTTCAAGTCTAGCGAAATGCGGGGCGGACGCCAAGTTGAAAAGTTGAAAGGTTGAAAAGTTGAAAGGTTGAAAAGCGTAAGGACTGGCGGGACCGGCGCCTGTCCCGCAGGTCTCGCAGTAGTCGCGGCGCGGCCGGAGGCCGCAC
>DJYI01000169.1:25601-41025 GCA_002448475.1 Verrucomicrobia bacterium UBA6982
GTCCCGCCCGTCCTCTCGCCTGTCGCGCCCGTCCCGCAAGTCCCGCCCGTCCCGCACGTCCTAGACGCGGCGGCGACTAATTACGCTCCACGCTTGACGCGCGGATGCCCCTTGGATAGGATGGGGTCCATGAACCACAGCCCATTCAACGTTCTCGACTTCGGCGCGCGCGGGGACGGCGTCGCCGACGACACCGCTGCCTTCCAGGCGGCGATCGACGCCGTGGCCGCGCGCGGAGCGGGCAAAATCGTCGTCCCGTACTCCCCGAAGGGGTACCGGATCGCCGGACCGGGACGCGCGTTCGTGGACGGACGCCCCTGCCGGGGCCAGCTCGCCGTCCCGCCCGTCAGGGGGCTCAACATCGCCTTCGAGGGCGAAATGCCCTGCAAGCTTCTGTACCCCTACCAGGTGCGGCCGCCGGAGGCCGTGGAATCCGGGTTCGCGCCCACGCGGTTCGGGACGATGGGGATGCCCAACACGTGCCTTTTCTCCGACTGGACGCCGCCGGAGGAGCGCGACCCGAAGGCGCGCCCCTGGACGATTCTCGCCACCGTCGAAGGCGATTCCTGCAAGGGCAGGTTCTCCGTAGGCCAGGTCTCCATCGCCAACCTCGAATTCCGCGCCCGCCTCGACACGGAGGCGATGTTCCCCAAGGGCGGCTGCGTCAATCTCCAGAACTCCAGCCGCGCCATCGTGCGCGACTCCCAGTTCTGCCTCGACGACAACGTGGGCGACACGGTTCTCGGCAAGTCGCTCCGGCCCAGCCCCTGCCACACGGTGGGGCTCATGATGTCCGGCGACCAGAACGACGACCAGGTGCTGGACAACGTGGCGGTGCAGGGCTTCCGATACGGCCTGGTGCTTGGCGAGCACGTCGTCGCGAGCTACCTCTACGTCCACAACTGCGAGGAGGGCATCGTCTTCCACGACGCCTCGCACCTCTCCGTCCTCCACCACGTCGTCGCGCAGCACGACCGCGTCATCCTCGCCACGGCGCCCGACGGCCTCTTCGGCCATGCGGCGGGTCCGTGCAACGTCATCGTCGAGTCGGTCGATTTCGAGTGCGGCGAGGGGACGCAGCCCGAAGTCTCGCGCCTCGTCGCGGGCGTGAGCGACCCGGACAGCCGGCTCCGCGGCTCCCTCGTCCACCACGCCGGATGGGGCAATCCGGAATTCCCCGTCGCCGGCGCGAAGCATTTCCGCGTTGCCCGGTTCGCTTCGCCGTGAATGCCGGGAAACGATCGGACGGGCTTCCATGAAACCGCGCATCATCGTCATCGGGCGTTTTGTCGAGGACAGGGTCTTCGTCCCGGCGCTCGCCGGCGCCCGGCGCTACGCGAAGGCGCGCGGGTGGGACGTCGAAACGATTGGCTGGAACGAGGCGCGGACCGGATTCCCCAAGGCGCTCCAGGCACCGCCGCGCCCCCTCGGCTTCATTGTCGAGGGAAGCAACCTCCCGCCGGACCTGCCGCGCGAACTCTACGGCGACACCCCGGTCGTTTTCCTCAACTGCACGGACACCCCGCGCGACGCGCGCTTCGCGCACCTCCTGCTGGACGATTCCGCCGTCGCGCGCACGGCCTTCCGCGAATTGTCGGCCAGCCTGCCCCCGGCCTGCGCCGTCGTCGGGTATTGCCTTGGACGGCGCCGCTGGTCGTCCGACCGCGCGACCTCCTTCCGGGCCGAGGCCGCCAAGTCGGGCCTCCCCTGCCATTCGTTCGACTTCCTCGATCCGCGGACGGACGATGCGTCCGGCGAACCGGCCCGGCTCACCGCCTGGCTCGCCTCCCTGCCCCGCCGCTGCGCCGTCTTCGCCGTCAACGACGAGACAGCCGCCGTCGTCGCCGAAGCCGCGCGCGCCGCACGACTGGACATTCCGCGCCACCTGACGCTCCTTGGCGCCGACAACGACGCGGCCATCTGCGAAGCCTCGCATCCGACGCTCTCCAGCATACAGATGGACTTTGAAAGCGCAGGATTCCAGTCGGCGAGGATTCTGAACGAAATGGTGTCGGCGACGAAGCCGCCGCCGCCCGTCGCGCCAACGGCAGGCGATTCATCCGGAGGCCATTCTGGCGGCGACGGCCCGGGCGATGCCGCGGCCGTCGTCCTCGGGCCGCTTATGGCGGTCCGTAGGGAATCGACGCGCGGCGCGGGCCGGCGCGAGCCGCGCATCCTCGACGCCGTCGAAATCATCCGCGGCAAGGCGTGCGAAGGACTGACCGTCAAGGCGCTGGCCGCCCGGTTCCCCGGATCTCGGAGCCTGTTCGAAAAACGCTTCCGCGAGGCGATGGGGCATTCCGCCCTCGACGAAATCCTCCATGTGCGGATGGAAAACGTCCATACGCTCCTCTCGCGCACCGACGTCCCCCTGGCGGCCATCGCCGACTTCTGCGGCTTCCGCTCCGACCGCGCCTTGCGCAAGTTCTTCCGCTCCCGCGAGGCAATGTCCATGACCGAATGGCGCAATTTGCATTCGGGGCGCCATCTGTAAAAAAAATTTTCCTCAAAAGTTCCGGCCATTGGACGGCAACCGTGCATAATGGGTCGCGTTTTCACACAGGTTGCACCCTGCAGCCCGTCGATCGTTTGAGTTCAACATGCCCACAAGGAGCATCCATGAAAAACGCGCCCACAACCGTGTTCGCCCTTGCAGCCGCCATGGCGGCTGCCGCAGCCTTTCCGCCGGCCACCCGCGCCTCCGCGCCGGCATCGGTCTTTGACGACGCAAAGTTCCGCTTCGACTTCGGTTCCGGCGGCGCCGACGGCGCTCTTGCGGCCGCCGAACAGATCCACGACGTTCGCGACGCCTCCCTGGCCGTGCCGACGGCTCTGGGCGGAGGCGACTACGCCCCGGCGTGGACGGTCGCGGACGTTCGCCTCCCGCACGCGGGGAAGACCGTGCGCGGCACCGCGCTGCGCATCCACACCGCCACGCGCATGGACGGCTCGACGCCGCAGTTCCGCCAGGCGAGCGCCTCGTTCTCCGGCCTTCAGTCGCACGGCGACGCCGTGACCGTCGTCGCCCGCGTCCGCCTCGGCGGCGAGGAGGTGTCGTCGTCCGATTGCATTCTCTGGAGCAACGCCTACAACTGGGGGAACGGCGTGGGCGAGATGTTCGGCTTCATCAAGACGGCCGGCGCGCGCGGAAGGGGCACGGCCTATTTCCCGTACCTGGTCACCGGCGGGAAAAACGGAAGCAACTCCAGCGACGTGGCCTTCGGAGCGACAACGGCCGAGAAGCGCATCCCGATGCATGTCGGCGAATGGTACGACGTAGCCTGGATCTACGAGGTCAAGACCGAGTCCGGAGCCCGCCGCGACTCCGTGACGTTCGTCGTGGCGGACCGGTCGGGGGTCCGCACCCAGACGTTCGACAAGGCATCCCGGCGCGTCACGTCCGCCACGACGGCGACGAGCATCCTCGGCGGGATGAACACGGTCGCCGGGAAATCCTGGACGACCTACAACGCGACGATCAGCGGCAACAGCGGCAGCAACTTCAAGACCTTCGACGGCTGGGTCCACCAGCTCGCCCAGTGGGATCGGGCGCTCTCGATCGACGAGGTGCTGGAGGCGTTCGGCAAGCCGGATGCCGGCGAAGTGCGCGACATCTACGCCGACGCCGTGAACTGGTGGCGCTTCGACGGCAAGGATGGAGGCGCGCTTCAGACGTCCGATGTCCGCGACGTGCGCCACTGGGGACGGCCCTCCGAAGGCGACTCCGACGCGACCGGAACGACCGGCCCCCTTGGCGGCCCGGTCTGGACGAACATGAACGTTTACCTGCCGGGACGGGGCGTCACCGTCGCGAGCCCCTGCCTCTACTTCCCGGTCGCCACGAACGCCACCGTGAACGCGGGCGGCGAGACGGTCCTGTCGGCCCACGAGACGACGCTCACCGTCCCCGACGCGCTCCGGGCGGGATCCTACACGGTCGTGGCGCGCATCTACCCGCTGCCGCTCGTCGGCGCGGTCTCGGGCCATGACGCCTACTTCTACAACAACGGCCTCAACTGGACCTACTGGTCGGGTTCAGAATTCGGGCTCCGCGCCTTCGGTTCCGACAAGTCGGGCACGACCTTCTGCCCTTCCGTCTACATCGCCCGGTCGGACTACGCCGCCACCGGCCTCGACATGCGCGCCAACACCTGGTACGACATCGCCTTCAGCGTCACGGACAACGGCTTCGACGCGCAAGGCAACGCCCTCGACGACTCGCTTCTCGTCGCCGTCATGGACGCCGAGCACGGCTTCCGCACGCACGAGTGCGCCATTTCGACGAACGCCTACACGACGTTCGCGAACTGGACCGCCAAGCCGAAGCTGGGCGCGCAGACGGGCTACTACGTGCCGACGGACTTCTGGAACGCGACGGCGGGCTCCGCCCTCAACAGCGGCAATCCGGCCAAGAGCTTCCACGGCATGATCCACCAGCTGGCGATCTGGAACCGGGCGCTCGACGCGGATGAAATCGCCGAGGCGTTCGGACATCCGAACAACACGGTCCTCGGCGTCGGGTCGGCCGATGGCGCCTCCGGCGAATTCGCCGCGTCCGGCGGCTCGTCCGACTGGACGGAGGGCGCGCCGTGGCGCGACATGGCCGGGACGCTCGACGCCTCGCACCCGTCGCTCTCGATACGCTTCTCGCCGGCGGCGGACAACAAGGGGCTCCACCAGATGCTTCATGCCGGATTCGCCGCCGTCGTGACGCCGGGGGCCGGGCAGACGGCCTCGGTCGAGGTCTCGCTCAACGGCAAGGCGCTTGGCGCCCCCGGCCACGTCGGCGAGGGCGACGATCTCTGGATCGCCATCCCGAGGAGCGCGCTTTCCGCCGGCGAGAACGTCCTCGCCCTGCGCTACGCAGGCGGATCGGCCGCAAGCGTCTCCCTGGACTGCCTGTCCATCGGCGGATCCTGGCAACTCGGCGCCCCGAACCGCAGGGACACGGAGTTCTCCCAGGAAAGCGCCTCGCGGTCCAACGACTTCTACGTTGGCAACCGCAACATGCTCAATGTCGTCCGCTCGCTGACCTCAAGCATTGCCAGGCACAAGCGCCTGCACTTCTTCGTTCCTCAGCGCGTCGCCGCAAGGGAGTCCTTCACGTTCACCGCGCGCCAGGCCAGCAAGGCGGAGGGTGGGGACACCGCGTTCCGGATCCTCCTGAACGGCGTCGGGAAATACGCCACGCCCGCCGGCGGCATCGCCAACGGCGAAGACGCCTCCTTCCGGGTCGAAGCGGGGGAACTCGCGCCTGGTTGGAACGTCATCGACATCGAGCACACGGGCGTCAACTGGATGACCTTTGACTTTTTCCGATTCGCGATGGAATCCAATGCCGCCTTCGTCCTCATCGTGAAGTAGGATGAAACGCATCGCCATCCTCCCCTGCGCCCTCCTTGCCGCCCGTTGCGCCATGGGGGCATTGGGCGCCCTCCCCTTCGTCTGGATGTCCGCGGACCTGAAGGACGACATGGAGGAGACCATCCGCATGTGCGCGGCGCAGGGCGTCGATTGCGTCGAGGTGCCCTCGTGGTCCGCCACGGGGTGCGCGCGGCACCTCGCCGCGCTGCGGAAACACGGCGTGAAAGGCTTCACCTCCTGCGGCTACGACCCCTCCGAGGACGCGCGCCCCGCCGTCAGGCAGGGGCGGCCCTGCGAACGCGCCGTCTTCACCGGCGGCGCCTACCGCGGCCTCGCCATCGACCGCAATCTCTTCACCTTCGACGCCGGCCCGCACGAGATCGTCGTCGAGCCGCCCGTCTATTCGGGCCGCCAGCCCTACGTGCGCACCGCCAAGGACGCCGACGGCACGGCCGTCCGCAGCGGACACTACTTCGCCAACGTCCGCCCGACGGGGCGCGCGGAGATCATCGTGCCGGAACGTCCCTTCGACGGCGCGCCGCATGTGCGGACGATTCCCTGCGAGGTGCTTCCGGCGCGCCCCGGCGACACGCCTGAAAACGACACCGCCGCCGGGATGTCCGGGCCGGAAATCGGGAACCGCCGCCTCGTGCGCCTGAAGTTCGACCTCACCGGCTGCGACGGCTACCTCCTCGACAAGGTCGGCATCGCCGTCTATTGGGAGAGCGACCCCGACGGCGAGAGCTGGAGGAAAGGCTTCGGCCAGCTCTCCGTCTTCTCCGAACACACGCGCCGCCAGGCGCGCGAACTCGGCAAGCGCCGCGCGCAAATGTGGGCGGACGCGAACGGCGGCGCCTTCCCCTCGAACGAGATCGTCGCCATCCGCTTCGGCGACGAGAGCTTCAACATCACCGGATGGGTCGACGCCCCGGCCTGCAGCTTCCCGCTCTGGGGCTTCTCCGAAAGCGGCCGCGCGGCCTTTGAAAGGAGGGCTGAAGCCCTCCGCTCCGATAAAGAAGCCCTCCGCTCCGACAAAGAAGCCCTCCGCTCCGACAAAGAAGCCCTCCGCTCCGATAAAGAAGCCCTTCGCTCCGATGGGATGCCGCTCCAGCCCCGCACCTGGGGCTTCCACGAAATCTACGGCGAAGAGGCCTACGCCATCGCGCTCCACGAATACCACCGGGCCTGCGCGGCGCTCGTGCGCGCCTTCCGCGAGGGCGTCCGCGAAGTCTCGCCCGATCTCCTCGTCTTCCGCAACACGACGCGCGGCGGCGTGTGGACGGAGGCCAACGACCATGACGGCACCGGGCAGGAGCTGCTCGCCCGCGAACTCGACTTCCTCCACCTCGATCCCTATCCCATGTGCGCCGACGGCTACGATGCCGAATACATTCCCCGTGACATGGGATACCTCGCCGGCCTGGCGCGGCGCTGCGGCAAGCCGCTCGTCCCCTGGATGCAGGCGCACGCCTACACCCCTACGGGGCTCGGGCACGTCACGCCCGGGGACATGCGGCGAATGTGGGCGCAACACGCGCCCTTCTCACCCGACGCCATCGTGTGGCTCGGCTTCGGAAGCGCCGACGACCCGCTCCGCCACGTGCGAATGACCTTCCCGCATGGCTCTCCGGAAAGCTGGGCCTACGCGAAGGAGTTCTTCGCAACGCTCCACGCCGACCGGAAGGCGAGGGCCGAAGGCCGGGCGTCGGACACGCCGCCGCCCGCGCCGCTCGCCGTCGTGCGGCCGTATTCGACGCGGGCCATCTGCTGTTCGCTGGGCGACGGGCGCTGGCGCAACCCCGCCGACCGCATCCTTGAGGCATGGGCGCTGGCCTGGGGCGTCGACAACGGCCTCCCGTTCGACGTGTTCGAGCTGCCGCCGGATCCTGTCGAACTCTCGCGCTACAAGGCCGTCGTTTCGACCATCCCCCTCCCCGGCGTCGCCAACGTGCGCATCCTCGGCGAAGGCACCGAAGGGAGCGTCCTCGCCTCCGCCGAACTTGGCGCCATGCGCAAGGCATTCGCCGCCGAAATCGCGGCCGATTCGTCACCCTCTCCCCGCACGGGCCCAAAGTAGGCCGTCTTCCGGAACCGTCATGGTCTGGGAGATGGAGGCTCCCTTGGGCAGGAATGCGGAGATGGAGCCGGTGCCGCTGAAAAGCCTTCGAGCAGCGCCCGCTTGCGCGGGGTGTCGGCGGCGGGGACGAGGTGTTGAGCATCGGGGCCCTCGTGCTCGACGCTCCAGCCCTCCCATTCGCGAAAGGCGTGGTAGGTCCAGTCCCAGCCATATTCCTCGAATATCGCGATGCAGTCGCGCAGGTATTGGTCCGCCCCCGGCGCCCAGGCGATGGCGCTGAATTCGCCGCAGTAGATTTTCGCGCCGTGGCGGCGCTGGAAGTCGCGCACGGGCTCAAGCGCCCCGCGCAGGGTTTCCGCGCTCCACCCCTTTTCGGCGTTGGGATAGGGATCGGGCGTCTTCCCCTGCTTCCACATCACCCCCTGGTGCGTGAAGCGCAGCGGCACGTACATGTGCATTTCGTAGATGACGTTCGCGAGATCGAGCGGCGAGAGCGTGGCGAAGGCGCTCGGCGAGTCCTGAGAGTTGGCTTCGACGATGACCGGCACGTCGGGGTCGATTTCGCGGATGGCCTCGGCGGCGCGCTTCTGGAGCGTCCAGAAGTCGCATCCCGGCAGGGCTGCGGAGGTCTGCATCGGCTCGTTCACGAGGTCGTAGCCGTAGATGCCCTCGCGCCCCTTGAAGCGCACGGCGATGCGCCGCCACGTTTCGACGAAGAAGTCCGCGCATTCGGCGTCGTGGCACATCCGCAGGTCGTTCGCGGCGTCGCGGTTGCCCGGCGGCGTGTGGAGGTCGAGGACGACCTTCATGCCGCGCGCCGCGGCCTGCGGCAGGACAAACGAGTCGAAGTGGTCGAGCTTTTCGGCGAGCCAGCGGTCGTAGGCTTCGAAATCGACCGGGGCGTCCTTTTCCTGCCTGTAGCCCCACATCTGGTAGCGGAGGAGCGTCGCGCCCCAGGTCTGGAGCGTGTCGAAGTCGTCCTCGGTCATGCGGTGCGGGGACATCACGCCTCTGCGAGGCGTGATGTCCCCGCGATGAATCGCGGTTTCGGCTAACGTCCCCCGATACGCGCACCGGTGGGCCTGGTTCGTGACGGGCCAGGGCGGAACCGGTTCGACGAGGCGGAGCGAGGAAAGGTCGAATTCGGCGTGGCCGCTCGCCTCCTGGAGGCCGAGGACGAGGCGGGCCTTGCGGCGCGTGGCGGCGCTGAAGTCGCCGAGGCGGATCGTCTGTTCCGGGAAGTCGCCGAGGCGCGACGCCGTGTTGGGGTAGAACCAGTCGCCGGCGACGGGGTCCTCGTATTCGAATTGGAACTTGAGGCCGTTGTACCAGTGCAGCGGCTTGCCGATCCCCTTGCCGCTGGCCGTGATTTCCGCGCCGACGGGCCGTCCGTCCCACGCGGAAAGGTCGATTTCGGCGGAGGCGAGGCCGCCCTTCGCCGCCTCCTCGCCGGGCGGCACGTCGATCATGAGCCGGCCGCCCTCGATGCGGGCGTGCTGCGTGGTCGTCCAGACAAGCGTCGGCTCCGCGCCGAAGCGGTCGAGTTCGTCGAAGCCGACGATCGCCATGCCAAGAGATTCGGCGGCAGCGAGGATGGTTTCGAGGTCGGCGCGCGACATGCTCACGCCTTCGGCGGTTTCGCCGATGCCGTGGGAATACAGGACGAGGACGGCGTTCGACGCGGCGACGTCGGGCAGCATGGCGGCGACTTCCGCGCCGCCGCGCCTGTACTTCGGGCCGACGCCGAGGCCGGGCAGGTAGCGGCGCGACGCCGCTTCGGCGACGGGGAAGGCGCCGGCGAAGTCGCCGCCGCCGCGAAGGCGGTCGAAGTGGCGCAGGAGAAGTGCGTCCGTCTGCGGCGTGTGGCGGCTCATCGGATAGGCGAAGGAGCGCACGGGGAGGCCGGCCGCGCGGCAGGCCGCGAGCTGCGGCTCGATTTCGTCGGCGAGGTATCCGTCTTCGCCGAGTTTCGCGACGACATCCGGCGCGACTTGGTGCTTGAGGCCGTGCAGGCCGATGGAATGGCCGGCTTCGGAGAGTTTGCGTAGCGAGGCGGCCGCCCCGTCGTCGATGTCGTGGTAGGCGAAGAAGGTCGCGTGTGCGCCGTGCGCGGCGAAAATCGGCAGGGCCGCCTCCCAGTCGGGGAAGCGGCTGTCGTCGAACGTGAGGCACAGGACGCCATTCGCCGCCGCGGTTGCCGCCACGGCTGAGGAAAGGATCAGTGACATTGCGGTCTTTGCGGACATCGTGGATGATTGCAAACAACGGCATCAATGCTAGCGTAGTTCACTTAACCATGCAAGCGCTTCCCCTCGCCCGCTACTGGATGCGGTCGCCCCAGATCGCGAGGACGGCTTCGGTGCCGAGCGGCTCGATGCGCGCCGCGTCGTCGAGCGCCCTGCGCACGTCGATGCGCCCCGTGCCCTCGTGGCCGAGTTCGTCCAGATGGGCGACAACGGTCCGCTTCGGGCGGAACTTGCGGACGCAGTCGGCGATGTCGATGCCGTTGTGCGGGTGGCAGATCCACAGGTCGGGCTCGCGCGTCGGGTTGAGCATCCGCGTGTGGAAGGAGTCGCCGGAATGGTAGAGCGTCCAGTCGCCGACGGAGATTTCGAAGGCGGAGGTGAACTCCCGGAGGTAGTCGTTGTGGTCGGAGGGGGTGACGCGGATCGTGGCGTCGGCGATCTGCAGCGTCCGCTCGCCGCGCGAATAGCCGCCGGGCGTCGTGCCGCGCTTGTGCGCGCCGTAGTTGCACATGAAGTTCGAGACGACCGTCTTGCGGTGGCGGTCCATCGTGGCGAGCAGCGCCTCGTCCACGTGGTCGTCGTGGTTGTGGGTGACGAGCGCGAAGTCCAGGAGCGGCTCCGCCAGCAGCCCCTTGCGGTGCGCCAGGTCGATGGCGAAGACCGCCTTCGGCGTCTTCACGACGACGCCCATGTTGTACACCAGCCACACGGCCGGGGCGCCGGTGACGGAGGTGGACTGCACCTCGGCCATCACCTTGTCGAACGCCTCGTCGTAGCGCTTCAGGCCGGGATAGTCGCGATGGGTCTGGCGAACGACGTTTTCGGGGCAGTCCGGGCCGGCGGCGCGGAAGAGTTCGTAGGCGGAGGGGGGCGTCGAATCGACGTCGCGCTGGAAGGCGGCGAGGCGTTCGGGGACGGCGTCGGGAGGTGGGGCGTCCTGCCGCACCGGCTCGCCTTCGGCGCGGCCGGAGGCCGCACATCCGAGGAAGGTCGCAGTCATGACCACAAGCAGACTCCGTTTCATGCCTACCGGACAATCAGCACAAACGCAGCGGGGGCCACGGAGGCGGAGACGGTTTTCACCGAGACGCCGCCGAGGTCGAAGGCGGGGCCGGCGGAGAACGAAACCGCCGCCGATTTGCCGCTTGTGGCCGAGCCGGAGAGCGCAGGCAGCAGCGCGTCAACCGTGGCGGCGGGAGCGGTGAAGACCGCGAGGCGGAAGGTATCGGACGGGAGGGAATTCGACGCGACGATGCGCACCGGGAGCGTGGCTCCGGCCGCGGAAAGGCCGTTGGTGAGGACGACGCCGCGGGCGGAGAACTCCGGTGCCACCACGCCCAGCGCCGCCCCGGCGGCGAAGGAGAGCGCCACGCCGGCGGCGGCGTTTTCCGCCGCGAAAGCGAGCGTTCCGGCGGTGACGGAAAGGGTGGCGTCACTCGCGGGGGCAGAAGCGCCGCCGAGCGTCCACGTGCCGCCGCCGGTCTTGGCCACGGTTCCGCCGAGGAGCGTCTGCGAGGCGATGGAGAAACCGAGATTCGCGTCGACGTTCACCGTTGCGTTGGAGATGGTCACGCCGCGATTGGCATCCGCGACCGCGACGGAGACATTGGTGACGTTCACGCCGGCATTGGCGACGAGGAAGCCGTGCTGGAGGAACTCGGGGGGATTGCCGCCGAGTGCCGTGGCGCTCATCAGGTCCACGCCCAGGCGGGCGGCGCTGGCAGGGTACACCTCTATGGAGCCGTGGAAACTGGAGTTGTCGCCGCGAAGCTGCCAATCGACCGCGCCCGTTCCCTCGACGCCCAGAAGCAGGTTGCCCGCGCCGTGGAGGTTCGCGTTCACGACACCCCAGCGGTGGGCGGCGCTGCCCTGGCTGAAACGGATGCCCGCGTAGCCGCGCGTCGCGGTGGCGATGGTGATGTCGCCGGAAATTTCCTGTCGTTCGTCCGTGACGTTTCCCGCCTCGCATCCGCCGAGCTGGTGCTTGACGGAGTCGTAGAGCCGCAGGTCTTGGAAGAACAGCTTCGTGCTTTGCTTGTTCATGAGAACCGTGTTGCCGGCCAGCGTTACCGAAGCGGCTTTGCAGGACCAGCTGGGGGTGACGTAGCTGGCGTCCTTGGCCTGGAGGCGCCATGCGTCCCGCACGAGGTAGTTCGTCCCATGGTGCGCCAGGCCATCGCTCCAGTGCGTCGCCTTTTCGAAAAGCGTGGCCGTACCGGTCCCCGTCACCATTTGCGTGACTGGTTCGTCCAAGGTCGAGAGTTTTACGGAAACCGTGACGAAGCCGTTGGCGGGTTCGGAGACGGCGATTCCGCCGACGGGCTGACCGTAGCCGACGCCTGTCCAGTCGAAGAACACGCCAGAAAGATCGGTGTCTTCGGGCACGGCGAGAAAAGGTAGCAGTCCGTCTTCGGGCATGGTGGCGGGAAAAGCCGCGAGTGCGACCTTGACGACCCCGGAAAGCGCGGCGGAGGTTCGCGCCTTGAGCGGAACGGTCGCCCCGGTGGCGGCGTCAGGGTAGAGGACGATGGTTCCGCCGGTGGTGGAGAAGGCACCGGGGGCGGGAGTGGCGTCGGCGGAAAGGTGGAGTGTGCCTCCGTTCAGCGAGACGGCGTTACCGGAGGCGAACGAGACGCCGTTCGTGAGGGCGACGGCGCCGGTTTCGGCGATGTCGAGCGAAACCGTTTCGGAGAAGGAGCCCTCGAAGGCGAGGACACCGCCGCTGCCGGTCACGTTCAGCGTGCCGGAACCCGTGACGGGCCAGTCGATGCGGGTGCGGCCCTCGTTGGAAGACACATACCAGGTTCCGCCCTTCGTGCCGACCTCGATGCGGTAGTCGATGTCGCGGCCGTCGGCCTTTCCGTAGGCGAGTTCAAAGGAGGGATTGACGAACGTGCATTCGAAGCGGGCGCCTTCGCCGTTGAGGCAGAGCGAGGGGACGCGCACCCAATGGCCCGGCTGGTAGAAGACGTGATCGCCGATTTCAAGGATGCCGGCGAACTCGCGGGAGGCGGCGCCGGTGTCGGTGAGGAACTTGGCTTCCTCCTTGGAGGGATAGTTATAGTTCTCGACGCGAACTCGTGTGCCCGCCGCGCCACGGAAGACGCAGTTCCAAGTGTTCGTGTTGGGGGCGCGGCCGATCAGGATAACGGCGGGGTGGTCGTTGTCGGCGACGACCGTCGCGGACGTGCCGTTGAGCGACGTGTCCCCCGTCGTGTTGAACCGGACCTGCGCGTTGCCGGCGAGGCGGAGGTCGTTGATTTTCGTCGAGGTGGTGTTGACGAGGAGTAGCTTGCCGCCGGTCGCCTGGCTGGCGGGGTCGCCGACGGTGAGCGAGCGGCCGGGGAACGTGCTGGACGCAGTTGTCGGGGTGCGCGTCCACTCCCCTTCGGCCGTGATGGTCGTCATGTAGTCCTTTCCGGAGGAGGGCGCCTCGCCATCGGACCAGTACGACCCATCCGTGAACGAGGACGTTCCGGCGGCGTTCGACTTGATTTGCGTCACGTAGTCGGCGCGGACATTGCCGGCGAAAAGCGCGGCAGCGAGGCAGACCGCCGAAACGGCGATGGCCGGAGCGGCGGCGACAGCGAGCGACGCCGCGAACGCGGCGCAACGGGCGAAACGGAATCTTGTCTTCATGGTGAAGTCTCCTTTGTCCGGGCGGGCTGCACGGCGCAATCCGCCCGCGACGCAAACGAGTCTAGCACGTCCGCGCCTGAAAATAGGTCGTTTTGCCAACAATTTTACCCGCTACAGAAGCGAGGCCATGTAGAGCGGCAGATGCATGATGCCGTCCTTCTTCATCACGTCCTTGGCGTAGAGGATGAACGACTCGCCAAGGCGGTCGCCGAACTTCGCGCGGAACTTGTCGAGCGAGGAATGGCGGGCGTAGTTGCGGCCGCTTTTCACTTCGACGGGGCAGATCCTGTCGCCACGACGGACCAGGAAGTCGATTTCCATCCGGTTGGCCGCAGTCTCCAGATCGTATCGCGCATAGAAGAACAGCCGCCGCCCGGTCGCAGCCAGGGCCTGCGCCACGCTGTTCTCGATCACCATCCCCTCGTTGATTCCCAAATCCCCCGAATAGACCTCCTCGTACAGCGCCCCCTCGGTGAACGGACTGTCGCCAAGGGTCTGCGAAATCATCAGCCCCGTGTCGGCCGAATAGACCTTCATCGTCGAATCGTCCTCGGTGAGCGCCAGGGCGATGCCGGGGTCGGTCGCGTTGTAGGCGATGTTGGCGACCTTTGCGTCGGCAAGCCAAAGAAACGACGATTCGTAGGAGCGCCGCCGCGCGCCCTTTTCCAGCGCCGCCAGGGAAAAACGCTTCTCCTTCTTCGAAAGCTGCCCCGGAATTCCATCGAAGATCCGCCGGACCTTGGGGGCGGACGCTCCGGCGAACTTGGCGATGTCGTCGTGGTAGAGCTTGAGAATCGACCTCTTCACGACATCCACGTCCCCGAAATTCCTCGTTTCCGCGTATTTGGCCACGGCCTGGGGCATCCCTCCGACGAGCAGGTATTCGCGGAAACGGCGCATCGCGGTTTCGTGGAAACTCTCGCCCATCGGGCTGCGCTTCGAATATGCCTCGGCAATCATGGGCCACGTGACCACGTCGCCCATGGCTTCGAGGAATTCCTCGAAGTCCATGGGATACATCCCCACGGCTTCCTCCTCGGACGGAATCGTGATGTTCCTGACGTTCCTGCGGAGCGAAATCAGGGATCCCGTCTCGATGTAGTCGTAGCGGCCGTCCGCGACGAGGGACTTCACGAGCTGCCGCGCCTGCGGGCAACGCTGCACCTCGTCGAACACGATGAGCGAATCCCGTTCGTAAAGACGGACGTTGTAGGCGAAGCTCAGTTCCGCGAACAGCACGTTCAGGTCGTCGGGGTGGTTGCGGATCGCCGACAGCACCCTGCGGTTCGGTTTCGTGAAATCGACCATGACGACCGATTTGTATTCGCGCCTTCCGAACTCGCCGATGACAGTGGTCTTGCCAACCCGGCGCGCCCCCTCGACGAGAAGCGCCGTGCCGCCGCGGGAACGACGTTTCCATTCCAGCATCTTGTCGTAGATTTTACGCCTGAACACCATGTCGCGCTCCTTTGTTTCGTTGACGGGGGCAATTATCAAAATCCATCCGGGAAAGTCAAGGGCGCTGCACGTTTTTAAGCATCATACAGACGACAAAAGCGCACGTTTTTAAGCATCGTGCAGACGGAAAAAGTGCACATTTTTGAGCATTAACCTCACAGCCGGCGCCGCTTGCGCCATTCGCGCATGGACATCCCGGTGCGCCGGCGGAAGAGGTGGCGCAGCTCGATTTCCGAGCCGAAGCCGCAAAGGCCGGCAATGGCGCCGATCGCGGTCTGGGTGTGCTCCAGAAGCGTCTGAACACGCTGGAGCCGCACGTGCTGGATTTCGTCGAGGATGCTGTGCCCCATCGCCTCGCGGAAGCGCTTTTCGAGAAGCCAGCGCGAGCAGCGGAACCGCTTTGCGAGGGCGGCGGCGGTGAGTCCGCCGCAGGCTTCGCGGCGAATCGCCTCCACGGCGTCGAGAACCCAGGGTTCGCGCCGCCCACGACCGCCGGTGCTTCTGCGCCGAATGACAAGAAGCGGGCCGTAAAGCACCGTGTCGACGCCATGATTGGAATGCGCTTTGGCGCGGCGGGCCGCCACACCTCCCACCGCGAGATGGAAGACTCCTGGGGGCGCGGGCATCTTGCCCGCGGTGT
>DJYI01000169.1:41160-43796 GCA_002448475.1 Verrucomicrobia bacterium UBA6982
GCGCGGGCATCTTGCCCGCGGCGTTCGCGGGCTGAAAAACTCCTGGGAGCGCGGGCATCTTGCCCGCGGTATCCGCGGGCTGGAAGCCCGCGCTCCCAGGATGCATAATCCGCTCGGCAAGCGTCCGCGCGGCGAGGAAGCCGCCGTTCTCGAAGTCCATTGGAATGCTGGAAAGCGGCGGGGACGCCGCTTCGCAGAGCGCCGCGTCGTTGTCGACGCCGACGAGCGTGAGATCGCGCGGAATGAAGCGGCCAGCGGCCTTCGCCGCGCGGGCGATGGAGGCCGCAGTGGCGTCGTTCACGGCGAAGATGGCGGTGCGGGGCGGCAGCTTCGCGATCCAATCCCGGAGTCGCGCGTCCGGCTCGTCCCCTCCCCCGCCCCAATCCACGAGACAAAGGCAGCGCCTCCGCGCCTTTCGGCAGAGCGCGCGGAAGGCCGCGACGCGGGCGTTCGACCAAATCCCGTCCGGCATCGCGGGATCGGCAAGCCCCACGACTGCGAAGCCGTCCGGGTTCCCGGACGAAAGCTCCCGGAACGCGGCGGCGGCGACGCTGCCGTTGTCCACGGCCACGCGAGCGATCCGCCGCCCGCGCGGAACGGACAGGCAGTTCATGAACACCGCCGGGACGCGCCCGAACGCCGCGGGAGGGAGGTCCGGCGGCCCGTTGGAGCATTCCACGATGCAGCCGACGGGCCGTTTTTCGGCCAGAAGCTCCGACAGACTCCTGCCATGCGAAAGCCGGTAGTTGACCGACTCCGCCGTCCAGCCACGCATTGAGGCGTAGCGTGAAACGCCGTCGAAAACCGCATTGTGGACGGCGACCCGCGTGTCGTGACTCAGATACAGGATTTTGCCTTTCTCCCCCATGCCGTGCCCCTTTGCGTTTGCGGGGCCAAGTCTAGCAAAACGCGGGGCTGACGCCAAGTTGAAAAGTTGAAAGGTTGAAAAGTTGAAAGGTTGAAAAGCGCGAGGACCTGCGGGACCGGCGGGACCGGCGAGCCTGGCGAGTCTGGCTCCTGTCCCGCCTGTCGCGCCCGTCCCGCAGGTCCTCGCGCCTGTCGCGCCAGTCCCGCAAGTCCCGCCGGTCCCAGAAGTGGCTGCCGACTATGGGTTGACACCCTGCTTGCGCAATTCGGCCTGGATGTCGGCCGGAGGCACGGCGCGTGGAGGTATTCCGCGCGCGGCAGCGATCGCCGCCGCGACGCCGACGCCCTGGCCGACGTTGAGGCAGATGGGACAGGCCTTTCAACGTTTTTCCGCCATCATGGCGATCACGGCGGCGGCGACATCGCGCCCGAAGGCGCGCAGGACGTCCGGGCGCAGCGTCGTGCCGCGGACGTTGGCGAAGGGGATTTCAAAGGATGCGACAAGAGGCGACTCCGGCCACTCGCGGATCGCCCACTGGATGATCGAGGCGCCCGCCGCGTAGTTGCGCCCGGTGTTCCACCCGCGACCGAAGGCGTAGTAGTCGCCCGCGCGGAAGCCGACGCCGCCACGCTGGACGCGCTCCAGAATTTCGCAAAAGCGGCGCTGCCTGTCCTCCATTTCGGGCTTGCCGACAAGGTAGGCGTATTCGTTGGAGTTATCCGGCTCCAGCCACGAGCCGCGCAGCCACGGGCTGTGGAAGTCGAGAACGACCGGCGGCGCCCCGCCCGCCGTCCACGCGGCCGCCATGTCGCGGATGGCCCGCGTTTCCGGATAGATGGTCGTCTCGCCGTAGTCGCGGTTGTGGTCGTGCGGCCGGCGGTTCTTGCCCTGGTCGCCCTCGACGACTCCGTCCTTGTCCACGAACGGCACGGCGCGAATCTCGGCGGTCTCGCGCAGCCGCCGCCCGGTGTCGTCGTCGTCGAAGACGGCCTCCAGAAAACCCTCCAGAACAAACGTCGCGGAGGTTTCCCCGCAGTGGTGCCGGGATGTGAGGAGGATTTTCAGGGGAGCTTCGCCGTCGAGCCGCCCGAAGCGGGCGCACTCGACGTTCCGCCCCTTGCGCGAGCGGCAGAGCGTCCCGGTCTCGAAGACGCGGCCGCGATCCGCCTCGTGGCGCGACAGGAAGTCGCCCCATTCGCGCTCGCCGTAGGGGATCGTCTGGGAGAACCAGACTTCGCCGTCCTCCGGGCCAAAGCGCCAGGTGAAGCGCGAGAACGACGCATGGTCGCCGGTGGCGGGGTCGCGAGGATCGTCGCGGACGTCGTCCGTCCAGCGCCACGTCGCGCCGAAGTCGGTCGAGACGGCCGCGCCGCGCGTCCCGACGGCACCGCGATCCGGCGCGTCCGCGCCAAGCGGATCGAGAAACTCGAAGGCCAGGGTGCGGCCCTCCGCGCCGCAGACGCGAAAGGCCCAGTAGATCCAGTGCCCTTCGGTGTCGCGCAGGTCCTTGCGCAGACGGACGGTGTCGCCGTCAATCGCCACGAAGGCGAGATTCCCCGCGGGGATGGCGGCGTCCACCACGATCTCTGGCGCCGCGTGGGCGGGAGGGGGCATGTCGGGAAGCATCTTGAAGTGTCTGGTTAGCGAACGACGAGGACGAAGGGCGAATGCTCCACGCGGAGAAGCGCGAACACGCCCGCATTATAGGTTTCGCCGGCAATCGGCGCAAGTCCGCCCGCCGAAAGGGGCGCGACCAGAAACTGTCCAT
>DJYI01000174.1 GCA_002448475.1 Verrucomicrobia bacterium UBA6982
AACCCCTATCCCTGACCGAATACGCCCTGACGCGGGCGGGAATTTGCGCGGCGGAGGGGGTTGCGGTATCATGGCGCGCGATTTTTCCCGGAGTCTGTCACACATGCCTGTTTTCGACCAGGAGCAATACCGCCCTCAAATACACGACGCGCTAGTCGAGCTTTCGGCCATCGCGTTCGATTCCCCGGATTTTGTCTCCGCCCTGATTCGTTTCCGCGATCCGATCGGTCCCGGCGAAAACGCGACGCTTTCGCTGCGACCCGTCCAGATAGGCGGCGAGCCGCTGTGGCAGGTCTCGCGCGCCGGCGAGGTCTCCAACATGGTGCGCGGGCGCGCGAAAAGGGAAGTCTGGGATCTGGCAAACTCCGCCAACATCGTGGCGGAGGCGCACGTCGCCGCAGCCGACGGCGCCGCCCTTCACCTGCGCACGACGAAAAAAGGCAAAGTCCTTTGCGAGCGAATTCGCGGTCGCGGAGCCGGCGGCAATGTCGGCGTGGGCGAATCCTGCGCGCCCGCACGTCCGGAAGGAGAACCGCCCTCGGTGGCGCACGACCGCGCCAAGCGCCGCCCGCTTGATTCGTTTGATTCAGGCAAACTGCTGTTCGTGCTGGGGTTCGCCGGCGCGGACGGGGCGGTAAAGCCATCGATGCAGGCCAAGTTCCGCCAGGTCAACCAATTCCTGTCGCTCCTGGACTCGGCGCTCGACGAACTGCCCGCCCGCAAGGACCCCCGGGCTCCGTTCCGCGTTGTTGACTGCGGATGCGGCAAGGCGTATCTCTCGTTCTGCGCCAAGGCGTATCTGGAGGCGTCGCGCGGCTGGGACGTGCGGCTCGCGGGTGTGGATCTGAAGCCGGACGTGATCGCGTTCTGCCGCCGCGCCGCCGAATCGCTTGGCTGGATCGGAGGCGAGGGCGCCGCCGCCGGCGCCGAGCCGACCGCCGAGTTTGAAGTCTGCGACATCGCGAAGTATTCGCCGGGATTCGCGCCGGACGCCGTGCTTTCGCTCCACGCCTGCGACACCGCCACCGACGAGGCGATCGCGTTCGGAGTTGAGCGCGGGGCGCGCGCGATCCTCTCCGCCCCGTGCTGCCAGCACGAGCTCCAGAAGTCGCTTTCGCCGTCGCTGCGTCCGCATCAGGCGCTGCTGCGCAACGGCATTCTGCGAGAGCGGTTCGCGGATCTGCTCACCGACGCCTTCCGCGCGCAGATACTGCGGGTGGCGGGATACAGGACGACGGTTGCCGAGTTCGTCGAGCCGGACGCCACTGCGCGCAATGTCCTCATCCGCGCCGTGCGCGTGACGCGCCCGGGCACGGGCACCGCGCTCTCTGACTACGAAGACCTGCGCCGAGCCTGGGGCGTGACGCCATGGCTGGCCGGGCGTCTCTCGAAAACACATCCGGCGCTCGCCGCCGACACCTCGGCCGCCGACACGACCGCTGAACGAAAAGGGGAAAACAATCCATGCAGGAAAAGAAACGCACGATAGTAGTGACGTCGGCTCTGCCATACGCCAACGGAGACATACACATCGGCCATCTGGTCGAATACCTCCAGACCGACTTCTGGGTCCGCTTCCAGCGCATGCGCGGCAACGACTGCGTCTATGTCTGCGCGGACGACACTCACGGCACCCCCATAATGATCCGCGCCCGCAAGGAAGGGCGCAGTCCGGAGGACCTCGTCGCCGAAATGCGCGAGCGGCACGTCCGCGACTTCGCGGACTTCCAGGTGTCGTTCGACAACTACTACACCACCAATTCGCCCGAGAACAAGGCGTTCTGCGAGGACATCTACGCCAAGCTCGACGCCGCCGGCGCGCTGCTGCGCGAAGACGTGACGCAGCTCTGGTGTCCGAAATGCGGAATGTTCCTCCCGGACCGGTTCGTGAAGGGAACGTGCCCGCACTGCGGCAAGGAGGAGCAATACGGCGACTCCTGCGAGAACTGCGGCGCAACGTATTCGCCATCGGAGCTGAAGGACGCGCACTGCGCCACCTGCGGCAGCCGCGATCTGGAGTCGCGCGCGACGCAGCACGTGCTGTTCGACCTGGCCAAATTCAAGGAATACCTTCGTGGATGGCTCGGCGACCACACGCCGCCGGACGTCGCGAAAAAGCTCCAGGAATGGTTCGGGGAGGACCAGACCCTGCTCCCGTGGGACATTTCGCGCGACGCCCCGTATTTCGGGTTCGGGATTCCGGGCCTTCCCGGCAAATACTTCTACGTGTGGCTCGACGCGCCCGTCGGCTACCTTGCCTCGCTCAGAAACTGGGCCGAGGCGAACGGCCGCTCGTTTGACGCCCTGTGGCAGAACCCGGATGTCGAGCGCTACCACTTCATCGGCAAGGACATCGTTCGCTTCCACTGCCTCTTCTGGCCGGCGATGCTGCACGCCGCCGGATACCAGGGGCCGACAAAGGTGTTCGTCCACGGCTTCCTGACCGTGAACGGCGAAAAGATGAGCAAGAGCCGCGGCACGTTCGTGAACGCGCGCACGTATCTCGACCACCTTGACCCGGCTTTTCTGCGCTACTACTACGCCTGCAAGATCAACAGCACGACCGACGACATCGACCTCAACCTCGACGACTTCGCGCAGCGCGTGAACTCCGACCTCGTGGGCAAGATCGTCAACCTCGCCTCGCGCGGCGCGCAGATGCTCTCGAAACGCCTCGACGGACGGCTGGGGCGCATGGACGAAGAGGGCCGCGCACTGCTCGAATCGGCGCGCTCGCGCTCAGAGGCGATCGCCGCGCTTTACGAGGCGCGCAAGTTCTCGCAGGTTCCGGTTGAGGTTTGCCGCATCGCGGACGCGGCAAACGAATACTTCGACCGCCACGCCCCATGGAAGCTCGTGAAGGAGAATCCGGAGTCGGCGCGTCCGATTCTCACTTCAACGCTTAATCTCTTCCGCGTGATGGCCGTGTATCTCGCGCCCATCCTGCCTGTCGTCGCGAAGAAGGCCGCCGCGCTTTTCGGCGAACCGGACTTCACTTGGGAAAGCGTCATGCGTTCCGTCGAGGAGTCGCCGATTGGTCAATACGAATACCTCGCCACGCGAGTCGATCCCGACGCGGTTCAGGCGATGATCGAGGCTGGCCGCCCCAAGGACGCGGAGCCATCCCCGTCGCAGACCGCCGCCTCCCCGGCCCCGGCATCGACCGGAGGCGGAGAGCCATCCTCTGCTCCGGCAAAGCCTCAAATCCAGTTCCCGGCCTTTGACGCGGTCGATCTGCGCGTCGGTCTCGTCGAAAGCTGCCGCGCGGTGGAAAAGAGCAAAAAGCTCGTCCGCTTTGAACTTGACTGCGGCGCGCTCGGACACAGGACGATCTTCTCGGGCATCCGCTCGGCCTACCCGGATCCGTCGGTGCTCGACGGCAAGCAGGTCGTGTTCGTCGCCAACCTCGCCCCGCGCGAGATGAAGGGCGTTGGCATCTCCGAGGGCATGGTGCTGACGGGTGGCGACCCGGCGACGGGCCTCGCCGTCCTTACGACTCTTGCCCCCGTGCGTCCCGGCGACCCGGCCTGCTAGCAGGGGCGGGGCCAGTCGGGCCGGACGATTCAAACACCCGCGCCGCCACTGCGAAAACAGTGGCGGCGGCGGACGCCGCAAGCGCAAAGTCAGCCGCGCCCCCAGGTCCGGCCGCCACGGCGGCCATCGCCGCGGCGGCGCATGGAACGACCGGCCCGCAGCGCTCGAAAATGAAGAACGGCCACGCCGCCGCGAAAGAGGCGCATGCCGTCGCCGCGCCGCCGCGCGGAAAGGCGGCGGCTATCGCTGCGGCAGCGGCGGCGCTCGCGGCAAGCGTCGCGCCTGCCCGGCCCCACTGCGCCCGAGCCCGCCGCCACGCGCTCCCCGCCGGCGGCAGCGGCGGAGGGACAGGGGCCGCGATGGCGAACATCGCGGCGCACAGCGCCGGAAGCGCCGCCGGAAAAAGCGGGCGCAGCGCGGCGCCGACGCGCATGAATTTCTCCGGCGCCAGCGCGGCCGCCATTGCTGCGCACGAGGCGGCAAGCGCCGCCGCGGAGAGAATGACCGACAAGCGGCGCGCCTCCCGGGCGACCTGTTCGCGGGGAGCGCGCCATGGCGGCGGCGGCGCGCCTATGCGCTCGCCGCACCATGGACACGCGGAAAACGCGCGCCACGCCCTGCCGCAGGAGCGGCAGACGACGTGGCGCGACGACAGCCCGGACATTGCGTGAGCGTGGAAAGCGGGCCGCTTGGGGAGGCTTCAGGCCTTTTTGTGAAGAGCCGAGGTGTCAACCTTGGCCATCGGATTCTCCGAATAGACGGTCTCTGGCGCCGGGTCCTTGTCCCAGCAGACGGTCTGCGCGGCGGGGAGCGACTGCGCCGCCCAGCGCACGGCATTGCCGATGACACGGACGACTTCAGGCTGGCGGTAGATCGGGAACGTCTCGTGGCCGGGCGAGAAGTAGAAAATCTTTCCCGCGCCGCGCTGGAACGTGACGCCGCTGCGGAAGACGTTGCCGCCCTCATACCAGCTCATGAAGACAACGTGCGCCTCGGGCGGAATTCCGAAAGGCTCGCCATACATCTCCGTATGCGGAATCACGAACGAATCCGGAAGACCCTGCGCGATCGGATGCTGCATGTCCACCTTCCACACGCGCTCCTTCTCGCCGACCTCGCGCCAGCGCAGAGAGCAGTGCGTTCCGAGCATGCGGCGGAAGATCTTTGAATAGTGGCCGGAGTGCAGGACCACAAGCCCCATGCCTTCGAGAATGCGCTTCTGGATGCGATCGACGAGGGAATCCTCAACCTTGGCGTGGCCGCAGTGCCCCCACCAGACCAGAGTGTCGGTGTCATCCAGCAGCGCCTGCGGCAGCCCCTGCTCGGGCATGTCGAGCGATACTGCGCGTATTTCCAGATCGTCCGCCGCAAGTTCTTCCCTGAGTGCGTTGTGGATGCCGTCGGGATAGTGGGAGCGGATGATTTCGGCCGTTGGCCCCTCCTGGCGCTCGTGGATGTTTTCGTTCCAGATCGTTACTTTGACCTTTGACATTGGATTGCGTTCCTTTCGCCGCCGCCTTGAATTGGCGCACAAGCGCATGCGTGCGGCGGCGGCGATGACGATACCACCACGCCGCCGCGTTTTCAACGCCATTCGCGCGCCGTCGTGCGGACGGTCAGATTCTCGCGGCGCGGATCGGCATCGCCACGATGCCCTTGGCTCCGATGGCCTCCAGCTTGTCCATCGTGTCGGCGAGGCCTTTTTTGAGGCAGAGCGACTTCACGGCCACCCAGTCGGGGTCGTTGAGCGGGGCCACGGTCGGGGATTCAATGCCGGGGGTCAGCACGACGGCCTGTTCCAGCGCCGAGCGCGGGATGTCGTATTCGACCATCTCGTAGGAGCGGGCCACGACGATGCCGCGGACCCGGCGCAGGAACGTCTGAGCGCCCGGCAGCGACTCGGCCGCCTCGTCGCGCGCCACGACGATCGCCTCGCTCTGCATGACAGGTTCTCCGACGGTCACGAGACCCGCCTGCCGCAGAGTGGAGCCGCTTTCCACGACATCAGCCACGGCGTCCGCGACGCCGAGGCGGACTGAAATCTCCACAGCGCCGTCAACGCGCACCACAGTCGCGGAAATGCCGCGCCGCGAGAGGTCCCGCTCCACGATGTTGCGATACGAGCAGGCGATGCGTTTGCCGCCGAAGTCCTCCGGCTTCAGATCGCTGCCTTCGGGCACGGCGTAGCGGAAGGACGAGCGCCCGAATCCAAGCGCCAGGACCTCGCGCGCCGGCGTCGAGGCGTCCTCGTTGAGATCCCGCCCTGTCACGCCGAGCTCGATTACTCCGCGCGAGACGTAGGTCGCGATGTCGCGGGGGCGCAGGAAGAAGAACTCCACGTCGTTCGCGGAGTCTGTTTTGCTGAGTTCCTTGCCGGAGCGAGCGCAGGAGTATCCGGCCTCGGAAACCAGAGCCGCCGCGCCTTCGGCGAGCGAGCCTTTGTTTGGAAGAGCGATTTTCAGCATGGCGGAATCGGGGAGAGGAGAGATGGAGGAGAATGCGGGGGAGGGTGAAGGCGGTGAGGGGAGGAGAGGGGAGGGGAGGGGAGGGGAGGGGAGCAGGGAAGGGGACAGGGGATTCGCCTCACGTCTGATTGATGGCCTTCACCGGGTCGAGGCGCGCGGCGAGCGCGGCCGGCACGAAACTGGCCGCGAAGCAGAATCCGGAGACGACGGCGACCACGGCGATGACGTCGGACGGCACGACGCGCCACGGAATTTGCGCCAGTCCGTAAACGGCCTTCGGAAACACGTCCAGACCGAATGACGCCAGCAGCTCCACAAGGCCCTGAAGGTTGCGCAGAACAGTCCAGCCCAGCGTCAGCCCGAGGACTTCGCCGAGCGCGCATTGGAACAAGCCCGCGAACACGAATGCCGCGCGTATGCGCCCGGCGGAAAAGCCGAGAGCCTTCAGCAGTCCGATTTCGCGAGTCTTTTGAATGGCCACGACTATCAGGGTGTTCGTGACGCAAAACGCCGCCACGACGGCGATGAAGGCAAGAAGCACGAACATCATCGTCTTCTCCGTGCGCAGCGCGTCGAAGAGAACGCGGTCCTCGTCGTGCCAGGTCGTGACTCGGAACGAAGGCCCGAGCGCTCTTTCTATGGCCATGGCCGTTTCAAGCGCGCGCTCCGGGGCTGTCGTCTGAACCTGCACGAAAGACGCCCCGCCGTCCATGCCGAGCAGGTCGCGGGCCATGCCGAGCGAGCAGACGACCACGCCGTCGTCCATGTCGCGCATGCCGAAGTCGAACACGCCTGAAACCTCGACCTCCTCCGGGAAATAAAGTTCGTCCGCCGAGCGGAGGTTCAGCGGCGAATAGAGCAGAATCCGAGATCCGTCCGGACACCCCAGGCGCCGCGCCAGATCCACGCCGATCGCGGCGTGGTCGCCAGTTGGGTCGAACCGTCCGGAGACCATGTTCGACGACGCGGCCGAGAGCATCGACGGCCGATCGGGATCGATCCCCACCACCGTCACGGGGACGGCCCCGTCTGCGCCGTCGGGGCGCGCCATGGCGGGCAGCACAACGGCGGGGGCGACGGAAACGACGCCCGGCAGCCGCATGACGGCGTCGCACACCGCGTCCTCGTCGCGGACGTCCCCGTAGGCCGAGCGGATCGTCACGTGTGGCTTGAACGAGAGAATCTTCTCGCGCCAGGTGTCGCCGAAACCGGTCATGACGGCGAGCACGATCATCAAAATCGCCACGCCGAGCATGACGCCGCACACCGTCACCGCCGGGATCGCGGAGGCGAAGCTGCGGCGCGGGCGAAGCCACGTCCTGGCCATGAAAACGGGGAAGGTCACGGCGTCAGACGGATTTGGAGCGGGAGAAGCGTGCGACGACGGGCGTGCCGGCCAGCGCGGAGAGGCCAAGCGCGCGGGCCGCGCCTTCAAGCGCGGCGGAGACCGGACGGCATCGCAGGGCGCGGTGAACGACCATGGGGAAGAAAAACTGCCCGACGCGCCCGTCGGGGCTGAACCCCGCCTCGGCGAACGCCTCGCGCACCTCGGCGTGGCGGAAAAGCGTCCAGCGCCTGGTGTTTCGCTCGAACTTCTTCTTCGCCGCGAAGAGCGCCGGCGCCACGGCGTTGAGGCTCTGCGACGTGGGGTAGTCTGTCACAACCGGGCCGCGCGACACGCGGCACATCTCCGACACGAGCTGTTTCCAGATCGTGCAGTGCGTGAGCATCCGCACCGCCACGACGGCGTCGAACGAGCGGTCGGCGAACGGCATTTGCACGACGTTTCCGACCATGAACGCGATTTTTCCCGAGTCGGCCAGGTCCGCGACGCGGTGGCGGCAGCACTCGTCGCTCGAAAGAACTGTCACCCTGTATCCGGCTTCGGCAAGCGGCCTCGCCAGTTGTCCGTGGCCGCCGCCGACGTCGAGAACGGTCGCGCCTGGCGGAACAGTGCCTCGCAGCAGCCTCAGGACTGCGCGTTCCTGCACCTTCAGCATCCAGGCCCCAGTGGCCCCGCGAAAGCGCGTGGCGTAGTCGTCGGACGAGGTTTCGATGTCTGCGGTTTCGGGAAAGCGATCGTTTGAGACGCGATCTGTCTGCATGGCGTGTTCAGGAGTTCGAGGCAGAGGAGAAACGGCCCGCCGCGGCGCCCCAGCCGAGTTTGACGCGCAACGGCTCGAAGGGATCGGCGCCGGGAAGGCGCAAAAGGCGGATGCGCCGGTCGGAGACAGTTGCGCGCACCGAGTCCCCGGCGCGGAGCGTTGCGCGCAGTTCGCCGTCGGCGGAAAGCTGGACCGGAGCCTCGGCGCGCGACGCCGTCACCTCCGCCACGCTTGACGCGGCCAGAACAAGCGGGCGCGATGAGAGGGCGTGGGGACACACTGGCGTAACCACGAACGCCTCGGCCGACGGAGAGAGAATCGGGCCGCCGGCCGAGAGCGAATAGGCGGTGCTGCCGGTTGCGGTGGCCAGCACCAGGCCGTCGCCGCGAAACGAGGCGAGCGCCGTCCCGTCAACGGAGAGCGACAGCTCCGCCACGCGCCCGGTCCGCCCGCGCAGCAGCGCCAGGTCGTTGAGAGCGAATATTTCGCGACCGGACGCGCGGGGACCCGCCGCGCCGCCGCGGATGACGCTGGCGCGCAGAGTCGCGCGCGCGTCCTCGCGGCAGTCGCCGTCGCGCCACGCGCGCAGAAGCGCCTCCGCGCCGGAAAGGGGCGCCGAGGAGAGGTATCCGAGAGTGCCGGCGTTCACGCACAGCATGGGCAGACCGAGGGCTCCGTGCGTCCGCACCGCGCGCAGCACGGATCCGTCGCCTCCAAGGACGAGAAGCGCCTCCGCGCCGGCCGGGACGTCCGAGGCGCAGCGACCCGCCGAAAGTAGCGAGATGCCAAGCGCGCGCGCGGCCGCCCTCACGACCCGCTCCGCCTCTCGGGCCGCGGGAAGCGTTTCGTTTGCGACCACGGGGAGCGAACGCCGCAACCCGCGTCTGACCGTCTGTCTTGCCGTTTCCATCGCGCGTATTCTACACCATCGCCCGCTACGCGCCAAGCGTCCCCGCTGCCGTCGTCCGGATGCCATGCGCAAGGCGCATCACGGACTCCTCGGTGGCCGACGCGCCGGGCAGGCAGCCGGCGATTTCGCCGTCGTGCATGACGTATAGGCGCGAGGACAGCCCGATCGCCTCGCCAAGATCGGAGGACACTAGCAGAACGGCCGCGCCGCGAAGCGCCATTTCCCGCACGATTTCGTAGATTTCGGCGCGGGCTCCGACATCCACGCCTCTCGTCGGCTCGTCAACTATCAGAACGCGCGGTCCGGCGGCAAGCGCCTTGGAGAGGACGACTTTCTGCTGGTTGCCGCCCGAAAGCGAACGCGCCGGAGCGTGGACGCTTTCGCACTTGAGGTGGAATTCGCGGGCGAAGCGCTCCGCCTGCGCGACGCGTGCGCGGAAGTCCACGAACGGACCGCGATGCGGCGCGCCTGGGCCGGCGAGCCCGATGTTTTCGTCTATGGCGAAATCGTGAAGCAGTCCGGCGCCCTGCCTGTCCTCCGGCACGAACGCAACGCCGGCCCTGAGAGCCTGGTCCATTCCCGAAAACCGCGCGGCCCGCCCGTTCAGAAGAACCTGCCCAGCGCCGCGGCGGCGAAGGCCGCATACAGTCTCGCACAGTTCCGTCCGGCCGGCGCCTGCCAGTCCGGCCACGCCTACTATTTCGCCCGGCCATACCGAGAGGGACGCGCGTCTTACACGTCCGTCAGCGCTGGAAAGATCGCGGACCTCAAGCGCCGGAACGCCGTCGTCCGCTCGTCCGCGCGCGGCAAGGCGCGGAGGGTAAAGACGCGAAAGAGGCCGTCCCACCATGCTTTCGGCGAGCGAGGCCGGAGTGAACTTCGACGACGGCCCGGAGGCCACCGGCGATCCGTCTCTCAAAACGACGATTTGGTCGCAGATGTCGAGAACTTCGCCGAGCTTGTGCGAAACGTAAACGGCCGAGCCGCCGCGCGCGGTGTAAGCTCGGATCGTGTCGAAGAGAGCGGCCGTCTCCGCGGTGTCGAGAACAGTGGTCGGCTCGTCGAAGAGCAGCAGGGCCGCGTCTTCGAGGAACGCGCGCGCGATTTCGATTTTCTGCCTGTCGGCCACTCCGAGCGACGAAACCGCGGCGTCGGGATCGACGCGGGCGCCGGTGCGCGCGAACAGTTCGGCGGCGCGCTCCCGCATCTCCCTGCGGCGCAGCAGCCCGTGGCGGGAGATCTCGCGCCCAAGAAAAAGGTTTTCCGCGGCGGTCATTCCCGGAACCAGCGCGAACTCCTGCGGCACCAGATGGCAGGAACGGCTCCGGCCGTGCGAGTCGTCCGGAGATTGCGGGGCGCCCCGCGAGGCGGGGGCGCCAAAAAGCGAAACCGAACCCGAGTCGGGACGGAGCGCGCCGGAGACGATGCGCAGAAGAGTCGATTTTCCCGCGCCGTTTTCGCCGCACAGCCCAAGCACAGAGCCGCGCCGGACTTTCAGCGACACGCCGCGCAGCACCTGCACGGGGCCGAAGGACTTGGAGACGTTTTCAATTTCAAGCGCGATGTCGTTCATTTTCGGCGCATTGACGAGGACGGTATTTTCAGTGCTTCGCGGTATTTCGCGATGGTGCGACGAGCCAGTTTCACCCCTTCAGCGGCGAATCGTTGCGCGATGGTCTGGTCGGAAAGCGGGTCGGATGGGTCCTCGGCGGCCACCATTTCGCGAAGCCGCCTCTTCACCGCCTCCACGCTGGCGTTTTCTCCGGTTTCCGTCTTCACGCCACCGCCGAAGAACTTGCGCATTTCGTGAAGTCCGCGCGGGGAGCGGACCCATTTGCCGGCGACCGCGCGGCTTACGGTCGATTCGCTGATTCCGACCTTTGCGGCGATTTCCGACATTGCGAGCGGACGCAGCGCGTCGGGCCCGCGCTCAAAGAAATCGGTCTGGGCGTCCACGACCGCCTGCGCGACGGCCTGAAGAGTGGCGCGGCGCTGTTCGATGTTGAAAAGCAGCGCGTCCCCGGAGCGGAGCATGGCGTCGATCCACCTGCGCTCCGAAACGCGCGCCTCCCGCGCGGCGGCGCTTTCAGGAACGCCGGTCGGGGCGGATTTCAGCGCGCGATGGCGGCGGCGCCAACGATTCGGAATGTAAACGCGCGGGATGTCGCGCTCGTCCAGGCGCGCAGTCCAGCGCCCGGTTTCCGGATCTCTGTCCACGAAAATCTCCGGCTTCACGAAGGTCGCCCGCTCGGCCGAAAAGCGACGCCCCGGAAAAGGATCGAGCGTGGAGAGCTGACGCAGGGCCGCGGCCGCCTCCTCCTGCGAAATCCCGGCGATGGCGGCGGCGCGGTCGAAGCGGTGTTCGGCGAGGGCCGCGAACGCCTCCGGGGACGCGCACACGCTCGAAGCAGGAACGTTCGCGGTGGCCGGCTCTGCGCGAAGCTGGAGCAGAAGGCATTCGCGCAGGTCTCTGGCGCCCACTCCGGCAGGAGTGAAGCTCTGGACCGCGGCGAGGGCGGCGTCGGTTTCGGCGGGAGTCGCAAAGACAGCCTGCGCGGCGTCCGCAAGCGGAGTGCGGAGGTAGCCGTCGTCGTCGAGCGAGCCGCATATCTGTTCGGCGACGGCCCGGACGCGCGGCGTCAGATCAGCCTCCTCGATCTGCCGGGACAGATGCTCCTGCAGCGATTCGGCGGACGGAATGGAATCGAAAAGGAACTGGCGGCGCTCCTGGGCGTCCGGATCGTATTCCCCTTCTCCCGAGTTGGCGAAAAGGTCGTCGGCGTAGTCGTCGCCAAGAGTCGAAAAATCCCCGACGGACGGTTCGCGCGGCGCGTCCGGGGAGGATGAGTCTTCGAGAGAGTCGTCTTCGGCGCGCGCCTGGCCGTTCGCCGCGCCGCCGCCATCGTCCTCTCCGTCATGCTGGTCAACATCGCCGTCGCGGCCTTCCTCGCGCATAGCCTCGATGGATGGGGCGGCCGTTTCCTCGACCGAGAGCAGCGGGTTGCGCTCCGCCTCGTGGCGGATCAGTGCTCCAAGGGCGAACGCCGGGGTCTGCAGCATGTCCAGCCCTTGGCGCATCTGCGGAGCAAGAGTCTGGATCTGCCGCTGGGTTTGCGACTGCTGCAGCCCGAGCGACGGCATGGTCTATCTGCGCCCCCCTCCTCCGGACGGCTTTCCGCCTTCGCGACGCATCGACAGCGAAATCCTCCCCCTGGCGCGATCGACGGCCAGAACGCGCACGGTCACCCTGTCGCCAGGCTTCACCACCGTTTTCGGATCTTCGATGAAACGGTCCGCCAGCTGTGAAACGTGGACGAGTCCGTCCTGGTGGACTCCGACATCCACGAACGCGCCGAAAGCCGTCACGTTCGTGACCACGCCCGGCAGTTTCATGCCAGGGGAGAGGTCCGAGATTTCGCGAACACCGTCCGCGAACGAGAACGCCTCGAACGCCTTGCGCGGGTCGCGGCCGGGCTTGGCCAGTTCCGCGACGATGTCGCGAAGCGTCGGAAGGCCGACGTCGCCGGAGACGTAGCGTGAAAGGTCAAGGGATTTTGCGCGCGCCGGTTCGGCGAGAAGTTGGGAGACGGAGCATCCGAGATCGGCGGCCATCGTCTCGACAAGCGCGTAGCGCTCGGGGTGGACGGCCGACGCGTCCAGCGGGTTCTCGCCGCCGGAAATGCGAAGAAAGCCGGCGCTTTGCTCGAACGCCTTGGGCCCCATTCGCGGCACGTCCATGAGCGCCGCGCGGCTGCGGAACGGGCCGTGCTCGTCGCGATATTTCACGATGCCGGCGGCCAGCGACGGGCCTAGTCCGGAAACGCGCTCCAGAAGCTGCCTGCTGGCGGTGTTCACCTCCACGCCGACGGCGTTGACGCACGAAAGGACGGTGTCGTCCAGCGCGTTGCGAAGCTTCCCCTGGTCAACGTCGTGCTGATACTGCCCCACTCCGATCGTCTTGGGGTCGAGCTTCACGAGTTCGGCGAGCGGATCCATGAGGCGCCGGCCGATGGAGACTGCGCCGCGCACGGTGACGTCCTTGTCCGGGAACTCCTCGCGCGCGACTTCGCCGGCCGAGTAGATCGAGGCGCCGCTTTCGCTCACCGAGACCACGACGACGCCCGGCGGAAGACCGATGGAGCGCACAAAAGCCTCCGTTTCGCGTCCGTATGTGCCGTTTCCGACGGCGACGGCCTCCACGCCGTGGCGGCGCACCATGTCCAGCAGCGTCTCCGCTGCGTCGCGCCGCTCGGCGTCGGAGCGCGCAAGCTGCACCACGCAGTCCTCAAGAAGCTTGCCCTGCGGATCGAGCGCGACGACCTTGCAGCCGGTGCGTATGCCGGGATCGAGCGCCAGAACGGCCTTGCGCCCGAGCGGAGCGGCCATGAGCAGTTCGCGCAAATTCGAGGCGAACACGGCGATCGCCTCGTCGCTGGCCTTGTCGAACGCGCGAGCCCGCGCCTCAACTTCCATTGCCGGGCCGAGCAGACGAGTGTATGCGCTGTCGCAGGCCTGTCGGACCTGGTCGGCGGCCGGCGTGTCGCCATCGGCGAAGCGCTCGCGCAGCAGCTCCTTCGCCTCTTCCGCCGGCGGTCGCAGGGAGAGGGATAGAACGCCCTCCTTTTCGCCGCGCAGAAGCGCCAGCATCCGGTGGGATGGGATGCGCGCAAGCGGCTCCGAGGAGTCGAAGTAGTCGGCGAACTTCGCGCCCTCCTCCTCCTTGCCCTCGATCACGTGCGAAACTGCGGCGCCAGCTTCGTCGAAGAGCTCGCGCATTTCCTCGCGCGCGCCGGCGTCCTCGTTGACCGCCTCCGCCACGATGTCGCGCGCGCCGGCCAGCACTTCCTCCACGTCGCCGAGCCCCTCCTCTCCGGGTTTCACGTATGCCTCGGCCTCCTTTTCAGGGGAGAATCCGGGTTCCTGCGAGAGGATCGCGGCGGCGAGCGGCGAAAGTCCGCGCTCGCGGGCCGTCTGGGCGCGGGTGCGGCGCTTGGGGCGATACGGCAGATAGATGTCTTCGAGGGCCGAGAGCGTTTCGGCCGCGTTGATCCTCGCCTCCAGCTCCTCCGTCAGCAGCCCTCGTTCGCGAAGTGACTGAAGGACCGCCTCGCGGCGCTCGTCGAGTTCCGCAAGCCGGGCAAGGCTGTCGCGGATTGCGGCAATGGCCACTTCGTCGAGTTCGCCGGTGGCCTCCTTGCGGTAGCGGGCGATAAACGGGACCGTCGCGCCGCCATCCAGAAGTCCGGCGACGGCTGCGACTTGCGCGGGGCGGAGTTTCAGGTCGCCGGCGATTCGTGCGAAACGTAGTGAGTTGTCTGTCATGTCTGGGGAAGTCGGATTCGCCGCCCCGCGCCTAGACGGCGCAGAGCAGCCCCTTGAGATACAGCCCTTCGGGGAAGGACAGCGCCACCGGGTGGTCCGGCGACTGGGAGAAGAAGCGGATTGTTTTCGCGTCGCGTCCGGCATCGCAGGCCGCTTCGGCCACGACGGCCCGGAAGAGCGCCGGATCGACGGCGCCGGAGCATGAGAAAGTCGCGAGAAGCCCGCCTGGACGCAGCAGCTTGAAGCAGAGCAGGTTCAGGTCCTTGTAGGCGCGGCAGGCCTTTTCGGCGCGCACCTTGGTCTCCGCCAGCTTTGGGGGATCCAGCACGATGAGGTCGAACGACCGGCGGGAATCCCGCAGTTTACGCAGAAACTCGAAGGCGTCCGCGCGCGTTGTCTCGCAGCGAGCGTCTCCGTCCAGTCCGTTGAGCGCGAGGTTTTCTGCGAGCGCTTCGAGCGCGGGGGCCGAGGAATCGACGGAAAGAACGGACTTCGCTCCGCCGCGAAGGCACGCCAGGGTGAAGCCTCCGTCGCAGCAGAAGACATCCAGGACGTCGCGTCCCGAGGCAAGCGCGCCGACGGCGATCTGGTTTTCCGCCTGGTCGAGATACGTTCCCGTCTTTTGCCCGCAAAACGTGTCAACCAGGCGTCTGGATCCTCCGAAGTTCACCAGGACGCGCCGGATGGCGGCTGTGTCGGCGCCGGGACGCGCGGCCAGAAGCTCGGCCTCCTGGCGCGGTGGCAGTCCTTCGCGCGCAAGGGCCTTTGCGTCGGGGCGCTCGATGACGGCGGAAACGTCCGGGAAGAGGTCGAGAAGCATCGGGCCAATCGCGTCGCGAAGGCGTTGAAACCCGGCGCAGAGCAGCTGGACGCAGATCACCGGACCATAGCGGTCCGCCACGAAGCCGGGCAGACCGTCGCTTTCGCCGTGGACAAGGCGCATGGCGCTGCGCCTTTGCGCGTCCCAGAGTGGCGCGCGAAGCGCCGCGGCGGCCTCGACTCTGCGGCGCACGAGCGAGAGGTCGGCGGGGGTGGACTCGTCGAACGAAAGAACCCGGACGCGCAGCTGCGACGCTGGCGAGAGAAATCCGGTGGCGAGGAGGCGGCCGTCCGAGGCGCGCACCGCGACCGGCTCCCCGGGTGGCAGGTCCGGCGCGGCGGCCACGGCCCCGGAAAACACCCAGGGGTGGCGGCGCAGGAGCGACTTCTCGCGGCCCGGACGAAGCAGCACCTCGGGAAGCGCGGACTTGCCGCGCGAAGCGTCCGTGGCGGCGGTGGCGCTCATGCGAAGCGGGAAAGGTGGGTTGAGACGTAGTCCGCGACGGCGTCCTCAAGCGAACGGAACGGCACGTCGCATCCCGCGGCGCGCAGTTTCTCCATGCGCGCCTCGGTGTGATACTGGTATTTGCCCTTGAGCTTCGCGGGCATTTCCACGAAATCGACCCGTGGCTCCCGTCCGACAGCCGCGAAGAGGGCGCGCGCGAGGTCGAGCCACGTGCGGGCGTGTCCGGTGCCGCAGTTGAAGATGCCGCAGACGTCAGGATGCTCGCCGAGCCAGACTGTCACGGCGGCGGCGTCCTTCACGTAAACGAAATCGCGATCCTGGCAGCCGTCGGCGCAGTCCGGGCGGTCGCTTTTGAACAGCGCGATGCGCCCTTCGTCGCGAACTGTCGCGTATTGCTTGGCCACGACGCTGCGCATGTCGCCCTTGTGGTCCTCGCCGGGACCGAAAACGTTGAAGTATTTCAGCCCTGCGATGTGCTTCGATGCCCCGGTCGAGAGTGACCACAGATCGAACTTCTGCTTGCTCCAGCCATAGAGGTTCAGAGGGCGCAGCTCCGGGATCCCGGCCTCGTCGTCCGAATAGCCGCGCGAGCCGTCGCCGTATGTCGCTGCCGAGGAGGCGTAGACGAACCGGACGCCGTGCGCGAGGCACCACTCGCACAGCTCGCGCGTGTAGGCGGTGTTGTTGTCGTCGAGGAAGTCCTCGTCGGTCTCGGTTGTGGACGAACAGGCGCCGAGGTGATAGACGACGCGCGGAACTTCCACGCGTCCGGCGCGGAGCGCCTCTCGGAATTCGTCCCTCTCCATGTAAGCGGAGTGTCGCACCGCGTCGAGATTGCGGCGTTTGAGCGCGTCGCCCCGCAGGTGATCCACCACCAGAATGTCGCTATCCCCGCGCGCGTTAAGGATGCGCGCGACGTTCGAGCCAATGAGGCCGGCTCCGCCGGTGACAATCGTTTTCATGACGGCGCCAATCCTACCGCACCGCCCCGCCGGGAATCAACCATGGCGCGCGCGGCTTGTCGCGCATTTCCCCCGGTCGGCCACGCATTTCTCCCGGCCGGTTGCCCCGAAAGAGCATTAATTGCGCCTCAAAGCGCACGGGGGGGTTTATCCAAAACGGGTTTTGGTGTATTCTCCGGCGCATGGATGCTTCCCTTTTCCGCGAAGGCCCCCCTCTGCCGCGCCCGTTTCGCGAATGTTTTGACGCCTTTGCGAGGCTGCTGCCCCGCAAAAGGCTCTCGTCCCTTGTCTGTCTTGACATTGGAATGCCGTCGGTTTCCGTCTCCTCAGCCCTGCGCTCGCTTGGCGGCGCGTGGCGCACAGTGGTGCGCTCGCCGGATGTCGTGCGGGCCGCCGCTGAATCGCTCGCCGACGACAAAGTCGTGTGTCTCGACGCCGACGGTTCCGTTCCCTACGCCTCGCACGTCTTCGACTGCATTCTCGTCGGGCCCGGGATGCTCGCGGCCGTGCCGGACCGCACCTCGTTCGTTAAGGAATGCAACCGAATCCTCAAGCCGTCGGGATTGCTGCTGCTTTCGGCGCGGGTTCGTCGTCCGCTGTCCCCCGTGTCCGCCGCTCTTCGCCGCGCCGCGCCCGGCGATCCTCGCACGAGGTCCTTTTCGGAACAGGAGCTCTACGGTCTGCTCAAAACCGGGTTCGACGTGGCCGAGTCGCAATGGTTCGGCAAGTTCTGGTATGAGCTCGCATACGCGCGCGGGCTTTCGCTGACGTGCGCCGGCGTCGGGGCCGATGATGCCGCCAGGATGACGGCGCGAGCTTTTTCCATGGCGGCTTTTCTCGACAAGGCGGTGTTCTTCTCGCGCGGGCACGAAGTCGTTCTTGCGGCGCGCCGCCGCCAGTGGAGGGAGCGTTCCGTCCCCGTTCCGCACGATGGCAGATCGCTGGGCGAGGCGGTCCTCTTCAATCCCCCAGCCTAGCGGTGGCGGTTTAACTCGAAACGAGCGGAAAAGCGGAAGGTGAAGCGCGGGACTGGAATCCGGAAGATAGCTATCGCGGTGCCGGCCGTTGCGCTTGTGGCGGCTCTTGTGGCGGCGCTCGTTGCTCGAATCCTGCTTCCGGCGTCAGAGGTGGCCGTCCTGCGCTACGCGGCGGTGGCGCCGGATGACGAAACCGTTGCGATAGGAGACGCGGCGGTTCCTGCCGAACGCTTTTTTCTTCAGATGCGCGATCTGGCGACCGATGTTTGGACGTGCGTCCCGCCCTGGCGAGTCCGCGCACGTGAACTGCTCGGCATTCCGTTGCCGCGCCGCGCGTTCATGGTGACTTTGGATTCGTTCGATCCGTCCTTGGCCGATTCCGTCGAGCCTGTCTTGCGCGAATTCGGCTTTCGCGCCTTCGCGGCGCTGCCCCGGGATGCGTCGCCCGAAATGGTCGCTGCTGCTCGCGCGATGTCGGACCGAGGATTCGTGTCAGTGCCGGACCTGCGCCGACCCGGCGCTTTCAGCCGCCTCTTTGGGGAGAGCGTCGGGAGACCGGTGCGAATCGGAGGTCCGCGCGGGCGAACTGCGGCGTTGCCGCTTCGACGCATCGACGTGGCTGGCGGGCGTCAGGCCTATGGCGTCGAAGTGCGGCAGGATTCCGTCGATCCGGCTTTTTTCGGCACTCTTCGCGTCTGCCACGCCGAGGGCCGGCCGGACCCGTTCGCGGTGCTTGTCTATGGAACCGGCGACATGACTCCCGCGGCTCAGGCTGACGTTCCTGGCGGAGACGAACACCGGTCTTTTTTCCTTAGGCTACCGGCCGGAATCGAGTTTCCGCTTGATGTCGTCGTTTACGATGCATCCCGCACCGTATGGCAGTTCGGCGCAACGATTCCCCGTTCGGCCGTGTTGCGCAGACCAGGCTACAGAGTCCCAGTAGTCGCGCCTGACGCCGAAATTCTCCCAGACTCCGCAATTTTAGATTCAGCCGCTGCAATTTCTCCGTAAACATTCCCGGTGCCAAGCCGCCTAACAGCCACGAACCACAGATTCGCCATGACATCTCCGACTTCCGCCATTTGCCGCAAAGAGCTGCTTGTAGCGCTCAGGTCTCGGTCATTATGGTTTGCCGCCGCCGCGCTTTCATGCGCCTCGGGCGTTCTGTTCGTGCTGCTTCCCGCGGGCGGCGCCACGGCTGCGCAGACGCTTTGCGCGAGGCTGATGCGCATTGTTCCGTTTTGCGCGGCGTTCGCCACGATGGGGCGTTTCGCCGGGGGACGCGGAGACAGGCGGCTGGAATCCGTTCTTTCCGCGCCTGTCACGCATGCGGAAGTGGTGACAGGGCAGTTCGCGGCGGGACTTGTGCTTACGCTCTTCTTCCTTGCGGTTTGTGCGGCCCCGCCCATGTCGGCGTCTTGGACCGGTGCATTTGCGGCGCCGCACACCTCCTCTCCGATGCTCGCGGGACTGGCGGCGCTTGCTCTGGCCGCAGTGGCGCTGGCCGCATTCGGAACCCTTTCGTCGCTTCTTTGCGGCGGGGAGGCGTCGGCTGCGGCGCTCACGATGCTTGTCGGATCCGCAGTTGTTTGCGCTGCGCTAGGCGACTTCCCCGACTTTCCGCCGACGACGCTTGCCGAAGCGTTTGATCCGACGCGGTTCGCGGCAGGGGCGGTGGATTCGCGATTCGTCATTCTGTGCGTGACTTCGGCCGTCCTGTTCGTTTTTCTGGCCGTCCGGCTTCTTGAGTCGCGGGCATACGTTCTGCGCTGCGCAGTTTCTTCCATGGTTCTCTGCGCGGGGGCTTTTTTGATGGCCGGGTGCGAGGGTTCCGGTTCCGAAAGCGACGACTGGTCGGAACGTCCGGCCCAGACTCAGGCGCAGGCGCAACCACAGCAAAAGCAGCAGAGCGGCAACAGTGCCTCCTCTTCCCAACCATCTACGTCGGCGTCGTCCTCGCAGCAAAGTCAGCCTGCGGCGGAGCGGCAGTCGGCTCCGGAAGCGTCCTCCGCGCCAGCGGACGAGACTGCGGGCGTGGCTCCGGATCAAGTGCCGTTCGGAGCGCTGCACTGGGAATTCGGCGGGCGCCCGAGGGGAAGCGGGGCGCGGGCCACGGGAGTCTCCATTGCGGGACTGTCCGTCCACAGGGACGGACTTTCGTTCAAGTATCAGAGCGATCTTTCGGCGTGGGGGCTATCCCACGGCGAAGCGGGCGCGGTCGCGTGCTTTTTCGTTCAGAACGCCTCCGGCAAGTGGGTGGGCGGCAAATTCGACTGGATTTCCTCGTCTCGCTCGTCGCGCGATTTCGTCAATATCTACGGCGGATACGGCGGATGGTCGTTGGCCAACGTCCCTAATCCATGCCCGGCGGCGTTCGTGATCATTAGCTCCGACGGCAAAAAGCGCTCCAACGTCCTTGCCGGCCCCTGGTCGCGCTGAAATGGCCGGTTTAATTTGAGATGTTGCAAAAGTGAATCAAATGACAGTCCTTGATTTTCAACGGCAATTGCGTGAAACCGGCTCATACGACACGCCGTTTCCGCGGCGTCCTCTCCCGCGCCCTCTCTGCCGCATCGCCTTTCAGTCTCTCATGTGGCGCTCGTACATCCACAGCTGGCTATGGAGCGCGGAGTCCGATTTTCGCAAGGTCGGCTGGCCTCGCCTGTCATTTGAGGTCCTTCGCAACGCCGAACGCAGCGGCGGGGTCGTGCACATTGAGGGCTTCCGCGCTCTTGACGCGCTCGGCGGCGCCCCGGCGGTCGTGGTGTGCAATCATGTCTCGGCGCTGGAAACGTATTTTCTGCCGTCCATTCTCTGCGCGTGGAACGACGTGGCCTATATCCTTAAGCAATCGCTTCTGCGCTATCCGATCGTAGGTCGTTGCATTCGCGCGATAAAGCCAATACCAGTCACGCGAAAGAGTCCGGTGGCCGATCTTCGGGCCGTCCTGAAGTTCGGCGGCGAAGCCATCGGCGAGGGGCGCTTTGCCGTGATTTTTCCCCAGGGGACGCGCCAACGCCTCTTCGACGCCGCCTCGTTCCATTCCCTTGGGGCGAAACTAGCCCGCCACGCGGGAGTTCCGCTCGTGCCCGTTGCTGCGGCTACTGACTTTCTGCGCATTGGCCAGTGGCAACGAGACCTCTTCGCGACTGTTCATCCGGAGTCGCCGATACGGTTTGCCTGCGGCGATCCAATCCCTCCCGATGTTGGCGAAGGCGAGATGCAGCGGCGCGCCGTCGAGTTTATCACATCAACGCTTTCCCGCTGGGAGAGGATGGATTCGCGTCGGATGCTTGCCGGTCCAGCCGCGCTTGTCGCTCCGCGAGCTGACGGGCGGTAAAGCAGAACCTGTTCTCGGTGCCGGAGAGCAATCGCCTGACATTTGAGCGGTGTTTCAGCGCCACTAGAATGCCGAGCGCCGACACGGCGGCGAGAATTGCATAATCGGCCGTGGTGCCACTGCCTGCGGCTGGGGCGTCAATCACCCATGGAGCGGCGGCTACGATCAAGGCGGCGACAATCGATGCCACGGATACATAGCGCGTGGCAAGGAAGAGAACCACCCAAACAGACAGCCCGAGAGCGGCGGAGTGAGGAACAAGACCGAACGCGACACCGAGGCCCGTAGCCACGCCTTTGCCGCCCTTGAAGTTCAGAAAAACCGGAAAAGTGTGCCCCAGCAGCACGAAGATCGCGCACGCAATCCTCACCCAGGCATTTGGCGCGGCATGCCAGGAAAGATTGGAAGCGGCCGCGGCGAGGGCAGGCAGAGCGGCGACCGCCACGGCGCCTTTTGCCGCATCGAGCAAGAACACCGTCGCGCCGGGACCCTTTCCCAGAGTCCGGAACACATTGGTAGCGCCTATGTTGCCACTGCCGACCGTGCGAATGTCGACGCCTCGAAGTCGCCCCGCAATATAGCCGAAGGGAACGGAACCGAGAAGATACGCGACCGCCGCCGCGACAAAGGATGCAAGTAACGTGCACATGACGCAATTCTACCACCGCGCCCCTTCCCATGTCCAATGTATCTAATAAGGGGTCTGTCCCCTTAATTTGGTTGGCGCGGAATTGTAAAGGGGTCTGTCCCCTTAAAAAATGCTTGCATTGGCTGGGGGGAGGTGGTAGGGTGCCGGGCGAGGAGGCGATATGAGGCGACCGAGGATTAAGGTGGATGGCGAGGGGTTCTACCATGTGGTGAGCCGGATCGGCGGGAGGCGGTTCCTGATCGACGAGGCGGAGAAGTCCGTTCTGCTCGGAATGATCCGCGCGGCGGCTGCGTTTTCCGGGGTGGAGATGCTTACGTTCGCGATCATGAGCAACCATTTTCATCTGCTGGTGCGCGTTCCTGCCAGGCGCGAGGTCCCGGACGCGGAGCTTCTGCGCCGCATGGAGGCCCTCTACGGCGGTCCTAGGTCCCGCAAGGTGCTTGACAAGTGGGA
>DJYI01000084.1:0-976 GCA_002448475.1 Verrucomicrobia bacterium UBA6982
CAGTCTTATCTTCTCCTCCACGCGCCCCCTGCCGTGCGCCCTTTTCCATTGTTCGAGCAGCTCGTCCCCCGTCGGGGGCTTGCTTAGGGACGAATGGCAGAGCCGCCGAATCGGCGCTCCGCGCCTGAGGCCGGGGAAGCGCGGCGGACCGCCGCGCCCGGCTCCCGCTGGCTCTGGGGCGCCGTCTGGCAGCCCGCGGGAGCGCAATCCGTCGCCCAGACCGCCCAGCCACCTGGCCCACGCCCTGTCGCGCCGAAGCCTGGAGCGCGGATCCGACGACTCGTCGTCCTCGATCCTCCTCAGGGTCCTGGCGAAGTCCGCGACGGCCTCGCCCTCCGCCCCGCGATTCGGTTCCGCGGCGGATGACAGGGCGGCGATCCTTTCGGCGAAGGCGTCGGCCTCGCGCTGGAGCATGGCCGCGCGCCTGTGGCAGCGCCGCATGGCAAGACGGGCCCTTATGAGCCGAAGGATGGTCATGCCCAGCCGCATTCCTCCGTAGCAGCCGTATCCCAGAAGCAGAAGGACGAAGACAAGTTCCGTGGTGTAGCGCCTGTCGGTCGCGCCGCAGGAGATGGGGCGCGCGATGTCCCGGGCCTCGTAGCCAAGGCTCCGCAGGAAGCGGCCTGCGGTTTCCAGCGCGTCGCGGATCGTTTCGACTGAGGACTGGACCTCGCGTCCGCCGGGCGGACGGTTGCCGCGCGAGGCGGGGGATGCGCGGCCTGAGGAACGGAGCCTCTCGGAGCCGTAATGCCAGACATCGCCGCCGGAGGAACGGAGCCTCTCGGAGCCGTAATGCCAGAGATCGCCGCCGGAGGCATCGGCGGCGACCGGGTGGCCGGAGCGCCGGGAGTCGGCGGCCTTCCGGCGGGTGCGCGGAAAATCACGGGAGGAGCGGTGCATGGGGAAAGGGTAGATCACCGCAGAGGATTTGTCAACTACGGTGAAACGTGTTCAGAGATTCCAAATCGCGCGGTCG
>DJYI01000084.1:1061-39290 GCA_002448475.1 Verrucomicrobia bacterium UBA6982
CGACCGCGCGATTTGGAATCTCTGCACGGGGCGCGGGCGGGTTGCCGAAGAAAGGGCTTTTTGCTAGGATTTCGCCATGGCTTCAACAGAAGCAGCGAAGGAGCCCGCCCCAAAGGGCAGCCCGAAGGCGAAGGAAATGACGCGCGCGGCGTTCAGGCACGCCGCGCCGTTCATTGCTTGGCTTGGCGTCATGCTTCTGGCGCAGCTAATGCACCTCACTCCCTCGGCGGCGACCGAGGAAACCCCGTCGCTCAATCTCGTTTCCGACGCCGGACTCTACGCGATTCGCACGGCCATCTCCCTTATCGCGCTCGCCATCCTGCGTCCGTGGCGCTACTACCGCGGCCTATTTTCCGCGCGCCACGTCCCCGCGGCGCTTGCCGCCGGAGCAACCGTGTTCGCGATCTGGGTAGTGCCTCAAAGCGACTGGTTCGCCGCGCTGTGCCCGCGCATTGCCGATCTCTACGCGCGCTGGTGCGTGGGGTGGGACTTCGGGACCGCGCCGGACTTCGCCGATCTGGCCGCCAAGGCGCACGAGCATTACGCGCCGCAGAACACCGGATGGGCGCTCTTTGCCGTCCACATGCTCGGAACCGGGGTCGCGATAGCGGTCGCGGAGGAGTTCTTCTGGCGCGGCTATCTGCTGCGCGCGGCGCGCACGCCGGATTTCCTCGACATACCTGTCGGGAACTTCCACGCCGCATCCTTTCTCGCCGTCACAGCCGCATTCGCGGCCGAACATTCCGAATGGGCGGCCGGACTGGCCGCCGGAGCCGTTTACGGACTCCTGTTTCTGCGCACGCGCGACATCTGGGCCGCCTGCATCGCCCACGCCGCGACAAATCTGCTCCTGGGGGCATACGTGCTGGCCACCGGGCACTGGGAGTTCTGGTGAAAACATTTTTCCGAACCGCCTCGGCGGCGATCAAGTCGGACCCGTCCTGGGCCTTTTTCCTCACCTTCTCGTTCCTGTGCTGCGTCTCGATGCCGCTGGCGCGGGTCGCGCTTGTGCTCTCGCTCTGGTTTTCGCTTTCAGGCGCCGGGCGTCGGGGGGCGTTCCGCTTCACCCCTCCGACCCTTGGATGGGTGATCTACCTGGCGCTCGCGCTTGTGGCGAGCGGGATCGCCTGGGCGTGCCTGGAAGACCCGATGCTTGAACCCGCTCGCGGCTTCCGCAAAATCGCGAAACTGCTCTGGTATGCCGCGATTCCGCTCGGCGTGGCGCAGGTCGATTCGCGTTCCAGGCTTGTGGCGGCGCTGCGCGCCTTTGTCGCGGGAGCCGCGACATGCGCCGCGCTGGTGATGCTGCGCAATCCGATTCTCGCGCAGTTCCAGATGGTGTTCCCGACTGACGCCCAGGCGGCCGCCGGAGTGGCGTCCGGCGCCGTTTCTCCGCTCGGGGCGTGGCTGCACTCGACAATCTCCTCGCTCGGCAGGCTCGATGCAGTGAACAAGTGGATTTACTCGTGCGGACGCGCTCAGACTTGGAGTCAGGCGTTCGTCAAGCTCGGCACGATGCAGGATTCGCAGCGGCTGATGGTCGCCATGCCGGCCGCGCTCGGGCTGCTCATGGAGGAAGTGCGCGCCGCGCGGCGCCTCCGGGCCTCGGGGCACGAGGCGGTCGCGGCGCGCGCCGCCGCGCGGCGGCGGCGCACCGCATTCGTCCTCGTGCTCGTCGCCGCTGGGCTGGTCGCAACATGCAAGCGCGGACCTCTGCTAGCCGGTGCGATCGTTGCCTTCGCCCTGCTCCTGAGCCGCATCCGCTGGTGGAAGGCCGCGCTTCTGGTCTCGCTGCTTATCGCGGCAGTGGCGGCACTGCCGCAGGCGCGTGCGCGCTTTGCGCAGCTGCCGGACGAGCTGGAACTGCGCCGCGGCGGTCGCGCGCTCATGTGGACGCGCGTGGTGCCGGAACTGCACCGCGAGCACCCATGGGGCATCGGGTTCCGCTCCCTCACATGGGAAAAGATGTTCTCGATCGACAAGCACGTGGAACTGAATCAGAACCACGTCCACTGCACGCCGCTGCAGGCGTTCGTCGATTTCAGCTGGCTTGGGCTGGCGGCGTGGACAGCATGGATGGCGCTCGCCTTTGCGTCCGCCGCGGGGCTGGCGCGACTTTCGCGCAGGCCGGAACCGGAATCCTCGCTGCCGGAGACCTCGTGCTTCGCCGTGCCGCTCGCGATGTTAGCCGCGCTCTTCTTCTACGGACTTGTCGAATACAATCTCGCGGACTCGGAAGTGGTGCTGCTATACGGCTTCGCGATGGGGCTGACCGGCCCGTCGCTCATGCATTCGGCACCGACGCCGACAAGCGCCGCCGACGTCGCCCGCGACGCCGGGAAATCCCGGCAGTGATCTGCGGCCCGATCCTGAAATGAACCCCGAAATCCAGAACAAAACATTCCTCGTCGGCGCGATTCTGCCCGATCGCGTTGGAATCCTGCGCGACGTGACCGGAGCGCTGTTCCGCGCCGGAGCGAACCTCACGGACCTGCGCCAGACAGTAGTGGGCGGAGTTTTCACTCTTTCCGCCATCGCGGAATTCCCGCCGGACAACCAATACGCCTCCGGACTTGCCGACCTTGGACTCAACGCCGAAGAGGCGATCGCCCTGGCCGTTCGCTCGGCGCTTCCGGACGCAACCGCGCGCGTATTCGTCCAGCCATGCGCGCCGCACGACGCCTCCAGCGCAGCCGCCGGCGAGCGCTACGTCGCTTCGATCGTCGGCCCCGACCGCCCCGGTCGCATCCACGAAATCGCCCGCATCTTCGCCGACGCCGGGGTGAACGTCGAAGACTGGCGCCATGACTTCTCGGATCCGGAGCGGACGCTAACGGTGGGCATAGTCACAGTGCCGCCGTCATGCGACGTTCCGGCCCTGCAGAAGTCGCTTGCCGACACGCTCGGCCCGACAGGGCTGGCGACGAGCCTCCGCCACGAGAACATCTTCCGCGCAACAAACGAAGTCGGCCCGATTCGCAACCTTCTTGATCCGTCGGCCAAGGGAGTCTCCCGCAATGCTTGAAACATCTGACTTGTCCGCGACCCTGCGGATGATCGGCGAGGAAAACCTCGACGTCCGCACCGTCACGATAGGGGTCAACCTGAACTGCTGCGCCTCGGAGGACCCGGCTCGGATGTGCGACGCCGTGCGCGACCGCATCCGCCGCGCGGCGGGGCGTCTCGTGCCGACGGTCCAGGCCGTCTCGGCACGCTACGGCGTTCAGATAGTCAACAAGCGCCTCGCAATAACACCGGCCTCCATCCTGCTGGAGCGCCACGCCGGAAACCGCGACGCGGCGGTGGCGCTGGCGCGCGCGCTCGACGAGGCGGTGCAGGAGGTCGGGATCGATCTGGTGGGCGGATATTCGGCGCTCGTCCACAAGGGCATGACGCCCGGCGAACGCACGCTGATCGATTCTCTTCCGGAGGCGCTGTCCGCCACCGGGCACGTCTGCGCCTCGATCAACATCGGATCCACCAAGGCCGGCATCAACGTCGGCGCGGCGGCTCTCGTGGCCGGCAAGTGCCTTGAACTGGCGGAGGCCACGCGCGAAAACAAGGGCTTCGGCGCGGCCAAGCTCGTGGTGTTCGCCAACCAGCCAGAGGACAACCCCTTCATGGCCGGCGCGGAGCTTGGCGCGGGCGAACCGGACGTCGTGATCGACGTCGGCGTTTCCGGACCGGGCGTCGTGAAGCGGGCGCTTGACCGTCTGCTTGCCGTCAATCCGGACGCCACTCTGGACGAAATCGCCGAGGAAGTGAAGCACACGAGCTACCGCGTCACGCGCGTCGGCGAACTCGTGGGACACGAAGTCGCGCGCGCCCTCGGCGTCCCGTTCGGAGTCGTGGACCTCGCGCTGGCGCCCACGTCGAAGGTCGGAGACAGCGTTGGCGAAATCTACCAGACGATGGGAATCGGGAGCCTTGGCGCGCCTGGCACAACGGCCGCCGTGATGATGCTCAACGACGCGGTGAAGAAGGGCGGCTCGTTCGCCTCGTCGTCTGTCGGCGGGCTCTCCGGCGCGTTCATTCCAGTGATGGAGGACCACGCCATGAGCGAGGCCGTCACTGCCGGAACTCTGACTCTGGAAAAACTGGAGGCCATGACATCGGTCTGCTCCGTCGGGCTTGACATGATCCTCATTCCCGGAGACACGCCGGCCGAGACGATCGCCGGGCTGTATCTGGACGAGGCCGCGATAGGCGTCACGAACCGCAAGACGACGGGCGTGCGCGTCATTCCCGTTCCCGGGGCGGCGCCGGGCGAATTCGTCGATTTCGGAGGTCTGTTCGGCTACGGAACGGTCGTTTCCCCGGCCTGCCCGGAAGGAAGCGCCTGTTTCGTCCGGCACGGCGGCCACATACCAGCCCCAATCCATTCGCTCTCCAACTGACCGGGGGAAACGGGGAGCGCGCAGGCCGAGTTTTCTCTTGCAAGGAAAGGCCTCGTCTGCGACAATCGGCCCCGGAAACGCGCAGTCCCGGAAACGCGAAACGTCACACACTCAAGCAAGAAAGGCCCACCGCCATGACAATCCACCAGATTTCGCTTTTTCTCGAAAACAAGCCCGGACGGCTTGCGGCCATCTGCCGCACGCTCACTGACAGCGGCATCAACATCGGCTCGCTTTCACTGGCCGACACGTCCGACTTCGGCATCGTCCGGCTCCTCGTGGACAAGTGGGAGCAGGCGCGCGACGTGCTACGCGCCGCAGGATTTGGCGTGAACGTCCGCGAAGTCGTCGCCGTCGAGGCCGGAGACTGCCCCGGCCTGCTCGCCCGCATCCTCGACGCCGTGGACGCCGCCGGCCTCAACGTGGAATACATGTACGCCTTCGCCGGCGGAGGCGACGGCAAGGCGCGCTTCGTTTTCCGCTTCGACGACGCGCAAAAGGGCGCCGCCGCCCTCTCCGCCGCGGGATTCACTCTTTCGAGCGCGGTCTAGGAGGACGGGCACAAGGAAACCTAGGAATCCTAGGGCTACTAGGGCTAATAGGACTCCCAGGAGGACTGGAGGGCCTAGGAAGCCTCGTCCTCCTGCGCGGCGACGAGTTCACGATACGCCGGACAGTAGGAGAGCAGCTGCGCGTGCGTCCCGAACCCGACGAGACGACCGCGGTCCAGGACGGCGACGCAATCCGCGGCGAGCAGAGTTGAAAGCCGCTGCGCGACGGCGACGACGGTCGCGCCGCCAGCCGCCGCCGGAAGCGCGCGCAGAAGCGCTCGCTCCGTGGCGGCGTCGAGCGCTGACGTCGCGTCATCCAGAAGGAGCAGTTTCGGGCGGCGGACAAGCGCGCGAGCCAGGGCGAGGCGCTGGCGCTGTCCGCCGGAAAGGGACGCGCCGCCCTGCGACACGCGAGAATCCGCGCCCAGCGGCATTTCATCTACGAAACGCTCAGCCTGAGCGGCCCGCAGCGCCAGGCGCAGTTCGCCGTCAGTGGCGTCGGCGCGTCCCGCACGCAGATTTTCCGCCACCGTTCCCGAAAGCAGCAGTGGCTCCTGGGCCACCCAGCCTATCGCGGAGCGCAGAGCCGCCGCCCGGTATCGGCGCACCGGGACGCCTCCGACGAGGACCTCGCCCTCCGTGGCGTCGCGAAAGCGCAGGAGCAAGTCCAAAAGCGTTGATTTTCCGGAACCTGTAGCTCCGGCGACGGCGAGAAACGAACCGGACGGCACTCGAAAGGACACATCGCTCAGCGCCGGCTCGCCGGCGCCGCCCGGGTAGGAAAAGCCGGCGCCGCGCAGCTCGACCGAACCGTCGCGCGGCGCGTCCGCCACATCGCCGTCAGGGGGGTCGGCGGGCTCCGACAACACTTCGGCCACGCGCCGCGCGCCCACCGCCGCGCGCGCAAGGTGCGTGGCGTGGAAGGAGAGCATGACAAGCGACATCATGACCTGGGAGCTCCAGTTCACGACAGCCAGGATCTCGCCCGCAGCCAAAAGACCGCGCCCGGCCTCGCCCGCTGCCGCGAACACCACGCCCACAAGCGCGCACTGCTGAGCGAACTGCAGAGATGGCCCAAGCGCGGCGCCAAGCAGTCCGGAACGCACGGAAACCCGCGAAAGCTCCTCGTTGGACAGCCCGAAACGCTCCCGCGCCCGCCCCTCCATCCGAAACGCCTTGACCACTCGGGCGCCGCACAGCGTCTCGTCCATGAACGCGCCCAGTTCGTCCGCGCGGCTCTGCCGCTCCCTGAACAGCGGGGTGGCGCGACGCGCGAACCGCACCACAAGCCAGGCCAGAAGCGGCGCCGCAAGCAGAAGCGGAACCGCCAGGCGCCAGGCGGAGATCAGCACGAGGGCGACGGAACCGAACAGCAGCAATGGGGCGCGCAGGAGCGAGCGCGTAGCCATGGCGACGACGGACTGCACGGTCATGACGTCGTCAACAAGCCTTGTCGCCAGCGACCCTGCGCCTATGCGCCCGGCCTGCGCGTCGGAAAGCCCCATCACGCGAGAATGCAGCGCGCATCGCAGATCGCGCCCGACACCGGTGGCTGCGCGCGAGGAGACGATCGAACAGGCGGCACCCCCCAGCGCGCCAAGAGCCGCGCAGGCGAGCATCCGGAAGCCGATGGCGCGAATGGAGGCCGCCGACCCGGCGGCGACGCCCTCGTCGAGAATCCGCTTCATCAGGGCCGGCTGAGCCAAGTCCATGGCCGCCTCAAGGGCCATGGCCGGAGGCGCAAGGGCGATCCAGCCGAGCTGCGGACGCACAAAGCGCAGGAGAGGGCGAAAGTCGGAAAGACGCGCCCGGCGCGCCCCGCCATCCGCTCCTTCTCCGGGGATCATCCGCGCCCTTGCCTCACTGCTGCCGCGACATCAGCGCCGCCTCCGCCCTTTCGATTTCGGCGCGAATCGCAAGCGCGGCGGCGCGCGGGTCAGGCGCGCACATGACAGGGCGGCCGACGACGACGTGACTCGCGCCGGCGAGAATGGCGTCGTAGGGCGTGGACACGCGCTTCTGGTCTCCGACGTCCGCCCCGGCGGGGCGCACACCTGGCGTCACGAGCAACGGGCTCGGCCCGAGGGCGGCGCGCAGGGCGGCCGCTTCGCGCGGCGAGCACACCAGCCCGTGCGCCCCGGATCCGACGGCGAGGCGGCCAAGCTCAAAGACCTGCTCCTCCACGCTTCTGGTCACGCCGAGAGCGGAGAGGTCCGAGGCGTCGAGACTGGTAAGGAGCGTGACAGCGAGAATCCTTGTTCCGGCGCCCGCCTGGCGAACCGCCTCGGCGGCGGCGGCGATCATGGCGGAAGACCCCTGCGCGTGAATGGTGAGCAGATCCACGCCGAAGCGCATGCAGGACTCCGTCGCGCGGGCGACGGTGCGCGGAATGTCGTGCAGCTTGAGGTCGAGGAAGATTCTCTTCCCCTCCCCGCGCAGCATCCGAAGCGTCTCGGGGCCGTCGGCCACGAAGAGCTCCAGGCCGACCTTGTAGAAGGACACGGCGTCGCCGATCCTGCGCACCGCCTCGGCGGCCTCGCGGGAGGACGGAACGTCGAGCGCGACAATCTGTTCGTGTTTTTCTTCGATTTCAGAGTTCATTTCTCGGATTTTACTTCAGAGTTTCCGTGATTTCGCGCGCAAGCGCGTCCAGATACTGCGCCGGGCCGAAACGCTCCGCGTTGGCGCGGATCGCCCGCGGCTCCCAGCGAACCGCCGCGGCGCGGGAGACGGCGTCTTCGAGCGCGTCGTCCGTCTGCTCGGCAAAAAAGAGACCCGACACGCCGTCGCGCACCGTTTCAAGCGCGCCGCCGCGTCCGAAGGCGACAACCGGACGCCCGCAGGCCTGAGCCTCCAGCGGGACGATGCCGTAGTCCTCCTCTCCGGGAAAGACCAGCAGGCGGCAGCGGCGGTAGAGGGCCGTCACGTCGGGGTCCGGCAGACGTCCGAGAAACTCGACCGTCGGTCCGGCCATGCGCCGCAGAGACTCCTCGCAGCCGCCGGCGCCGACGATTTTCAGCGGCCACGAGTTGCGAGTGTAAACGCGCACCGCCATGTCAACGCGCTTGTATGGCACCAGAGCCGACACGACGAGGTCGAAGCCGCCGTCTCCGGGACGCTCCCCGGGCGTGCAGCGCTCGAGATCCACCGGAGGATAGGCCACGGCGCAGTCGCGGCCGTAAAAGGCGCGGATGCGCGAGGCGACGTGGCGGCTTATCGCCACAAACCGGTCAACCCCGGCGGCCGTGCGCCTGTCCCACGCGCGAAGTCGCGCGAGCAACGGCTTCACGAGCGCGGCCTTGAGAGGATTGCGCCCGAAATACTCCTCGTAGAAAAGCCATGCGTAGCGCATGGGCGAAAAGCAGACGCACACGTGGCGCGCGCCGTCGGGCTTGCGCATTCCCTTGGCAACGCAGTGCGATGTGGTGAGCAGCAGACGAGTGTCGCGCGGAACGGGCGTCCGCGCCGCAGCCCACGGCAGCAGCGGCAGCGCCTTTCGAAAATGCCTGAACGCGCCCGGAACGCGCCCGAGAGGGGAAAGCACAAGCGGATGCGCGGCGATCTCGGGCGACACGAAACGGGAGTCCCCGACAATCGCCGCGACGGGAGCATCCGGGAAGGCGCGGCAGTGCCACTCCAGAACGCGCTCGCCGCCGCGCATCCCGGTCAGCCAGTCGTGCCCGAGACACACCGCGGCGCCGCCGGCCGAGGCGGTCAGGCGAGCGAGGGCGGATTGCGCGGCGGCGTCCATGTGCGCGGACGCTACGACCGCACCGCGTGCGCGATTTCCGTGGCGCGGGCGGCGTTCGCGGCGATCTGGTCCCAGTCGCCGGCGTCGATCAGCCTGGCCGGGGCGATCCAGGAGCCGCCGCACGCCGCGATGAGCGGATCGGCGAGCCATTCGCCTGTGTTGTCGGCGTTGAGACCTCCCAGCGGAATGAAGCGCACTCCGGTGTGCCTGTAGGGGGCGGATAGAGTCTTGAGCGCCTTGAGGCCGCCGACGACGGACGCCGGGAAGAACTTCAGGACGCGAGTGCAGCCAAGCTCCATCGCGCCCTCGATCTCGGACGGGGTCATGACGCCCGGCGCAAACGGAAGCCCCGCGTCGGCGGCCGCCGCGACGACGCGCGGGTTGAACCCCGGAGCCACGGCGAAGGCCGCGCCCGCGTCCTTCGCCTCGGCAACCTGCGCGGGCGTAAGGACCGTGCCGGCGGAAACGAGCATTTCCGGCACCTCGGAGACGATGCGACGAAGCGCCTCGACCGCGCGCGGGGTGCGGAACGTGAGCTCGACCACGTTAACGCCGCCGGAAAGCAGGGCCTTTGCGACGGGAACGGCCTTTTCTGGATCTTCGATCACCACCACGGCGATGTTGCCGCCGGCGGACACGCGGGAGGCGAGAGCCTCGGGAAACATTTCGTTCATGTTCAGACGCTTCTGTACATTTGCAGGAGAACCGGTCCGAGAAGGACCAGAAAGACGGAGGGGAAGATGAAGAGCGCAAGCGGCGCGAGGAGCTTCACCGGAGCCTCGTTGGCCAGCTTTTCGGCGCGCTCGAACCGACGCGCGCGCACCTGTTCGGACTGGACGCGCAGAACGTGGCCAAGGGAAGCGCCCAGTTCGTCGGCCTGCACGAGAGCGGACACTGCGGTGCGCAGATCCGGCACGGCGGCGCGATCGGCCATCGCGCGAAGGGCGTCGCGCCTCGTGGCGCCAAGCTGCGTTTCGCGGACGGCGCGCAGAATCTCCTCGGAGAGCGGATCGTCGCCGGCGCGCTCGGCGCAGCGCCCGAGCGCTGACATGAAGTCCAGCCCCGCCTCGACGGAAAGCGTAAGCAGATCGAGCGCGAACGGCAGGGCCTTCACTATCGCCGCCTTGCGCGCCTTGACCTTTGCGCGCAGCCAGGAGCCTGGCCACACAGCGGCAAGGGCGATTCCGGAAAACACGAGAGCCGGAAAGAGCGGCTGAAGCCGAGGCGCGGCGCGCAACGCCGCGCGGACGAGCAGCGTCCACGGCAGAACCGTCGCAAGCGGAAGCAGAAGGCGCATCGACAGAAACTCCCAGTCCGCGATGATTCCGTCAAACCCCGCCGCCACGATGTCCGCGCGCGCCCTCTCCCGGGCGCGAGCGGCGGCGGGCGTCTCGAAAAGCCCGCGAAAATTCGGGGCGAGCGGCAGGAGAAGCCGAAACGAAAGAGGCAGCGAGCGCTCCCTGCGGCGGCCGTCGGCTAGCGTCACGTAGGTGACTCGCCCGGCCGCGGAAAAGGCGACGGCCGCGAAGAGGGCGGCTGAAACCGCCCACAGCGCGGTCGAGACGAACGCGAGGAGCGAGCTTGCCATGGACTTTGCGAAGCGGCCGAACTGCGGGCGGGAGCGCGCGTCAGGCAAGCGACAGCGCGCTGCTGTCCATGAACTGAAGCGCGACGATCGCCGCGAACAGCACCGCCGTGATCGCGGCGAGGATCGCCGCCCACGTCCAGTTTTCGTGCTTCACGGCGCCAGCGCCTTCAAGCGGATTGCGGAGGCGGCTGGAGACGTAGATGCCTTCCTGGGCGGGATTGACGGAGGCCGCGGCGGCGCCGTCAGGAGCGGCCCCTGCGGCCGGTTCCGGTTTTTTGAGCGTGAGGGTCTTCATGTGTGCTTGTCCCGTGTGCGCTCGGATGATACCACCCCGGCCTTCCGCGGTCAACAGCCGCGTCGCGCGCGACAAGCGACGGCGACTGGCGGCATTTTACGCGCGACTGGCCTCGCGCAAAAAAACATCTTGACACGAGGGGCGCGTTTCACTAGACTCCGCGGCATTCGCAACCAATCTGGTTGTGATTTTTGAGAGATCGGTCAATCACCTGTCATTCCAGTACACTTCGCACACTGCAACAAACAAGGAACCAACAGCCATGGCTAACATTCACGAAAACATTACCGAACTAGTAGGAAATACGCCGCTCGTTCGAATCACAAAACTGAACAAGGCGAAGGCGGAGGTCGTCGCCAAGGTGGAATACTTCAATCCCGGAGGCTCCGTGAAGGACCGCATCGCGCTGGCGATGATCGAAGCCGCGGAGCGCGACGGCGCCCTGAAACCGGGGGGAACCCTGATCGAGCCGACAAGCGGCAACACCGGCGTGGGGCTTGCCCTGATCGCGGCGGTGAAGGGCTACCACCTCGTGCTGACCATGCCCGACACGATGTCCGTGGAGCGCCGCAAACTGGCCGCCGCATACGGCGCCGAGCTCGTGCTGACCCCCGGCAAGGACGGCATGAAGGGAGCGATCGCCAAGGCCGAGGAGCTCCATGCGTCCACGCCCAACTCGATCATCCCGCAGCAGTTCGAGAACCCGGCCAATCCGGAGCGGCACTACCGCACGACAGGGCAGGAGATTCTGCGCGACACGGACGGCAAGGTCGATGCATTCGTGGCGGGCGTCGGTACCGGCGGCACTCTCTCGGGCGTCGGCAAGGCGATCAAGGAGGCGAATCCGGACGCAAAGGTCTTCGCCGTGGAGCCGGACACGTCGCCGGTCCTTTCCGAGGGGCGCGCCGGCCCGCACAAGATTCAGGGCATCGGCGCGGGATTCGTCCCGAAAACGCTCGACACCTCCGTTTACGACGGCGTGATCACGGTCTCCGCTGAGGACGCCGGGGCCACGGCTCGCGCCGCGGCGCGGGAGGAGGGCCTGCTGGTTGGAATCTCCTCCGGTGCGGCGCTTTTCGCGGCTCTCGAACTCGCCAAGAAACCTGAATTCGCCGGCAAGCGCATAGTCGCGCTTCTCCCGGACACCGGCGAGCGCTACCTCTCGACCTGGCTCTTCGACACGGCGCAGTAGCGCCGGGTCTGTCACGATCTGGGAACTCTCGAATACAGGACCTGGAAACCAGCCAATCACACACCGCGCGTCCGCGAAACCGCATTGCGCGATTCCACCGGAGCGACTCCGGCCGAAACCCCGCGGACGCCTTTTTCGCAAACAAAAACACTACCAGAAAAGTAGCGATACGAAAGGAATGCAACCATGAGCAAATTTCACTTTGAAACGCTGGCGATACACGCCGGACAGAACCCGCACGGAGACCCGACAACTTATTCGCGCGCAGTGCCCGTCTATCGCACTACGGCCTACAACTTCCGCGACAGCAAGCATGGGGCCGATCTCTTCGCCCTGCGCGAGCTTGGCAACATCTACGCCCGGCTGATGAACCCCACCAACGACGTCCTGGCGCAGCGCCTCGCGGCGCTGGAGGGCGGCGCAGCGGCGCAGACGCTCGCCTCCGGCACGGCGGCCATCTTCTTCACGATCACGAACATCGCCCGGGCCGGCGACGAAATAGTCGCGGCCGACAACCTCTACGGCGGAACGTTCGCCCAGTTCGACGCGATCCTTCCGAACGCCGGGATAAAGGTGAACTTCACCCCGGTCAACGACTTCGCGGCGGTAGAGGCGGCAATCAGCGAAAAGACGCGACTGATTTTCGTGGAGACGGTCGGAAACCCGGCCCTGGACGTGGCCGACCTCGACGGCTACGCCGCCATCGCGAAGAAGCACCACCTTCCGCTCGTGGTCGATGCCACGTTCACCCCTCCGCCGCTTCTTCGGGCCATCGACCACGGCGCCGATCTTGTGATCCATTCCCTGAGCAAGTGGATTGGCGGGCACGGCGCCGGCATCGGCGGCGTGGTCGTTGACGCGGGCAAGTTCGACTGGACGGATCCGAAGTTCGCGCTCTACAACGAGCCGGATGCCGGCTACCACGGTCTGCGATTCGCGCACGACCTGCCGGAACCGCTGCGCCCCGTCGCCTTCTCGCTGCGTCTGCTCACCGTCGGGATTCGAAATCAGGGGCCGACGCTCGCCCCGGACGCCGCATGGATATTCCTCCAAGGCGTCGAATCGCTCCCGCTGCGCGTTGCCCGCCACAGCGAAAACGCGCTCGCCGTGGCGAAGCACCTCGAAAAGCACCCCAAGGTCGCATGGGTCAAGTATCCGTCAATCTCGCAACCGGACCTCGCGTCCAAATACCTCCGGAACGGAGCCGGCGGAATGGTGGTGTTCGGCGTAAAGGGCGGATCAGCGGAGGCGCGCGCCTTCGCCGACGCACTGAACGGCGAGGTGTTCTCGCTTCTGGCCAACGTCGGCGACGCCAAATCGCTTGTGATCCACCCGGCCTCCACCACGCACTCGCAGCTCTCGGACGAGGATCTGCGCAAGGGCGGAGTTCTCCCTGAACTGATCCGCCTCTCGATCGGCCTGGAGCACATCGACGACATCGTCGCCGAACTCGACCGCGCGCTGGACGCCATCTAGGCGCGCGGCGGGCGCGACGCGGGCGCGGGCCAGCCGCGCGGGCCGCAGGCGGCGTTGCCTTCGCGCCGCCTTGCGGCTATCATTCCCGGACGCCGGGCCGTCCGCTCGTGGCGGGCGGCCGGCGCGAGTCATCCGGTTCCGGGAAATGAGCGCCAAGCAGAAAATCCTATACGTGCCATCCGTGCTGCAGGAGGTCGGGCTCCGGCAGCTGGCCGGGTTTCGCCGCTTCGCCGGATCGGTCGGCTGGGACGTGGTGGCTCTCGAAACGGAAGACGCTCCCGCCGAAGTCGTGCGCGACGCCCTGCGGCGCGTGCGCCCAGCTGGCTGCGCCGCCGTCATGTCCCAGGACCGCAAGGACATCCCGCCGCGCTTTTTCGGCAAGGTGCCCGTGGTTTACATACATCTGCCCGACAACTGCCTTCACTGGCGCGCGCACGCCATGTCGATCGACGACGAGGCCGTGGCCCGCATGGCGTTCCACGACCTGGCCGCTGGGCTTCCCGACGCCTACGCCTTCGTCGGGGATCGGCACGATTTCCGCTGGTCGCGCGTCCGGGGGCGCGTTTTCAGGTCCCTGGTCGCGGCGACGGGCCGGCGGTTCTTCGAATTCGAGGTGCGCCCCGGCGAGGAGGCGGGGCCTTTCGCGGCGCGGCTCGCCGCGTTCGCGCGGCGGCTGCCGAAGAAGTGCGCGGTCTTCGCGGCCACGGATTTCGAGGCGCGCGAGTTCCTTGCCGCGTGCCGCGCCGAACGGCGCGCCGTCCCGCGCGAGTTCGCCGTCCTTGGCGTGGACAACCGCGAAGAGCTGTGCCAGTCGCTCTCCCCTCCGGTTTCGAGCATCGACGTGGACTGGGAGCGCACCGGCTTCATCGCGGCGCGCATGCTGGCCGGCGTGATGGAAAGTCCTGACGCCTGGCCGCCCAGGCGCGAGACGTGCACCCCGCTCATGGTCGTGCGGCGCGCCTCCACCGGCGGCAAGGGGCGCCACGAGCCGCGCATCGCGGAGGCCGTCGCAATGATCCGCGCCGAAGCCTGCGACGGCCTCACGGCGGCAGCGCTCGCCGCGCGCTTTCCCGGCTCGCGGCGGCTCTTCGACATGCGTTTCCGCGAGGCCGTTGGCCATTCGCCGCTCGACGAAATCATCCACGTGCGCCTTGAGCGGGCCTTTGCGCTGCTTGCCATGACCGACACCGCCATCGGCGCAATCCCGCATTTCTGCGGCTTCCGCACATACGCCGCGCTCGATGCCGTTTTCCGCCGCCGTTTTGGCATTCCGATGTCCGAATGGCGCGCGCGAAACTCCAGATGAAACCTGCGAGTAAAAAATATTTCTCAAAAGTCAAGATTTCGTCGGTGAATCGGTGTATCATCAAGGGCGTTCCGGGCGGAAACCGCCCCGGACGCGACTCCCGGCCGATGCATCCCTCCGATTTCATCCGTTTCCTTTTCGCGCGCGTCATCGTGGCGATTCCGTTCCTGTCGTTCGCGGCGGCGGGCGGATTTCCGCCCTACGTGCCCGTGCGCGGAGCGGACGGCGCCGGATTCGCGTCCACGGGCTTTTTCCGGGTTGATTCCGCGGACGGGCGCGACGTGGTAGTGGATCCCATGGGCCGCGCCGTCACGATTCTCGCCGTCGATCACGTCCGCCCGATGGGCTGGCGCGACCGCGATCTCGGCTACGACGTCTATGCCCGCTTCGTCGAGACGAACTATCCCACGAAGGAGGCGTGGCTCGACGAAACGCTCGGCCGCCTTGGCGACTGGGGCTTCAACACGCTCGCGAACCACTGCGACGAGCCGCTCCTGCGCCACCGCGGCCTTGCGCACACGATCACGCTCTACCTCGGCGGCAAGTTCGGGCGCAAGGGCGGCAAGGATCCCGACCGCTGGATCACGCCGTGGAGCGGCCCCTGCACGGGCATCCCCAACGTCTTCCACCCGGATTTCGAACGGGAGGTCCGCGCCCGCGCCAGGGAGCTGTGCGCCCCCGAGCGCGACAATCCGTGGCTTCTCGGTTGGTTCCTCGACAACGAGCTCAAGTGGTGGGGGCCGGACACCGTGCGCAAGGACCTGACGCTCTTCGACACGGTGCGGGGTCTGCCGCGGGAACACTCGGCCCGGCGGGCGCTGGAGGCGTTCGTGGACGGCCGCCCCGTCGACAACGCCATGCGCGAGGCGTTTCTCCGCCTTTTCGCCGAGCGCTATTTCTCGGTCCTCTGCGGCGCGATCCGCGAAGCCGACCCGAACCACCTGATTCTCGGATGCCGATTTGCCGGTCCGTTCACCCAGGTCCATCCCGCGCTGTGGGAAGTCTGCGGAAAACACTGCGACATCGTCTCGTTCAACTGCTACCCGTGGGCCGACATCGATCGCGGCGTCGTGCTGGACGAAAGGGGCGGGAGGCCCGTGGCTGATACTTTTCGCGAATTCTATAAATGGTCTGGTCGTCCGCTCATGGTGACGGAATTCGCCTTTCCGGCGCTCGACACCGGCCGGCCCTGCTTCCATGGCGCCGGACAGCGCTTCCCAACGCAGGCGGGCCGCGCCGCGGCGACCGACCTCTTTGCGCGCACGATGCTGTCGCTGCCGTTCGTCGCCGGCTACAGCTACTTCATGTTCCTCGACCAGCCCGCGAGCGGCATCTCCGAGACGTTCCAGGAAGACTCCAACTACGGGCTCGTGAGCGAATTCGGCGTGCCATACCGCGAAATCACCGACGTCTTCCGCGCGATCCATTCGAATCTCGTCACCGTGCGCGCCGCCTCGACGCCTGGGGAAACACAACAAGCGTCCAACAGCAGGGCAGACGCTTCCGTCGCCCCCTCCGAACGCGAGCGGTATTTGGCGGAGGCCCGCGCGACTTACTCTGAACCCGGAGCGGAAGTTCCTGGAAGCGTCGGCTTCCGGCGGGAAGCAGACGGCGCCTGGACCCTCTCCAACGGCCTTGTGCGCCTCTCCGGCCGGATCGGCGGAGCCCGCGTGGCGGACGAGCTCGAACTTGCCGGCATCCGCGTCGGGAGCCTCGGCGTGCTCCTGCAGTGGAGGGGTGCGGGCGGCAACGTCTGGACGGCGGTGTCGCCGGAATCCGTCGAAGAAACGCGCGAAGAGGACGGTTCCGTGTCTGTCCTCCTGCGCGGCGCCGCCCGCGCGGCGGTTCCGGGGCCGGTTCCCGGCGAGCCGGCGCCGGACGCCGCGTTCGTCCTCACAACGCGCCTCACGCTCGCCCCGGGGGCGGATTCGCTGCTCGCGGAAATGGTTTCGGTCGAAAACACCGGCAACGCGCCGCTCTCGTTCACGGGCCTTTACGCCATGCCGTATCCGGAGGGTCCCGATCCGAGCCCGCTGGACGTCGTTCCCAACCTCTGGAACGCGCCGGCGCGCGGCGGCTGGCTTCTCCCGAACGGCCGCGCGTGGGGTGCGGTCTCGCACGACGAAGCCGCGCGCTTCCGCTTCTGGGTCCGCAAATCCGACCGCACGCTCCACCCCGACGCTCGCTTCAACGCCGGCCGCGAACCGGTGACGCTCGCCCCCGGCGCCACATGGCGCCCCGCATCCCCCATGGGCGCGCGCATCGGACCGCTCAGCGCCGGCTGATCCCGCTTTTTTCCACCCGTTCATCCACAAGAAAGGCAATCCCACCATGAAACACCCACGCACGATTTCCGCCTGCTTCGCGCTTGCCGCGCTTGCGCTCACCGCGTTCCCGGCATCCGCCCGCGCCGAGGACGCATACATCGAGTCCAACGGCACGCAGGCAATCAACACGGGCTACTACATCAACGCCAAGACGAAGCTTGAAATCGACTTCGAGGTGACCGAGATCGTCTCCCAGGCTCGTCTTTTCGGACAGACAGGAACGGGCTGCGGCAACTGCGCGGTCGTCTATTTCGGCGATACGGCGAACAATTTCAAGTTCGGCTACGGGAATTCGTTCAACGGCGTGTTCCTCGCGGCGAACAACACGCGCAGGAACACCATCATCTACGACGGCCCGAACGACAAGGGGTATCTGCTGCAGGACGGAGCGCAGGTCGCCGAGGCCGACCTCACGGCCGCGCACGACGCAATGGCGAATTTCCCCATGGCGCTCTTCGCGGAATGCCAGAATGCGGGGGGGCGACAGTTCAGGAACTTCGCCAAGATGAAGCTCTATGGCGTGAAAATCTACGAGGACGACGCGCTCGTCCACGACTACGCGCCCGTCGTGAAGGGCGGCGTGGCGGGGCTTCTCGATTCCGTCACCGGCGTCTTCCTCTACGACACCCGCGCCGCCAACGCCGGGACGTTCGCCTACGGCGGCGACATCGAAGTCCTCGACGACGACCCCTACGTCGAATCGGACGGCACGGGCGGCATCAACCTCGGCCTCGTCGCTTCGCCGAAGCTCAAGATCGAACTCGACTACGCCATGACCGTCGTCGAGGCGGGTTCCGACAACGACTACCAGCAGCGCATCTTCGGCGAGGACTTCGACAGTAGCAATCCCCGCATTTCCGTTTACGTGAACGGGAGCGGAAACATCTCCATGGCGTCTGGCGACGGTTGGGTCGCGGCATCCACCAGCATCGCGGCGGACACGAAGCGCCGCACGGTCGTGATCGACAACCCAGCGCTCAAATGGTCGTTCATGACCGGCGTGACGACCAACTGGTATTACGACGCAACCGCCGACCTGACGAAATGCGCCACGCATCCCCTGGGCCTCTTCGCCAACCCGACGAACACCACGGGCACCCTCTTCAACCGTCAGGCGAAGGCGAAGGTCTACGGCCTCAAGATCTGGCAGGACGGAACGCTTGTCCGCGACTTCGCGCCGCGCAGCATCGACGGCACGGCGGGCTTCGAGGATCTCGTCACGGGCAAGTTCCACACGTGCGGCGGTCTCACCGCCAGCGCCAACGCCCCGACGGCCCTCTCCGGGCGCGGCGGCAATGGCGACGCCTTCATCGAGTCGGACGGCTCGCTCTACAGCGTCATCGACACGCGCTACTTCCCCAGCGGCAAGACGAAGGTCGAGGTCGATTTCCAGTTCGCGCGAAACGCCGGGAGCAAGGACTGCCTGCTCGGCAACTACAGCAGCACATACACGGTGCTCGTCTATGCGCCGAACAACGGCAATTTCAACCTTGAAGCGAGGGACAATGGGCACGCTACGCTCAGTTTCGCGAATGCGGTAAAGTCCGACACCGCCCGCCACACGGCCGTCATCGACGCGCCGAAAGCCCATGCCGCGCTCTACAACGCGAACGGAGAGCTGCAGGGCGAGGCGGACTTTCCGGTTGGCTGGACTCACAACAACACCGCGAACTGGCCTCTGACGCTCTTCGGCTCTTCGACAAACGCATGGGGCAAGACGCGCCAGAACGCCGTCGCGCGCATTTTCAGCCTGAAAATCTCGGAGTCGGACGACAACGGCGCGACATACACGCCCGTCCACACCTACACGCCGTGCGTGAAGGGCGGCATTCCGGGCTTCCTCGACGAGGTGACCGGCGAGTTTGTTTCCGGCGGCAACCTCGTCGCCGGCGGTGCCGTGATGGAGATCGACGACGATCCCTACGTCGCGAGTCCCGACGGCGGATGCTTCTTCGACACCGGCTACTACGCGACGAGCAACACGTGCGTCGTCTGCGACTTCATGCTTCTTGAGCAGCAGTCCACCCAGCAGTTCCCGTTCGAGGCGGGCGAGGCGTCCGCCGGCAAGAGCTACATGCGCATGTATGGCAACGGCGGCTCCGGGACGGGCGACTTCGCCTACGCCCTGGGGCAGGACACGTTCAAGAGCTTGGGGGTCTATTATTCGCCGACGGCCCGACGCCAGATTACCCTCGATGCGCTGAACTGCAAGGCGGCGGTTGCGGTGAACGGCCACACGATCCGCGAGATTCCCACCGCCGCGACGGGCCGCCAGCCGGAACAATCCACCGGGACACTCAAGATCTTCAGCAATTACAACATGACCAAAAACACCTTGAAGGGCCGCCTCTACGGCTTCAAGATCTACGAGGAGGGGACGCTCGTCCGCGACTATGTGCCGATCTGCCAGGGCGGCTCTTACGCGCTTCTTGACAAGGTGCAGGGCAAGGTTCTCGCCAAGGCCGCAAAATCCGCCGCTTTTACAGGCTTCACCGCCAACAACGCCCTGAACGATTCGTTCTTCACTGCGCCGATGCGCGCCGAGGACGCCTACATCGAATCGGATGGCACGCAGGGCATCAACCTCGGCTATCTCACCACACCGAACACGCGCTACGAGATCGACTACCAGCTGAATGCGATCAAAGGCCAGAATCGCCCCTTTGGCGAGGCCACGGGCAATCAGAGCGCTGAACTTTACATTCAGGGCGAGGCCACCGGCTCTGGAAATGTCGCGTTTGGCGTGGGCAACTCGTGGAAGGCGCAGACCACTGGCGTCGGCGCGGATTTGAACCGCCATGTCGCCGTCCTCGACCTCGCGAACCGCGAGTGCGGCTATTCCGGCTATAAGATGTTTCCATTCAGCGCCGAAACCGTCTGTTCGCGAAATGCCACGTACCCGATGTGGCTCTTCGCGAAGGGAACGGATGCCAGCGGAGCGCATGACAACCGCACGGCGATGAAGCTCTACGCCTTCCGCATCTACGAAGCGGGTGCGCTTGTCCACGAGTACCTGCCCTACAAGGTCGGCGATGTCGTGGGGCTCTACGACACCATGACGGGCGATGTGATTACAAGCACCGTTTCCGGGAGCAACGCCTTCACTCTCGGCGGCGGCCTTGGCTACGGCAAGTTCGCCGGGGCTCGCACGGATCTCGTCGTGGAGCCGGAGGATGTCGAAGTCGGAGTGGATGGAACGCGGACGCTCTCCGCCTACGCGCCTGGCGCCACGGGCTATGTCTGGACCCGCAATGGCGAGGAAATCTCCGGTGTGAGCGGCACGGATTGCACCGTGGCGTGGGAGAAGCCGTCACAGGCCGGCACGCTCGTGTTCACCGTCACTCCGGTCTTCACAAAGGGCGGCGAAACCATTTACGGTGCAACCGCCGAGGCCGAGGTGACCATGGCTCCCGCCGCCTTCGTGATAGTCGTGCGGTAGGAGCACCGGTCTTTACAACAATCCATACCCATGGCATCCAACAAAGCCTTTGCGGCGGCGGTTTTCGCCGCCGCGCTCCCCGCTGTCGCCTTTCTTCCGCCCGTGGATTCGCGGGATGGGGTGACGGCCCGGTTTGTCGGCCTTGACGAGCAACGTCCATCCGGATCCGCCCTGAAGCCGAACGATCCACGAGGCGTGGTGTGCGCGCAGCGAGACGGAGCGGCACCCTTCGAGGTTCGGCTCGACCTCGCGAACACCACCGACGCGCCCGTTTCCGGCGAACTGCGCATTTGGCTCAATGACGACTGGGACCTCGCCCTTCCGAGTATTGGCCGGCTGACAGCCGGCCATCATGAGCAGCTGAGAGCCTGCCAGCATGAGCGGCAGAGAGCTGGCCAGCATGAGGGGCAGACTGCCGGCCAATCTCAGGTCTGCATTCTCCCCGCCCACAGCACCAACTCGGTCTTTGCCACCGCCATTCCCAAGCCGGGCCGGGTGCTTCCGGCGCTTTATCCGGTTCATGCCACTTTTGCCTTTCCCGGCGGCGAGCCGCTCCACCCAATCGCGGTTTTCGAGGCACAGACCCCCGGCGCTGCCGCGCCGGGCACAGAACAGAGCGCAGACATAGCCGCGCCGGGCACAGAACAGAGCTCCGCTCATGATGGCCGGCTGTCAGCCGGCCAGCCCCTTGCCCTTCTTCCCGGCGCTTCCTTCGCGCAGATGCCCGGCGATGCGCCGCGCCCTGTTGCCGAAGCCGCCGAGACCGGCGCCTTCATCAATCAGGGGTGGTTTTCAGCCGATGGCGATCTGCGATTCGGCTTTTTCAGCCAGCCGCCGTGGCGCACTGGCGCCGGCTACTGCTGGCGCGACATCCCGGTGTCGCTGCCCGCCGCCGCGCCGCTTTCGCTCTGCCTTTCGGCCGCGATCCGCCCCCCGCTCCGCGCCGGCGAAGGCCGCAGCGACGGCGCCGACTACAAGGTCTATGTCGTGGAAAAGGACGGCCGCGCCACCGAAATCTATTCGGCCCTTGTGAAGGAAACCTCCTGGACCGACGGCTCGGCCGACCTCACGCCCTGGGCCGGCCAAGCCGTGACAATCCGCCTCTGGAACGGCTGCGGACCCGCCAACGATCCAAACTACGACCGCTGCCTCTGGGGCGACGTGGGCGTGTGCGGCGGTGCGGGGCTTGCGCCTGGCGCGTCTGCGCCGGGTCGCGCAGACTTGCCCGAAATGCCGCTTTCCGTGCGCGGCGAATCCTGGACCGCCCGCATCGCCCCCGGCGCGGCCGGCCTTTTCGACGGCACGATCTCCTTTACCGACGGCGAGCGCACCCTCGCCTTCTCCGGCTTTACCTGCGCCATCGACGACATTTTGGTGGGCACCGGCCCCCTCGACGCCCGCTGCACGGGCTGGGAATTTGGCCGGCTGACAGCCGGCCATCATGAGCGGCTGACAGATGGCCAGCACGAGGGGCTGGCAGCCGACCAGATAATCCACCGCATCGACCTGCGCGATGGCCGCACTATCACGGCCCGCGCCACGCTCTTCGCCGAAGGCCCGGCGCTGCGCATCCGCTGGGACATGCCTGGCGTCGAGCGCACCTCCCGCGGCTCCCCCCGCTTCACGCGCCTCGGCGTCGGCCCCGCCTCGCTCCCCGCCGCCCGCGCCTACATGAGCTTCGGCAACGTGCTTGAAAAGCCGCGCTCCTTCGAGCTCACGGGCGGGCTCTTCCGCAACATGGCGAGCCACGCCGGCGCCGACTACGCAAACGGCGCATCGCTTGTGCAGGCTTCCGATCTGCTCCCCGACCGCATCCTGTGCCGCCGCGAAGACAATGTGTTCGCCGTCGAGACCTCTCACGACGCGACTCTCTCCTTCGTGCCCTCGGCGCGCGGGGCCTTCGCCGCCGCGCGCGCCTGGCGCGAAGTCGCAGGATTCAAGCCCGGCGCCAGCTGGCGCGAAGCCGCCACGCGCTTATGCCTCGACCAGTGGGGCGGCCCCAAGGGCGGCTTCGCGAAAGCCGCCCGGGCGCTCGACCGGCTCGCGCGATACGGCGTCACGAACGCCCTCTACTGCCGCCACGTCTGGCAGCGGTGGGGCTTCGACAACCGACTGCCCGACATCTGGCCCCTCGACAACAAACAGCCGCACGGATCGGAGAAAGTGTTTCTTGACCTCGTTGCGACCGCTCGCCGCCACGGCCATCTCTTCGTGCCGCACGACAACTACATCGACCACTACCCCGATTCTGTGGGCTTCTCCTACGACGACACCGTCTTCGACGAATCCGGTGCGCCGGTCAAGGCCTGGTTCAACTATCACGTTTCGGCGCAAAGCTACCGCTGGGCGCCAAACGGCTTCCTGCCCGCGCTCCGCGCCAACGCCGCCGCGCTCCGCGACGGCTACGCGCCGGGTGGCGTGTTCCTCGACGTCTTCTCCAACATGGCGCCCTGGGACTGGTTCGACCGCGACGGCCGCTTCCACACCCGCGCCGAAACCCGCGCCGCGTGGGGCGAAGCCTTCGACGAATACCGCCGCATCCTCGGCCCCGGCACCGTCACCATCGGCGAAGGCGGCCACGACGCACTCATCGGCCATCTCGACGCCGGGCAGCCCGACCACTTCACGCCGGAGCGCTGGATGGATCGCGGAGAATACGCCGACTCCGAGCGTATTCCGTGGCTCGACATCGCCACGCACGGCTCCTTCGTGCTCTACGGCGGCGGCCTCGGCTGGCGCTATGCCTCCAACAGCCCAGAACGAAGCCCGGAGACCTACACCAAAGGCTACTGCTCCGACAGCTACTACTGCACAACCGTCATCGGCGGCCGCACCCCGTTTGCCGAATTCGACCCGTTCGAAATGGGTTTCTACATCCACGCCGTGGAGGCGCAGTGGCTCCTCGGCGCGGTGTGCCGCGACCTGGCGCTCTCCGAGTTCGAGAGCTTCGAGTTCGAGGACTCAATTCACCGTCAGCATGCCGTGTTCACCGGCGGCGAAGGCGGCGGTGGGCAGGTGTGGGTGAACAGGCCGGACAACCTCGCCCTCCCGGGCGAGACACAGAACAGAGCGCAGCTTCGGACATGGCGCCTGCCAAACGGCCTTGCGCTCCCGCCCGACGGCTTCTACGCCGAAACGGTCGGCGCGCGCGCCGGCATAGTCGAAATCGGCGGCCGCCGCTGCGCCTTCTCGCAAACCGGCGACGCGCTCTTCGTCGATGGCCGCCCGGATCGCCGCGACGGCACCGGCCCTGCCGACACCGCGAACGCCGCTGCCCTCGCCGATTTCGCCGCCATACTCCGTCCTGGCGCGACGGCCCGACCCGGCGAAAACCAGGCTCTGCCCTGCGGCATCCGGACCGACGGCGCATTCCGTCTCCAGCGCGCCGCCGACGGCGCCCTGATCCTCACCCCCGTTCCAGACATGGGCCGCCCCTTCCGCGCGGAACTGGATCTTGCCGGAAGCCGCATCGCATCCGGCGCAACCGCGCAAGTCGCCGTATCAGCCGTAGAGCAAGTCGAACCCGCGCCCGGCGCCACCGCGCCGACTTGGCGGCAGGACGGATCCACGCTCTCGCTCTCCGTCGATTCAAAGGCATTCGCCTACCGGATCGCATTCTAAAACATTCCTACGCGCGCGCACCGCGGCGGCCAAATCACCCGACGCGGAAAAAGCCATCCGCGACGTTTTCTTCTTGACTTTTGGGAGGGATTGTGGTTGTCTTTTCGCCACTTCCGCAACGGCACGGGCAATTAGCTCAGTTGGTTAGAGCATCGCTTTCACACGGCGGGGGTCACTGGTTCGAGTCCAGTATTGCCCACCATTTCCGTTCGTTGCGGACGCCGGTCACGGCATGGAAGAGCGTCACGAGCGGCCTGACGGCCCCAATCCACCCGAAATAGACGTGGCAACCTGCATCGACGGGTTGCGTTCTGCGGGAACGCTGGCGTGCGCCACGCGTTCGCCGGACGGCGCTCCGCGCGTGAGATTCCTTTCAGGTCTCCACTTCGAGCAGGACGCGGTTTACATCCTCGCCAGCAACGGAATGCCGTTTGCCCGCCAGCTGCTTGCGGACAAGCGAATCCAGCTGCTCGGCGAAATCAGGCGCGGCGTCTCCGTTCGGCTCACCGGAGAAGCGGAGCTATTGCCGGAGGAGGAGCGAATGCGCTGGCGGCTGGTCATCTTCCGCGAACGTCCGGACTACCGCGAGTTGTATCCGCCGCTGAAATACGACGATTCACTCGTCTTCGCGCTTCGCACGGGGTATTTTGAATATCTGGATCTTGTGTCCTCGCCCATCCGCCGCGTTTACGTTCCGTTCGGCGGCGGACAGGTGCGACCGTCCGGGTTCGAGATCACGTCCGCCTGCGCGCGCTGCGGCTCGTGCCAGGTGGCGTGTCCGCAGGGGTGCATCCGCACAGGCGAACCATTCCGCATCGTGCAGGAGAACTGCCTGCAGTGCGGAGCGTGCGTGCAGGCGTGTCCGCGCGGGGCGATCCGCCCCGTGGTCTGAAGAGCCTCACCCGACAAGACGCCGGACGCGCCCAGCGAGCGCGGCGGCGTCCGGGGCGCTCGCGGGCAGCGCGTCGCGAATCCGGCCGAGCAGCGCGGCGGTTTCAGAACGGAGCGGCTCTTCGAACCCGCGCCAGAGCTGAAGCGCGGAAAGCAGCAGAATCGCGACGTTTTCGTTCACCGGAGCCGCGCGCAGGATCGTGCGTTCAAGCCACGCGAGGCCATCCTTGGTCCAGACAACGGAATTATTGCGCGCAAGAGCGCCCCACAGATACCGCGAGTGGCTTGGATGCTCCGGACGGAAAAGGCCGTCGCCCTCCGCGGCGGAAACCGCCGCAAGCGCACTCTTCGGCTCCGGATCGGAGGCGACCAGCGAAAGCCACGCCGCGTATGCGCCGACATGCGGCCGACACAGCGCGCCGAGATCGTCGCGCATGGCGCGCGCGCCGGGCGCATCTGCCTCGACAAGCGCGGCCACCACGTCTAGCCTTGCGCCGACGCCTGTGGCCGCGTCGTATCGCGCGCGCAACGCGGCAAAGGCGCGCGAGTCGCCCGTGAGGGCCAGCAGCGCGCCCACCGCGCGAGCCAGAGCGCGGCGCGGCAGAGCCGCCGCGATTGCGGCGGCGCCAACGCCGGGACCGTCGGCGGCGTAGGAGACAGGGGCCGCGGCCTCGGCCTCCATGATTTCGCCCCACGCCGCCAGAAGGCGGTCCGCGCCAAGTCGCGCGGCGGCGGCGCGGCGAAGCGCACGCGCCGCAGAGGCGCGCGCCGCTCCGCGAGGAAGAGCCGCGCGGTCGAGAGTATCCTCGGAGATCGCTAGCAGGCGCGCCCTGACGCCGGGGTCGAGCGCCGCGTCGCCGAGCGCCGCGGACATGGCCGAGAAGATAGGATCCGGATCGGCGCCGCGCGCGATCGCTGCGTCGCAAAGTGCGCGAAACGCCTCGACGCGACCGACGGGAAACGGAGAAACGCGCGCCTCCAGCTCGAGCATCGCCGAAGTGGCGGTTTCGTCCTCGAACGTGCCATAGAAGGGCAGCCCAGAATTCCAGTCCAGAAACGCCGGAGCCTCGGGCACGTCGTCGAAAACGAACGTCCGCTCCGGCGAGTCCAGCACGAGCAGCCGGTCGATCCGCGGCATTGGAAGACCAGACGCGGAGACGCCCCTGACGCGGAACGGCACGACGAACGGCGCCGTCGCCGCCCCCCCGCGACTCTGGCGCAGCGTCACAAAGAGCCTCCCCGAGGCGCCGTCATGCCGCCAGGATCCTCGCAGCCGGGGATAGCCGACCGTGAAGAGCCATTCGTGGAAGAACGCGCGCAGCATCTCCACGCCGACGCCAGCGACGCCAACGCATTCGGGTCCGCCCGGGGCGGCGACTCCGAATGCGGCGAGAAAGTCAGCCGTTTCGACATTGCCACCGGCGTGGCGCGCGAAATACGCGCGCATGGACGCCTCGTAGTTGTCGCGCCCGACAAGCTCGCGAAGCATTCCAAGAACCTCGGGAGCCTTGTCGTAAGTGACGCCGTCCACGACATCGTCAGGGGAATCGAAGCCGTCGCGGACAATGGGAAAACAGGCCGAGCCGCCGTCCTCCTGCGCAAGCGGGCCGCGCATCGGGTCGCGGATGCCGTCCAGCGCGTCAAGCCGCGCAAAGGCGTCGCCGAACCGCTCCGCCTGATACGCCTGCTCGACCGTCACCGTGAACGCCTCGTTCAGCCACATGTCGAACGGAGTGCGCATTGTGACGTCAGAGCCGCAGTGACTGTGCTCGAATTCGTGGACGATCACGCCGAAGGCGTAGAACACGCGGCGGTCGGGCGTCCACTCGTCCAGAAGCGCGGCCTCGGTCACGATAGTCGTGTTTCCGACGTTCTCCATGCCGCCGAAGTTGGACTTCTCCATGCAGATCGTGCGGTAGCACTCGCGCGCGTATTCGTAGCCGACGTGGCGCGCCTGGAAAAGCACGGAGTCCTTAAGAATCTCCATCGGCAGCCGCGCGCCGCCGAGGCGCCCGGGAGGCACCAGGTATTCGAGCGCTATCTCCCGGCCGCCGGGCGTCCGCACGGAGTCACGCAAAACGTCCCACGTTCCCGCCGCCGCGATGAAAAGATACGGCGGCATCGGAATGGAGTTGACGTAGGCCACGCGAATGCGGGACGGATCGTCCGAAACGGGCTCCGGGACGCCGCGCGGATTGGACGCGCGGTCCACGTCGCCGTTCGAGATCAGGTGAGTGTAGCGGGCGTCGCCCTCGAGTTCCGTCCGCCACGTGCATTTGGCGGTGCAGTCGTCGATGATCGGCATAATGCGCTGAAAGCCCCACTGCTGGCACTGCGACACGTATTGACGAGGAGCGCCGGGCGGAGTTACGTCGCGGTATATGCCGTCCAGAACGTTTTCCGACGGGTGGCAGACGGCGGAAAGCCTAACCGCGAAGCGACCGCCCGGCTCCACCGCCTCCGGGAGCGCCAGCACGAGGCTGTTCGCCCTCTTGTCGAAAAGGGACGAAACGGGGACGAACTCTCCGGAAGCGGCGTCGCGCGAAGCGCCAGCCGCGAAGAACGCGGGGCCTACTTCAAGCGCCTGCGCGTCGAGGCGCAGAGTCTCGATCCTTTCGCGCGCCTCAAGGAAGAGCGTTTCGGCGCCCTCCACGCGATCCTCGAAAAACCGCAGCGAGAGATCGACGTGGAGCAGCTGCGCCGGCGGAAGACGCCAGTCGGAGCGGAGAAAGCGAAAGCGAGGGGCTGCGGCCGCCGCCGCGGTAGGGGAGTCTGTCATTGCGCTATGCGGACCGAGGAACGATGCGTCCCGCGCGCTCTTGAAGGATCGTGCGGAACGAAATCAGGATGAATTCTGAACTGTTCGGGAGAGGCCGAGAGGTCGTCCTCCGTGCGCCATTTGCCATCAGGGCCGGCGCTGGAGAGCACTGGCGAGGGCGCGTCGGGGCGCAGGTCGTAGAACCAGGGGCGGTTCCAGCCGTCATTGCCTATCCCGGAAGCGTATGGACCGGCCCAGCCCTCCTGCCCCGGATCCGTGGAGAGGGCGCTCAGGCCTTCCGCGCCCGAAGGATACACGCCGCAGTCGGCGCGGTAGTGCTCAAGGGCCATGGCGAGCGTGTCCAGCGACTCCGCGGTCCACGCGCCGCGATCAAGCGCGCGCCGCCCCCCGCCGCGGGAATGGCGGCCGGAGGCGGCGGAGAGCAGCAGACCGAGCATGAGCATGAACATGGCCGCGCCCAGCGCGGCGGCTCTCGCGTGGGGACCGCCACCGCCGGGACGGGCGGCGGCGGCTGAAAGCGCGCTGGATGACATCTTGCGCAATTCGCGGTCGCGCTCCTCGGCGATTTTCTCCTTGGCGGCACGGCGCTGGCGCATGTCGGCTGGGGCGTGACCGGGCGGAGGACGCATGGTTCTGGCGCAGCGCGGGCAGCGCAGCTCCTCCGGGGGCCAGATGAAGGACGCCCCGCAGTAGGGGCACTTCACGCGTTTGCCGTCGAGCGACGGAAAACGCACATCGCGCTTAGGCGGCAGCTTCAGGCCGGGTCGAAGCCCGGATGCTTCAGGGCTCGACATTGGACAGGCGAAGCGAATCCGGGTCGATCCGCCGGTAGAAGCAGCCTCGCCGAGGAAGTCCGGCCGAGTTTTTCGTATGACACATTCCGGAGGCCGCCGGATCGCCCGAAGCCGGGCGCACAAGATACAGCAGCGAATTCTGCTCGCAGTTCACACGGGCTTCCACAAGCTCGAACCTGCACCCCGAGGACGCGCCCTTCTCCCAAAGCTCGCCGCGCGAGGTGCTCCACAGCACGAGGCGCCGCGTCCGCATCGTTTCGCGCAACGCCTCCTCGTTGGTGTATGCAAGAAGGACCACCTCAAGCGTGTCGGCGCGCTGCACGGCGACCGGAACGACGCCGAAAACGGCGTCGAGCTTTGAGAAGTCGAGTGACAGAACGGCCCCCTCCTCGACGGAATCGGAAGCGACGCCGGGAGAGACCACCGCGGAACGGGAATGCGGATTTTGCGAGCTGGCCACTAGTCCTCCGGCTCGAAGTCCTGCTTCGTGACGCTGCACACGGGGCAGAACCAGTCGTTCGGGAGATCCTCGAACGCGGTGCCAGGGGCGATGCCGGCATTCGGATCGCCGACGGCGGGGTCGTAAACGTAGCCGCAGACCTTGCAGACGTATTTTTTCATGGTGTTTTGCCTTGTTTGCCAGTGTTTTTCTTTCAAGTCGTTCGCCGCTTTCTGGCGACCCGCGCGGCCAGGCCGTTCGCGGTGAGGCGGATCGTATCATCGCCGCCATTTCCAGTCAACGCCGCGGCTTGCGGCGGGCGGCCGGATCAAATCACTCGACGCAATAAAGCGCCATGGCGGCCACGATCAGCGCCGCGGCGGCCACGCGGCGCAGCATAGTGGCGGCGCCGACGCGCTCCTCCATGTCCGTGCGCCCGGCGCGCGCGACAAGCCATCCAAGCATCACGGAGAGCAGCCCGCGCGTGCTTTGCGCTATGTTGCCGAGCACCAGGCCTGACAGAGCGAAGCAGACGAACAGCGCGACCATCGCGCAATACCACGCCGCCGCATACGGCAAGGCGTGCCGCAGCCACGTTCTGCGATCCGGCACGCCAAGCGCCGCCATCGCGGCGGCGGAGAGAACTCCGCCGCACGAATACACGACACAGAGAGTAAAGGCCGTGTAGCGCAGGAGCGACCCGCCGCACGCCTCGCGCGAAAGATCGAAGCACCACGTGATGCAGCGGTCGCTGAGGCAAAAGAAAACGCACGCGCAAAGCAGCCAGCCCCAGCCGGCGCGCGGGATGCGACGCCCCGCCCCGGCGAGCAGGGCGGCGGAAACGACGACAAGCGCCACGGCGAGCCACTGCGCGGCCGTGGGGGCGGATTTCGGAACAAACGAATACGCGACCGCGAAGAGCGGCACCTTGAGCGCAAGGAGCGGCGACACGCGGGAAGCGTCCACATGCCGCAGCATCCGCACCGTGGCGGCGTTGCCCGCGATGCAGAACGCCACGCAGAGCGTCGCCGCCGGAATGAGGCGCGACCAGTCGGGGGCGGGAACCCCCGGAGCGGACTCCGGCATCGCAAACGGAAGCGCGGACAGCGAAACGATCCCGGAGACGAAGAACGCCGGCGCAAGGAGGGTCCAGGCCGGACGTCCGGTTTCACGGGCGTAGCGCCCGCTTGCAAGATACGAGCAGGACTGCAGAAACGCGGCCAGAAGGCCTATGACAATGCCATTCATTTTGGGAGCGGGGCGACAGGACGCCCGAACGCGGCCGGAAACCGGTAGTCTGGGACATCTTCGCCGAGGCGAAGCCTAGCCTCGGCGTCGTGCCACGCAGGCACGTCGCGCAGGGCGCGGACAACCCGGCCGCGCGCCGCCGCGTCGGCGCGCGCGGATATGCGAATGGCGGCCATGGCTGGAATCGCCACGGCCGCCAGAAGAGCCAGGGCGACAACGGCCTCGGCGAGCATTTCGCCCGACAGGCCGCGCCGCCCGGCGGACCGGCTATTTTCCAGGGTTGACGTAGTTCACCTTGCCGGGCTTGGCGCCGGAGACGTAAACCTCGACGCGGCGGTTGGACAGGTTGCCGGAGACAGGGTCGTTCGGAGCCTTGGGGTGATCGAAGCCGTAGCCGACGGCGTTGAGGCGGGCGGCGCTGACGCCCTTGCCCTCGAAGTAGCGGGCCACCGCGCGGGCGCGCTTCTCGGAAAGGCGGATGTTGTAGTTGCGCTTGGACGTGGCGCGCTTGTCGGCGTGGCCTTCGACGGCGGCCGTGGCGCCGGGGTTGTCAAGAAGGACTTTCGCCACCTTGTCGAGCTGGGCGAAGAACTCGGGCTTGATCACGTCCTTGTCCGTGTCGAACACGATGTTGAGCTCGAAGAAGAGCAGATCGTCGGAGGGATCGAGCGGGTCGGTGTGGTCGTAGATCACTTCGTGGCCGTCGCGGACGCCGCCCTTGTCCGTGTCGGGATCGAGCGGATTGGTCTTGGAGACGAGGACCTCGTATCCGTCGGAAAGCAGGTCGTAGTCGGAGTCGGGATTGAGCGGGTCGGTCTTGTGCCTGAGAACTTCGGCGCCGTCCGTGAGACCGTCGTTGTCGGAGTCTGGGTTGAGCGGATCGGTCTTGTATTTGAGGACCTCCTCGCCGTCCTTGAGGCCGTCGCCGTCCGTGTCGGGATTAAGCGGATCGGTGCCGTAGGTCTTCACCTCGTCGCCGTCAAGCAGACCGTCGCCGTCCGTGTCGGGGTTGTTGGGGTCGGTCTTGTGGCGGCGAACCTCGTCGCCGTCCGAAAGGCCGTCGTGGTCCGTGTCGGGGTCAAGGGGATTGGTCTTGTAAACCTTCACCTCCTCGCCATCGAGCAGGCCGTCGCCGTCGGTGTCGGGGTTGTTGGGGTCGGTGTGATAGACGTTGACCTCCTCCCAGTCGGTGAGGCCGTCGCCGTCGGAGTCGAGCGCGCGCGGATCCACGACGGTCACGGGATCGTCCGCGATCTTCTCGGCGCCGAAGCGGTAAACGAAGCCGGCGTCAACGGTGTGGTTGAACTCCGTGTTGTATCCGGCCAGGTCGATGCGCGTGTCTAGGCGGAGGCTCCAGGCGTCGGAAAGGTGCCACATGATGCCGCCGCCGGCGCGCAGCGCAAGGCTGACGCGCTCGTCCATGACGTCCTTGCCATAGGTTTCGATGCCGGCGCCGCCGATGAGATACGGATCGACGCGGTCGAACTTGGAGAAGTGGAACAGGGCGTCGCCGTAGAGCATGAGGCCCCAGGTGTCGTCAAAGTAGCGGTCGGAGCCCTTGGACTTGGACTCGGGGCGGGACTGCACCCCGCCATCATACCAGTAGCCGGAGAGGTTTTCGTCCATTTTTGGGGCGAACACGGCGCTGGCTTCGAAGCTCCACCACTCGGACCAGTCGTAGCCGAGGCGGATGGTGAAGTAGAACGCGTCTTTGAGGGGCTCGTCGCCCTCAAGGTTCCAGTAGCCGACGCCGGGACTAACGTACCAGCGGCCAAAATCCTCGAGTTCTTCCAGTTCGGCCGAAGCGGGGGCTTCGGAAACCGGGGCCGGCGGTGGCTCGGCGGCGAACGCGACCGCAGCGGCGAGGGCGGCGGCGAATGCAACGTGGGAACGGGTGTTCACTGTGGGATGTCTCCTTGACTGGGAGTGGATTTTCAAAAGCGGGAAATCGGCAAAGACGCGGCGGGAAAGCCGCTAGGCGCGAATGATAGCACAACCCCGCATCATGCGAAAGAAAAAAAAGAACGGCGCCGAAATGCCGCCCCGCGGGGCCCGGGACAACGGGGCGGACGCCGATAATCCAGCGCTCGCGCGGAGGGGTCTGCCATGCGGGAATCACAGGCTGACGGAGTCGAGCTCCTCCTCCTCGCGTCTGGCGTCGGAGAGGCGCTTGGCGAACTTGAGAACTTCGGCTACCGGCTCCAGAAGGCTCTCGGGCACGAAATCCCCGACGCGCCCCTCGGCGTAGAGGGAGCGCGCGAGCGGGACGTTTTCCATCAGCGGTATGCCCTCTGCCATTGCGGTTTCGCGAATGACGCGCGCGACGTCGTCGGCCCCGGCGACGACAATGCGCGGCAGAGGCCACTCCTCGGAGTCGTAGCGGATGCCGATCGCGAGGTGCGTCGGGTTGGTGACGACAACGCTGGCGTCCTTGGTGGCCTTGACGGGGTCCGGCCCGTTCAGAAGCTCGTTGCGGAACTCGCGCTGCGCCTGCTTCACCTCCTGGGAGCCTTCCATCTCCTTGTATTCGCGCTTCACCTCGTCCTTGGTCATCATCATCTCCTTGGTGAAGTTCTTCCCCTGGAAGATCCGATCGACGATGGCGATGATGATGTAGCCGGCGGCGGTGTAAACCGCCAGGCGCTTCAGCATCACGCGCAGGGACGGCATGATGTCGTCAACCGTGCCGTAGCACATCTGCAGAAGCTCGGGGATCGACGCCAGAATTATCTTGTAGAGCAGCCAGGAGAGGAAGCCGACCTTGACGCAGTTCTTGAGGAACTCGAAGAAGTTCTTCTTCGAGAATATCTTCTTGGCGCCCTCGGCGGGGTTGAGCTTGGAGAAGTTGGGCTTGAGCGGCTCGAACGTGAACAGGAAGCCGACCTGCGCGATGTTCGCGACGATGCCGACGACTGCGGCGACGAGCACGAATGAAAACGAATACTTGAAGATCAGCAGAATGGTGAGCGCGCCGCACGCCGGGACGGCGCCACGCGCCGGATCGGCGAGTCGCGCGCCGATGGTGGCGACGAGCTGCTGCGTTTCGACGAGCAGCGCGCCGCCCATCCACGCCAGCACGGCGAAGAGCACCACAAGCAGGGCGGTCGAAACGATGTCCTTGCTCTGGCACACCTGCCCCTTCTGCCGCGCGTCGCGCAGCTTCTTCGGGGTGGGCATTTCGGTTTTTTCGCCAGAGGATTCGGCCATGGGGAGGTATTGGGTGGCTGGGTGGCTAACCACCTAACATTTGTCTGATCGGATCCAGGATGGACGAATCCCTCGTGTACATGAGCATGTCCAGAATGAACGGCAGGTAGATGACGAGCATCGCGATGCCGAGGGCGGACTTGACTGGCATGGAGAGGAAGAACACGTTGAGCTGCGGCGCGGTGCGGTTCACGAAGCCCAGACCAAGCGTGGCGAGGAACATCAGGATGATCACCGGCGCGGAGACGACAACCGTCGTGCGGAGCATTCCGTCGAGCGCGCCGAGGGCCACGCCGTCGGCGGCTGTCGCGAGGGCGCCCCACTGGCCAAAGACGGGCCAGAGAATGTAACTCTTGTAGAGCGCGCCGAGAAAAACGAAGATCGCGCCGCCGACGAAGAACAGAGTGGAGACGATCTGCGTGAAGAGAATGCCTGTCGTCGAGACCTGCGAGCCGTTTAGCGGTGAATAGACTTCGCCCATCGTGGCGCCGCGCTGGTTGTCAATGAAGTTGCCGACGTTCTCGGCCACCCAGAACGGAATCGCCGCGAAGAACCCTATCGCCGCGCCAAGCAGCGCCTCCTTCAGCGCCACGAACGCGAACATCCACCAGATCGGCTCTCCGGGCGGCATGGCCGAGTGGACGAACGGGACCGCGATCATCGCGAAGCCGAACGTCGCCGCGCGGCGCGCCACGCCCGGAATCATGGATTCCGTGAGCGCCGGGCAGATCGCGAACGCGCCGCCGAACCTCGCCATGACGAGGACGGCCGCGAGAATCCAGCGATGAAATTCGAGATAGGGCACGGAACGAAGCTAAGCGTGGAAAAGCGAAGAGAGTCGCGTGGCGGGGCGGACTAATGGCCCAGCAGGGCGAATCGAGTGAAGATGTCCTGGGTGTAGAGCAGGAGCTGCCCGCCCATCCACGAGGCGCACGCGAGGATGGTCAGCGAGATCGCGATGAGCTTCACCGCGAAGCCGAGCGTCTGCTCCTGTATCTGCGTGAGCGCCTGAAGCAGCGACACCAGAATGCCGATCACCGTGGCGACGACGATCGGAATGAGCGAGAGGCGCAGGATGAGCAGCAGGCACGCCTGAGCGTATTGGAGGATCTGGGCGTGGTTCACAGCACATACCCCCTTATGAGTCCCTGCACGAGAAGCGTCCAGCCGTCTATCATCACGAACAGCAGAAGCTTGAACGGCAGCGAGATGGTAACCGGCGAGACCATCATCATGCCCATCGCCAGCAGGATGTTCGACACGATGATGTCGATGGCTATGAACGGCAGATAGACGAGAAACCCGATCTGAAACGCCTTGGTTAGCTCGGCGACGCAGAACGAGGGAATGAGAATGTAGAAGCTTTCGTGGTCGATCTCGGCCGGTTCGCCGTCCCTGCCCCAGAGCTGCTCGGCGGTGCGCACGAAAAACGAGCGCTGCTTTTCGGGCGTGTGGTTCGAAAGCCATGTCCGGAACGGCTCGGCGGCCTTGGACAGCGCCTCCGGAGCGGGCGCGTATGGGCCCGGTCCGGCGGGGCTGGCCGGATTTGGCGCGGCGGCGGCCGCCGCCTGGCGTCCGGCCGCGGCCTCTGCGGTGGCGATGTCCCACGATTCGGAAAAGACGGGGGCCATGATGTAGAACGTGAGGATCATCGCGAGGGCGTTGATCACCATGTTCGGCGGGATCGACTGGATGCCGAGCGCGTTGCGGATGAGCGACATCACGATCACGATGTTGAGGTAGCTCGTCGCGATCATCGCGACGAACGGCAGAAGCGACATCCCCACGAAGAGGACGATCAGCGCGAATGGGTCGGTCTGGAACATGGGCGGGGCGGAGTTGATAAGGTTGAAAGGTTGAAAAGTTGAAAGGTTGAAAAGTCGAAAGGATGAAAGGGGGAAATGGTGAGAGGGGGGGGGAGGTGGATGGCGCCCGCGCGAAGCGGACGGGATCAGGATTGGGGCGTGACGGTTTCGATCTCGAAGGAGGGCTGGCCGGCAACAGCGCCGAGACTGCCTGTGGCGAGGATCGCCGGCCCGCGAAGAAGCGCGAGGGCGGCGCCCTCCTTCAACGTCGAATTGCGGGCGATGAATGCCGAATTGTCGCCGGCTTCCCCGGCGGCGAGGTCGGACAAGTCCCCGAATGTCGCGGAAACCGGGTCCCGGAGGACGACGCGGAGGGTGCCGGGATCGCTCCATGGGGCAAGGCCCGAAGACGCGGAGGCGGCGAGACGGCCTTCTACGATGACGACCGCCTCCGGGCATGTCATCAGGCCCTCTGACGAAGGCTCGGACTCCGAACCGGCCTGGCCCGCCGCGGGAGCATTCACTTCCGGAAGGAGAATATGGTCCCCCGGGGCCAGAGACGCCAGATCTTCGGAGGAGAGAATCGGGGCGGCGAGCTGGACCTTGGCGGAATATTCGACCTGGCGGATCGAGTCGTGCGCCGGATTGACGCTGCGCAGCGCCCCAAACGCCTCGACCAGAGCGGGCGAGAGCGTGAGGGCGAAGCTGCAGAGCTCTTCGCCAGAGGCGCGGCGGAGGGAAAAGGGTCGCACGTCGCAGGTCGCAGGTCGCAGACCCGGATCTGCGACTTTCGGACTTGAGTCTTGAGACCCCTCGCCGGCGGGCGAGGCCACGTCGGCCAGACCGTCGATGGCGAGCTGGCGACCGGCGGCGTTTTCGATTAGCTGGAGAAGCGGGCCGCACTCCTTTTCAACGAGCGCCAGAAGAACGGGGTCGGGGACGTCTGCGCGGGACGGCCAGAGCGCATGCAGTTCCGGGAAGAGCGGCGAGTCGGCCAGTTCAAGCGTGGCCGGCTCGTCCGCGAAGCGCACCGCGAGGCGGAGCGGATCGACCGGGCGGAGCGCGCCTTCGGAGACGATGCGGCCCTCGTCGGATCCCAGATGGCACGTCAACGCCCATGCGGGCGAGGCGAGTATCTCGGCGGGCGTCCAGTCGCGAAAGGGGGCAAGTAGAGAGAGCAGGTCAAGCGAGTTCATGGTGTGTCCTTACGTGATGCGCCGGCCATGCGAACGGAAGTACGCCAGGTCGGGACGCGCTCCGCGAGGAGCGCGGCGAGTTCGGGTATGTGGGTTTGAAGAAGTGCCGCGGCGGATGGCGTGGCGGGAAGAAACGCGACGGTCAAGTCGGCGCCGGAGACCGAAATTTGCACGGTTGAGCCGTCCAGCGTGTCGGGCTTGAGCTGAATGCGGATTTCGCCCTTGCCTTTCGTGGCCAGATCCGGCGAAACCTGAATTGCCTCGGCGACGGCGGCGACAACTGGTTCGAACGCGGCGCGGACTGCGGCCTCGGGGGTCGCTGCGGGAGTCGCCGCCATGGCGGCGACCGGAGCGACGTCCGCAACGGCGGGGGCCGCTACTGGGGACTGCGCGAGCGCCGCCGCCTGTATGGCCGCCGCCATCGTGGCGGTGTCGTCCTCGGGCGCGGAGGTGTCCGGGGCGGAAGCCACGGACACCGGATCGGATTTGCGCGGCGCCGTTGCGGGGGCGGGCGCGGGGCGGTCCGTGGCGGAAGCCACGGACACCAGATCGGTTTCGCGCGGCGCCGTTGCGGGGGCGGGCGCGGGGCGGTCCGGGGCGGAAGCCACGGACACCTGATCGGTTTCGCGCGGCGCCGTTGCGGGAGCGGGCGCTGGGGCGGGCGCGGGGGCAGAGCGGCGCTGGGCGAAGAGCCAGCCTATGACCTCGGCGTCGGAGACGGTGGAGGTCCAGCAGTCGTGCGAGACGCCGGGATACTCGCGGTAGCGGATTTCGGCGACGCGGCCCGGATCGGCGCGAAGAGCGTCAACCATGGAGCGCGTGTTTTCGACGGGGACGACGTCATCGGCGTCGCCGTGGAACGCCCAGACCGGGACGTCGCGGCAGACGGGGGCCGTGGCGGCTGGATCGCCGCCGCCACACATCGGGAGCGCGGCCGCGAAAAGTCCGGGACGGCGCACAAGGATGTCCCATGTGGCGTAGCCGCCCATGGAGTTGCCGCAGACATAGACGCGGGAGCGGTCCACCGGAAGCGTCGCAAGCGTCTTGTCGAGCAGTTCGAGCGCGGCTGCCGTGTGGGGTGGAGGCGCGGGGGTGTAGGTGTGCGTCGTGTCGCCCCACGGGGTGTTGACCCATTGCGAGTCCTGCGGGCACTGGGGCGCCAGAATTATGGCGGGCTCATGGGTCTGCGCCCATCCGAGAAGCGAGCGGAAGGAGATGTTGTTGGCGAGAGCGGCACCATCCGAGCCCCGTGTGCCGGCGCCGTGCAGGAAGAGGACGAGCGGGGGGGCGGACGTGGATGTGACCGGAGTCGCGTCGGAGGAAGATGGCTGATAGAGGCGATACGGGAGGACGGTGCCGTCCGAGGATGTGAAGGTCTGGACCGGTGCCAGCTCGTCTGCGAGTGGCGGCGCAAGCGGGATGACGCGCGGCGTGGAGGGGGCTTCCACGATGGGCGTGGCGGGCGGCAGGGCGGAGGAAGCGGCGGCGGAGAGGGCGGCTACGGATTTTGAAAAATCGGTCTGGATGCCCTCGTGGATGGCGAGGGCCTCGCGGAAGCGCGCGATGGCGGAGGCGTCGGGAGAGACAAAATGTTCGGGGGACACCCCCGAACCACCGGCAAGCGGCTGCGGCGCGGCTGGGGGGCGGGCGAGAGCGGCTTCGATGCTGGGCGGGGTGGAAAATGGAGAGTCGGAGGACGGGAACATGGGGAATGCTGGATCGTGGAAAACGGGTGTCCCGGAGCCGGAGAATGCCGCCGCTTGCGCAAGGGCGGAGGAGGCCGCCGCCGCGAGGGTTTCGCGGGTGACAGGAGAGGAAGCGCAGGGAGTGGGAGCGGGGGCGGGAGCCGCAGGAGCGGATTCCACCATTGACGCGAAACGCGAGACGAGAGACGGGGCGGAATCGAGGGGAGTGGAAGCGGGAGGCG
>DJYI01000154.1 GCA_002448475.1 Verrucomicrobia bacterium UBA6982
AACGATCAAACGATCAAACGGTCATTGAGCGCGGAGGAAATCGCGGACGGCGGAGACGAGAGACCCGGAGTCGTCGAAGCGCGCCGGCTCGATTGGCAGGTCGCGCCGGAACACCGCTCCGTAGCCCTTCGTGAAGATGCGCGTGTCGGCGATCACGACGACTCCGCGGTCCGTCCTGTTGCGGATCAGGCGGCCGAAGCCCTGGCGCAGCCGTATCGCCGCGGCTGGAAGGGAATAGTCGCGGAACGCGCTGCCGCCGCGCGCGGCCACGCGCTCGCTGCGGGCATCGACGAGCGGATCGCCCGGCGAGGCGAACGGAAGCTTGGCGATGAGCAGGCAGCGCAGGGCGTCGCCCACCAGGTCAACGCCCTCCCAGAACGAATCCGTGCCAAGCAGGACGGACGGGCGGCTCGCCTCGCGGAAGCGCGCGGTGAGCTCCTCGCGCGTCGGGCCGGATCCCTGGACAAGCAGGTCGAAGCCCGCCTTTTCCAGCGCTGGCGCCATCCGCAGCGCCACGGCGCGCATCGTCCTGTAGCTTGTGAAAAGAGCCAATGTCCCGCCGCCGGCGGCGATCGCGAGCTCCGAGGCCAGGTCGCCGAACGCCGCCGGAAACGGAGCGTCCGGCGCGTCGCCGCCTCCGCCAGGTCCGGACGCCTCGGGCAGGAACATCGGCACCGCCGCAAGGCACTGCGAGGAGTAGTCGAACGGCGAACCCAGCCGGGTCTCGACGATGCGTCCGGGGTCCTCCGCGGCGACAAGATCCAGCCCCAGGCGGCGCGAAAGATACCCGGTGCTGCCGCCGGCGCTCATCGTCGCGCTGCACAGCACGACGCTGTCGCGCCTTGCGAAAAGCCATTCGGCGAGGAACTTCGACACCTCGACCGGCGCGGCGCTCAGCCCGCTCTCCGGCAGACGGCGCCCGGCGGCGAAGGCGGGTTCGATCCAGTAGGCCCAGTCCTCGTCTGCGACGGACGAGAGAAACTCGATGTCCGAAAGCATTTCGCCGAGCGACCCCTCGGCCGCGTCAAGGCGGGAACCGAGCGCGCGGGCCTGCTGCGCGGCCGCCGGCGCCGCCGATCCGGATTCCGCGAACGGAGACGCGTCGAACGACGACGGCGCGGCAATCGACGGCGCAAGATCCAGCGGGACCGGCGCGCCTCCGGCGGACCCGGCCGCGCCCGGGCCGCCGGCGATTTCCCTCCGGTAGCGCGGCGGGGGGAGCGGAACGCCCTGGGCGTCAACTCGCGGGGAAAACACCCTGGCGAGGAGTCCGACGGCGCGGGAGAGCGCGTAGAGTTCGTCCTGAAAACGGCGCAGCGGACCCTGCGTTTCGCCCCACGCCTGCGATTCAAGCGCGTCCGGGCGCAGACGATGCGCTGTTTCGTCCCGCCGCACGAGCGCGGAAAGGGAGCGGAACCAGGCCATGCCCGCGCGGGAGGACCCTTCGCACAGCCCCCTGGCCTTTGCGACAAGCTCCAGCATCGCCTCGCGCCCGGCGGCGGTGGCGGTCACGGGACCTGAAAGCAGAAAGCGCTCGACATCGGCCAGAACGCCCGAGCCGAGCCGTCCGCCGCCGGAGCGGCCTGCGCCGCCGCCGCCCTTCGCGGCGCGTGGAGGAACGTGGATTCTGCGCAAAACGCGGCGGAGCGAACGGGGCCCCGTCTCCCGCGCGAAATGCGACGTTGCGGCCTCTTCGAGGTTGTGGGCCTCGTCGAACACGACCTGGGCGGCCTTGGGGAGGGCGAGCGGCTTGTCGTCAGGCTCCGAGAAGAAAACCGCGTGGTTCGTCACCACCACGCTGGCGCCGAGCGCCCTGTCCCGCGCCTTCTGCAGAAAGCAGCGCTGGTAATACGGGCACTTGCGCCCGCGGCACTCGTCCGCGGCGCATGCCAGGCGGTCCCGGAAGCGCAGCCCCGGCGGGGCGTCCGGCGGCGGCGGCCCCGGGTCGAAGGCGGAGAGGTCCCCCTCGTCCGTTCGGAACGCCCACGCGACAGCCGCCGCAAGCGCCGGCAGCTCCCCGCGCACAAGCTCGGCCTCGCGCCGCTCAACAAGCGTTTCAAGGCGCGAAAGGCACAGGTAGTTCGCCCGCCCCTTCACGAGCGCGAAGCGGACCGGAGAGCGAAGAAGTCCGGCCACGAGCGGCAGGTCCTTGCGGAAAAGCTGCTCCTGAAGGTTCTTGGTGTTGGTGCTGATTACGACCGGAACGTCGTTTGCCACGCTCCACGCCACGCACGGCACGAGATAGGCGAGCGTCTTGCCGACGCCAGTGCCCGCCTCCACGACCGCATGGCGGCCCCCGTTGAAGGCCGCGATGACGGCCTCGGCCATGCGAACCTGCTCGGGACGGCTCTCGTAGCCGGGCAGCGCCTGCGCGAAGCGCCCGCCAGGCTCGAACCACGCCCGGACGTCCGCCTCCGGAATCTGGCGCATTGCCGCCGGATTGGGCGCGTCGCGTCTGCGCGCGACGGGACGAAACGGCGGAATGCCGAGAAAAAGGCGGCGCCGCCCGTCGGGCGACTCCGCGCTCAGAACCAGCCCGGCACGGTCGGCGAGCCGGCGCGACGCCGCCCGCGACTCCGAATCTTCCGCGGAGCCGAGGATTTCGGCAACGACGGAAAGCGCCTCGCCCGGGATGCCGGCGCAAAGCGCCTCCCACTGCGCGGGGCCGGGCATGGGCTACCTCCGCGCGGCGAAGGACGGGACGCCCCCGGCGCGCGGCGCGGCCATCGCCGCGAAGTCGGACACCGCCGCCCTTTGCGCGGCCGCCCATTCGCGCGGATCGGCCGCCACGCCTTCGGGGAGTTCCACAAGCGGGCGGCCGCACGTTTCGCAGCATCCGCCATGCCCCCGGAACCGGCCGCCGCACGACGGGCAGCGCCGCTGCAGAACTTCGCCGCAGACCGCGCAGCGAACGCCGCCGCCGCAGAACCCGAGCGGCAGAAACAGCAGCTGCTCCCCAATGAAATACGGCATGTTCGAGAGGCACTGGAAATCGGGGCAGAAAGGCACGGAGACCTCAGCCAGACCCGCCGGGGCCGGCCACGCGGACGCCGCGCCGGAAAGACCGGCCCCCGCGGCCCCCACGGCGCCATCGGCAGGGGGCTGAGGCTCCGGAGGCGGCTCCAGACCAAGCGTTTCGGCGATGCGCAGCGTCGCCTCGCGCGAAATCTTGCCCGGAACGCCGGCCTCGAAGGCCGAAATCTGCGACTGCCTGCACCCCGCCTTTTCGGCCAGGACCGCCTGCGACAGCCCGGCCTCCCGGCGCGCGGCGCGCGCTAGGGAGAAAAACGGAACTGACTTGACGGGTTGCATGGCGTCCAGTCTGCCACAAGCCCCGACCGCGCACAAGAAAAAATTATCAACAACTGTTGATAGCAATGTTGATAAACTCGATAATTCCCAATGAAAACGGCTTGAAATCAACCGGAAACAACAAGATTATCAACAACGCATCTTATTGCATTTTCAACGAAATGAAGCACTATTATCAAGTTATCGCCAGAATGCGGCGCATGCCGCATGTCTGGCGGCTGCGTGTCGAATGCCACATGCCGGGCGACATGCCCGGCACGAGACACGCGACTTGCGACCTGCGGCCTATTTGCGCCAGTAGGCCGTAAATTCGACATTGCCGGCGGCGCCGCGGATCGGCGACTCGCAAACGCCGATCCAGCGCAGGGAAAGATCCTCCTCGCCGAAGCGGCGAATCTCCTCCAAGACGCGCTGGCGCACCTTTTCGTCGCGCACAACGCCGCCACGCCCGACTTCCTCGCGCCCGGCCTCGAACTGGGGCTTGACGAGAGTCACGATCCCTCCACCGGGCGCAAGCACCTGCGCGATCGGGGGCAGAATCAGGCGCAGGGAGATAAACGACACGTCGCACGTGGCGAAAGCGGGGACCCACGGCAGGTCCTCCGGACGCATGGCCCTGCAGTTGAAGCCCTCGCGGGACCACACGCGCGGGTCGGCGGCCAGGCGCGGATGCAGCTGGCCGCGTCCGACATCGAGAGCCGCCACGCGCGCGGCCCCATGCTGGAGCAGGCAGTCGGTAAAACCGCCGGTCGAAGCGCCGACGTCAAGGCAGTCCAGGCCCTCCACCGAAAACCCGAAGCGCTCAAACGCCCCTTCGAGCTTGAGACCGCCGCGTCCGACAAAGCGCTCCGGCGCCTCGACCTCGATTTTCACGTCGTCGCGCACCCTGTTGCCCGGCTTCGGGTTGGGCTGCCCCTCGACGCGCACCCTGCCCTCGCGGACAAGCCGCTGCGCGACAGTGCGCGACGGCGCAAGCGCGCGCGCGACGATGAGTTCGTCCAGCCGGACCGACGCCATGCCTTCCGCCGCCCCCTACCGGCCTATCCGCCGAACGTGGCGCGCGAAAAATCGTCTATCGCGGCCTCTATTTCCTGCACCGACTGCAGCGAAAGCAGCCTCCGGGCGTATTCCTCGCACTGCGGAACCGAAAGGCGGGCGACGATTTCCCTGTTTTTCGGTATCTGAGAAGACTCAAGGGAAACCGTGCGCAGCCCTATGCCAATAAGAAAAGGCAGATAGCGCGGATCGCGCCCCATTTCCCCGCAAAGCGAGCATGGGATGCCGTGGCGCGCGGCCGCCGCGGCAATCGACTCCAGCGCGTGAAGCACGGCCGGATGGTGCGGAAGCCAGCACGAGGAGACCGTCGCGTTTGTCCTGTCCGCGGCCAGAAGATACTGTATCAGGTCGTTCGTGCCGATCGAGAAGAAGTCCGACTCCTCCGCCAGGGCGTCGATCACGCCCAGCGCCGCCGGCACCTCCACCATCGTCCCGACAAACGGCTCGTGCGCGAAGCGGTCGCCGTATTCGGCGCGGAGCGACTCGCGGCACTCCTCAAGCCTGTCGCGCGCGGCCCGGAACTCCTCGACCGAGGAGACCATAGGGAACATGACCGACACGTCGTCGCGGCCGGACTCCTGCACCGCGCGCAGCAGGGCGCGAAGCTGAACGTCGAAAATCTCTGGATAGCGCAGCGAAAACCTGATGCCGCGCAGCCCCAGCGCGGGGTTTTCCTCCTTGCCGCGCTCCAGATACGGCAGGGCCTTGTCGCCGCCGGCGTCTAGCGTGCGGAAAGTGACCGGACGGTCCGGCATCTTGTCCAGGACGCGCCGATAGATCGCAAGCTGGTCCGCCTCGCCCGGAAGCGCGGAGCGCATGAGGAACGGAAACTCCGTGCGGTAGAGGCCGATCCCGGCGGCCCCGGCGCGCAGGGCCGCCTCCGTGTCGGCGAGAATGTTGACATTTGCCTCCAGCGCGACATCGACGCCATCGAGAGTCGCGCAGCGCGCCGAAGTGCCGAGCGCCGCGCGGCGGTCGGCGGCGGCGTCGCGGCGGCGGTTGGCGACGCGGTGGCGGCGCGCCTCGTCGGGGCGCACCACGAACGACCCGGCGGCGCAGTCCACGATCGCCTCCACGCCGTCCGGAAGGCGGAGCGGGTCCGTGGAATCGACCGCCAGCGCCGGCACGTGCAGCGAGCGCAGGAGCAGGGACACGTGAGCCGTGGCCGCGCCGGAGCACAGCACCACGCCGGCGGCGCGGTCGCGCGCGGCGCGCAGAACGTCCGAGGGAAGAAAGCGCGCGGCCACGACGATGGCCGACTCGCGCGCCTCGTCGGCCTTCCACGGATCCTCGCTTGAGGCCGTTTCGAGAAGGCGCAGGGCAAGGTCCTCGACGTCCCGCGCCTTTTCGCGCAGGAAGCCGCTCTTGGAAGACTCGAAGAGGGAGATCGTCTCCGTGGCGACACGCAGAATCGCGAGCTGAAGCGGCGTTCCGGCGGCGGCCATCGCGGAAATCCGCCCGCCGAAGTTCTCGTCGCGCAGAATCATCGTGTCCGCCTCCAGCAGCATCGAGGCCGCCTCGGGCAGCACGCGGTCGAGCTCCTGCGCGACGGCTCCGAGGCGCTTTTCGAGCTTCTCCACGGTTTCGTCCCATGAGCGCACGGCCGGAGCGATGGCGGCGACGGCCGCCGCGTCGTCCGGATCCGGAAGCTCGCGGGCCCCCGCCACGCGCACAGGCCCCATGGCCAGCCCGTTCGAGAGCGCCTGCCCCTTGAACTCGACGGGGCCGCTCTCGGGCAGGGCCGGCCTGAATCCCGCCCCGCCCTGCCTCTCGCCGCCGGCCGAAGCCGAGCCGGCGAGCATCAGCGCGCCGGCGTTTTCGACGGCGGCGGTGCAGCGGTCGCACTCCAGGCGCGCGGCGGAGATTTCCTCGGCGAGGAACGGGACGCCGGTCCGGCGCCACAGCGCTATGACCCCGACGCGCTCGCGCCCGCGGAGGAGCGGAACTGCGAGAAACGTCTGCGTGTCGTCATCCGGGAAATTCGGATGCCGCCGGTATCCGCGCATCATGGACGCGGACTCAGTGTAGATCGGGCGGCGCTCCGCGAGGGCGCGGCCAGAGAGACCTTCGCCCAGCTTCAGGACGACAGTCGCCTGCCCGAACATCGGAAAGCCGGACGCCGCGCGCATGGCCAAGGAGCCGGACTCCGGATCCAAAACGAAGATCGCCACGCGATCCGCGCGAAAGTCGCGCGCAAACCGCGCGGCGGTTTCGTCGAGATACTTGTGCGAAGGTCCGGCCTGAGCGGGCGCGTCTGGCGCGTCGGCCGCCGGCGGCGGCGGTTGTCCGGGAGGGTTTTCCATGGGCGTCGCGCCGCGCCCGGCGGGCGCGACGGGCGGGGATACTACTTCAAAACGCCGGACTTGTCACGCATGGTGAGCGGCGCCGCGAACGCGGCCGCCCTGCCCCTCGCGGCGTTCGGCCGGGGAGGAGGGGCGCCGGGCGGCGGAGGCGTCCTTCTGGGGGCGCATTCCGCGGCCCTGCATCATGCGGCTGGCCACGACGGCGAGGACCGTCACGCACATCATCAGCGTCGAGAGCGCGTTGATCTTCGGCAGATCGCGGCTGCGCTTGATCATTCCGTAGATCTTGACAGGCAGGGTCTCGGAACCCGCCCCGTTCACGAAGAACGTGATCACGAAATCGTCGATCGAAAGCGTGAAGGCGAGAAGTCCGCCGGCGACGATGCCGGGCAGAAGAAGCGGGAACTGGACCTTCCAGAACGTCTGCCACGGCGTGGCCCCCAGATCGCTCGCGGCCTCAAGAAGCGAGCCGTCGAAGTTTTCGAGGCGCCCGAGCACGGCCATCGCGACGTAGCTCACGCAGAACGTGGTGTGCGCGAGAAAGACCGTGAAGAGGCTCAGCTCCATCCCCACGGAAATGAAGAAGAGCAGCAGCGAAATCCCCATCAGGATGTCAGGAAGGACGAGATGCGTGTAGAGCAGCCCGTAGTGGGCGCTCTGCAAGCGGCCCTTCCAGCGGCTGATCGCGAGCGCGGCGAGCGTCCCGAGAACCACCGACGCCAGAGTCGCGCCGACCGCGACGGCGAAGGTGTTCTCCATCGCCTGCCAGATGGCGCGGTCCTGAAAGAGCTTCTCGTACCACTTGAACGTGAAGCCCTTCCACGCGCCGCCGAACTTCGAGGCGTTGAAGGAATTGACGACCAGCACGAGGATCGGCACGTAGAAGAAGAACAGCACCGACCAAAACGTGGCCAGGGAGCGGCGTTGCAGTCTTTTCATGCACGCACTCCGTTTCTGCGGCGGCCGCCGCTGTTTCCGAGCGCCGACGGCGAGTTCATCGCGGCCACCACGTCTGTGTCCGTGGCGCCGAGGTGGCGCTTGCGCGTGGCGAGCCACGCCAGGCCCGGCGGCAGAAGGACGCCGAGCATCAGAAGGGCGGACAGGGCGCTGGCGTGCGGCAGGTTGCGGTCCGGCAGCGCGCGCTGGTATATCTTGTTGCCCACCATCTCGCTGTTGGGGCCGCCCACGAGGTCTGGCACGACGTAGGAGCCGAGGGCGGGTATGAGCACCATCATGACGGCGGAGACCACCCCTGCGCGGACTCCCGGCACGAAAATGCGCCAGAACACGCGCCACGGCCGCGCCCCCAGGTCGAACGCCGCCTCAAGAAGGGAGAAGTCGAACTTCTCCGCGGCGGCGTAGAGCGGCAGAATCGCGAACGGCAGATACGTGTAAACCATCACGAGGAGCACCGCGAAGGAGTTGTAGAGCAGAGTGGTCTCCGGCGCGAGGAACCGGAACTGCCACCCGAAAACGCTCCACGTGCGGTGCAGAAACACGGAAATCGTCCCCTCCGGGTGCAGCAGCAGACGCCAGGCGAACACGCGGATGAGGAAGCTCGTCCAGAACGGCAGAATGACCAGCCCCACGAGCGTCGAGCGCCACTGCGCCTTGATGCGCGCCATCGCGAAGGCGCAAGGCAGGCCGATCCCGATCGAAAGCGCCGTGGCCGCGAACGAGAGCCAGATCGTGCGCCAGACGATCGACGGGTAGTTCGGGTTGGAGATCGTGCGCCACGTCTGCAGCGTCCACCCGCGACCGACGCCGCCGTCGAGCGCGGTCGGGCGGAACGCGAGCAGCAGCACGAGCACCGTGGGAACCACGAAGAACACGGTCATCCACGCCATCGAGGGCGCCGTGATGAGAAGTTCCGCGCCGTGGTGGCGGATACGGCGCAGGAGTCCCGTCCTAGGAGCGCTCTGCATCGGCGGAAGGTTCCTGAGGCGCGGCGGCGGCCGGTTCTGCGGCGGCGTCGGCGGGATATGGCGCGTCCGGAGCCGGAACGACCGGCTCGGTGGGGTGGTTGAGGAGCGTTTCGTCGCGCTCGTCGTAGTTTTCGAGCATGTAGCCGTCGTCGGCGTGCCAGGAGAGCCACACCCTGTCGTCCCAGCTGATGGGCGTGGTGTCCAGCAGGTAGCGGCTGTGCACCTGCAGCACCGAAAGCTCCCAGCAGTCGTCGACGTTTTCGCCGTGGCGCACCCAGAAGCGCGTCCACGCGCCCTGATAGACCTTCTGGTAAACGGTCACCGGGAAGACGTTCACCTTGCCGTCGTGCAGGTCGGCGGGCCTTTCGTGCGTGAGGTGGAGCTTTTCGGGGCGCACGGAGAGATAGACCTTGGCTCCGGCGCGGATGTGCTTGTCGTTCCAGCAGCGCACGGTTCCGAGATCCTCGACCTCGACGTCGCAGTAGTCGTGATCGACGATGCGCGTGACGACGCCCTCGAAGAAGTTCGTGTCGCCGATGAAGGCGGCCACGAACGACGTGCGCGGCGACTCGTAGATGCGCGCCGGCGGGTCGATCTGCTCGACCACTCCGTTGCGCATGACTGCGATGCGGTCCGCCAGACCCATGGCCTCGCCCTGGTCATGCGTCACGTAGAGGAACGTGATGCCGACGCGGTCGTGGATTTCGTCAAGCTCGATCTGCATGTGCTGGCGAAGCTTGAGGTCGAGCGCGGCGAGAGGCTCGTCGAGCAGCAGCACCTGTGGCTTGAGGACGAGAGCGCGCGCGATCGCCACGCGCTGCTTCTGGCCGCCGGAGAGCTGCGTCGGCTTCTTGGAGGCGTGGTCGCGAAGCTGCACCAGACCGAGCATTTCGTCCACGCGCTCCTCGATCTCCGCGCGCGGAAGGCGGCGCAGGCGCAGGCCGAAGGCGATGTTGTCGCGAATCGAGAGGTGCGGGAAGAGCGCGTAGTTCTGGAAGACCGTGTTGACCTGCCTCTTGTCGGGTGGCAGTCGCGTGATGTCGCGCCCGTCAAGGAGGATGCGGCCCTCGTCGGGCTGCTCAAAGCCCGCGAGCATCCGCAGAAGTGTCGTCTTGCCGCAGCCGCTCGGGCCGAGGAGGGAGAAGAATTCTCCGCGTTGCACGCCGAACGTGACGCTGTTCACGGCCGTGAGCGGGCCGAAACGCTTTGTCACGCCTTGGAATTGCAGGAAGTCCGCCAACTCTGGGGGGGTCTCGACTTGTTGCGCCCGTTTTCGCGGCGAGCCGCGGCGGGCCTTTCCAAAGAAAAAAAACGGCGTCCGCCAAGACGCTGTTTTTCCCGCGCCCTGAAAATGGTCGGGGTGTCGAGATTTGAACTCGAGACCTCTTGCACCCCAAGCAAGCGCGCTAGCCAGGCTGCGCTACACCCCGATGGTTTCAAGGCGCCGCCGCGGACGCGGCGACGGGGCGGAACGGTAGCGCAAAGCCCATGTGAAGTCAAATCCAATTTCACGGGCGGGTGTGACCAATCTTTGTCACGCCCCTGGCGGACGCGCGGGAGACGCTTGCGGCGGTCTTCCGCGCGCTGCTCTCGGATCTGGAGGCGGATGACACGGCGCGTGAGCGCATCGTGCAGATCCTCACATGCATGGGCTGGGCGGGCGCGGCATATCCCTACGCGCCCGGGAAGGTGACGGGAAAGGACGTGGTGAAGGCGCTCTGCGGCGAGGAGCAGACGATGCGAAAGAGGACGAAGGACGGGCGGACGAGGGGTCTGCCGAAGGCGACGCGTGCGGCGAGGAGGCGTGCGGCGGAGGCGGTCGCCTCGCTCGGCTCGGTGGACGAGGCGCAGCGCTTTCTGGCGGATGTCGGGGGAATGTCGGCCGGACGAGGGACGGACTACGGCGATTTCCGGGCGCGGAAGCGCCTTGTGCCGGACCCGATGCGGAGTCGTCCGTCGGGAAAGGCTTCGGACGCGAACCCCGGCGGCAGGACCGCCGTGGCGGTGGCGTTCGGCGGGACTTCGACGGTCCAGTCGAAGGTTCCGTTTTCGACGCTCCACTCGCTGCGGATCGTGCCGTAGGGGCTTTCGTGCGAACACCGGACCCAGTCGAGTCCGGCGGTGTCGGGCGCGAGGAGAATGCGCCGGAAGCCGCCGGCGCCGCCGCTTTCATCGAGCCGGATGCCGCCTGGGCACTGGAAGAGCCAGGCGGACACGTCGCCGAACATGACGTGGTTCTGCGAGGTCGGGTCCTTCCAGCTTTCCCAGGCGGTCGTCGCGCCGTGCGCGAGCCAGTCGCCAAAGCTCGGATAGGCGGTCTGCTTCAGGATGTCGATGGCAAGGTCCCCTCGCCCCGTTTCGCTCAGTGCCCGGAATAGCCACTTGACGCCGAGGATACCGCATTTGACGAGTCGGCCGGTGGCTTCGATGGCCTCGGCGAGCTTGCGCCCCGCAGCATCGCGGAGTTCCGGAGAGACGAGTCCTGTCATGATGGCGCACGCCTGGGCGCACTGTGTTCCGCCGGCCCAAGTGCCATCCGGGGCCTCAAAGGCATTGCGCAATGCGGCGCGCGCCTTTTCGGCGAGTTCCGCGAATCGGGCTGCGTCGCCGTCGTGCCCCAGGAGGCGGGCTTCATTGGCGGCTATCAGCACGGCCTCTCGCCACCATGCTGTGGAAGTAAGTGCTCTCGGCGTGTAGCGCCACCATGTATCGGCCGGCATCGGCGCGCACCAGTCTCCAAGGCCGTAATCGGCAAGCCCATCTTCATCAAGGCGCTTTTCGCCCCATTTGATGTAGCGCTGGAGCGTGGGGTAGGTTTCCTCAAGGATGCGCCGGTCGCCACGGTAGCGCCAGAGCGTCCATGGCACGACCGCAACGGCGCAGTCCCACGCCGGCCCTCCGCCCTCCGCCCCCCATCCGGAGAAGGGGACGAGGCGAGGGATGCCTCCGTCGGGAAGCTGGGCGTCCACGATGTCACGGCACCACTTCTCGTAGCCAGCCGTGTTCTCGAAGCAGTATTGCCCCATCTCGGCGGCAAGCTGCGCGTCGCCGGTCCAGCCGTTCTTTTCGCGCTGGGGGCAGTCCGTCGGAACGCCGTCCGCGAAGTTGCTCATGTAGGCGCGGACGAAGAGCCGGTGGATACGGTTCACCTGGTCGCAGGAGCACTCGAAGGAACCGGCTGGCCCGAACGCCGTGTTGACTTGATATGCCTCGGCATCCTCAGGACTAAGGGGATCGCGCAGGCCGTCAATCTCGATATAGCGGAACCCGGCGTAGGAAAACTTTGGTTCGAACGACTCCACCGGTGTGCCGGACGCGACGAATCGGTGGCGCTGGAACCATCCCCCCGGCGTATGCAGGACCGAGTGCCCGCCGTTGAAGAACATGTCGTTGCCGTCAAGCAATACGGCACCGTCTATGCCGAGCTTCTCGCCGCATTGCACCGTCACCACGTCGCCATTGGCGAGGCCGCGCATCGCGATGCGCGGCCAGCCGGAGAGATTCTGCCCGAAATCCACAAGCCAGTGGCCATCGGTGAGGCGCGCAAAGGAGGCGGGCTTCCAAGTCTCGACCTTCTCCGCGCCCGGAAGCGGCATCGCCTCGAGTCGGCCCGACGGACCGACCGTCACGGCGGCGGGGAAATCGATTGGCGGCGCAAGACCCGGAGCATGGATTTCTCCCTCGCGGAGGTCGTCCCACACGACGGGACTGCCGACTTGCCGCCACGAGCCGTCGGTGACGACGCGATCTGTCGAGCCGTCCGCATAGCGGATTTCCAATTGGGCAATGAGGCAAGGTGTCGCACGCCACGGTGCCTCGTCGATGTTCCAGACATCCTGGGCGTGCGTGTCGTATGCGCCGCGCCCGACAAGGACGTCCATCGTGTGCTCACCTGGGATGGAGAGCATGTCGCCGATTTCGTAGGTCGAGTAGAGAACGCGGTCGTCGTAGTCCGTGGGCGCGGGGTCCAGAACCTTGGCGCCGATGCGCCGACCGTCGATGGATGCCTCGTAGAAGCCGAGGCCGGAGATGTGCAGCACCGCGTCCCGCACGGGCTTCTCGGTGCGGAACGTCTTGCGGAATGCGGGCGAGAACTTCTCTACGGTGCGGAAGGGAAGGGCGCGATCTCCTGGCGGGTCGTCGCACTTCGTCGCCAGAACGCGCCCTCCCGGCAGCGAGAGCGTGGCGAGAAACGCACCGCCGTCTTTCACGAGGACGTGGATTTCGTTGCGGGCTTCATTCAGGAGCCCGGCGATATCGACGAATCTGAGAACATGTCCGGCGGCAAACTTCATCGGCGGCTTGCCGTTAATTTCGATCTCGAATGCGCCAGTCGCGGCGCAAGCGAGAATCGCTGTCTTGGCCTTGCTGACGTTGAGCGACGGCCGCCAGGCGCGGCCAGTGTAGTTGAGTTCCGCCGCGTGCGGGTCGATGTCGCCCGGCTCCGCGTCGAACGCAAAGACGGTTTCGCCGTCTTTGCCGACCTCCATCCATTCCGCGCCGTGAAGGTCGTATTCCTCTAGAGTTTCGGGGTTGACGGTAATCCATTTTGCATACCAGTTTTCGGGCTGCAGAAGGCCCGTGCGCCAGCGGGCAGGCGCCGAGACGGCCCGCCATCCGTGGTTGTCGAGCGTCTCGACCGTCCAGAAGTATTCCGTGGATGGTTCCAGCGGCCTTCCGGCGTATTCGACATCAAGCGACCGGTCGCTTTGCACCTCGCCGGAATCCCAGCAGTCCGGAGCGGCAAGCCACTCCGCGCAGGTGGCCATGCGGATGCGGTAGGCGACCTGAACGACATTCTGGGCGCCTCCAGACGGCAGTTGCCACGAAAGGCGCGGATGCGTGGAATCCATCCCGACGGGATCGACACGGCGCTCGACCGTCAAACCATGCGGACGTTTGGTATTCATGGCATTTCCTCGAGGAAGAGGCGGGTGAAGGCGGCGCTCCAGTGGTAGTCGGAAATGGAGTGCATGTGCTTGCGCCAGTCGGGCGGGAGAACGGGCGGCCCCTTGCGCTTGAGTTCAAATGGGGATATGGCGTCGTCGGCGTCGTAGAACTCGAAGACGGTCCCGTGGCGCAGATACCATTTCCGCACGGCGGCGAGGACGCGGCGGCGCAATTCCGCCGCTTCCGCCGCGTAGCCGTAGCGCCGAAGGCCGAGCCAGAGGAAATAGTCGAGGTTGAGCCACGAGCAGCCGCGCCACATGTCGGTGTCGTATTGCGGAGCGTTACGAGCGATGGACGGCACGGGTAGCGCAGTCCAGAAGCGCGCCGGATCGGCAAGCGCGGCGACGAGCCGTGCGGCGCGCTCTGGCGGGCAAATCCCCGCCCAGAGCGGCAGAAACGAGGCGACGGAAGCGACGCGCGTGAGGCGCCCGTCCGCGAAGCGGTCGTAGTAGAGGCCGTCCTGTTCGTCCCAAAGAAGCGCGTTGATTCGCTCGGCGGTTTGGTCGAGAAGGGCCTCGGCATCGGCGGCCTCGCCGTTCCGGCCAAGGATGCGCCAGATGCGGGCAAGGCATCCGGCGTCGTGCGCCAGGTAGCAGGAGAAGTCGATAGCGTCGATGGAGGGTTCGTCGAAGTCGAAGCGCGGCGAGTTGTCAAGACCCGATTCCTCGCAGCGGCAGACCGCCACATTCCCGGTCTTCCATGCGAGAAGTCCGTCCCCGTTCGGACTCCGTTCGCGGGCGGTCCAGTCGAGGAACGCCGCGAGGCGAGGTGCGGCCCAGGCGAGGAAATCCGCTTCGGGCGCTCGTTCGTGGAGGAAGAGCACGGCCCAGGCGAGAACCTGGGGCTGGGTGGAATCGGACGTCCAGCCGTCGGGCCGCATCTGGTGCGGGATGAAGCCGTCCGGGCGCTGGCGCTCCAGGACGGCGCGGATCGCGTCGCGGGCAAGCGCCGGATTGCTCCCGGACATCGCCATCGCATGGAAGGCGCTGTCCCAGAGCCACATGTCACGGTGTGGAACGCGGTCGGGCGTCGTCCAGCGGCAGGGGAAGACGCCTTCGGGCGAAAGCGTGTTCACCTTCTCGATGGCGAGGCACTTGGCCCACAGCCCCTCGAAGCCCGGTTCGGGACAGGCCGGCTGCGCCTCCAGCCAGGCGCGGCGCGCCCGAACCGCCGATTCGACGGCGGCGAGGGAGGGCGGGACGTCGTTTGCCTCCGCGGGAGGACGGAAGGCCGCGGAGTCCGCAAGAACCAGCCGAAAAAGCCAGCCGCCGCTTTGCTCCTTGGCCAGCCGGCAGCGTGCATCCTCCGGGTGCGCCGAATCCAGCATCGGCTCGACCGGAGCGAGGCCGACAACGCTGCGCGCGCCTTCAAAGGCCACGAGCAACCGTCCGCCGTTGGCGGAGCGGCCATCGATGAAATCGCCGCCAATGGCGTCGAACACTGCGCCTCCGCCAATCGGGATCCGCAGCGTGACGGGCGGGTCGGTCTCGAAACGAAGCGTGACGGGGGCGTCCAGAAACGTCGCGCAGAAGTCGCGTGCGCCAGCGGTGTCGCCGTCGATGCCGCTGAAGGCGAACAGCTGGCCGTAGGAGTAGATGGAATGATGCTTCATGGGCATTCAACAGGATTCGGCGTGGATGAACGAGTGCGGCGGGATGACTTACGAAAGGGATGCTCCGGTGGCCGCCTTCATGGACGCAAGCGCGCGGCGAAGGATTTCGACGCGGCCTTCCGGCGGAGGGAAGCGACATTCGAGCGAAATGCGCCCGTCGTAGCCGATTTTGGAAAGGGTGGCGAAAAACGCGGAAAAATCGCAGTCTTCGAGTCCGGGGACCTGGCGGTTCGGCGTCGTCGCCAGATGGACGTGCAGGAACCGATCCTTCGAGGAAACGATCGTGTCCGGGCTTTCCCCGTTTCGCCTCCAGTGGAAAAAGTCGGCGAGCACTCCGATGGCGGAAGAGCCGCTGGCTCGGGCGAAGCCCGCCCCTTCGTCCACCGTGTTCAGGAAGTTGCATTCGACGCGCGCAAGGGGCTCAATGGCGATTTTCACCCCGTGCGCGGCGGCACGGGGGCCGATTCGCGCCAGGAGTTCCGCGAATTGACCGTCCGCCTTTTCGCGCGGCCAGCCGTCGGGAATCGTCCGGGAATTTCCTGAGCCGAGGACGAGGAGCGTGATTCCGGCCTTGGCGCTGCGGGCGAAGAGGGTTTCGCAATAGCCCTCCAGACGCTTCAGGTCCGCGTCGGGTCCGACGCAGCGGAGACTTCCGTCGAAGCCGAAGAAACCATTGGAGACCTCGACGGGGAGCGCGAGGCCGGAAGCCTCCTCCATGGCTCTCAGAAAGGTCTCTTCGCCTTCAAGCGGTTTCTGGAGCGCCGGGACGGGCGCTTCGAGATAGTCGAAGCCAGCATCCCGTGCATCGGCGGCAAGTTGCGGATCGATCGTGCAGATTCCGAATTTCATGTTGACCTTTTCGGTATGGGGGGCGCTACGCGAACTCGACGAGCAGGAACGAGTGCGGCGGAAGGGTGGCGGGGAAGGGGATTTCCGCATCTGTGCGGGTTGCATCGATGATGTGGCAGGAGACGGGCTTCCGCCCGCCGAAGTCTGAGGCGATCCGGCAGGACGTTGGCGAGTCGTTTACGATGAAGGCGGCGGCGGCGCGCGGGCTTCCAGACTGCGACAAAGAGGGGTGGCGATCTCCAGATCGCCAATCACAACCGGCGGTCTGGAGACCGCCGCCCCTCTGGGAGCGCGGGCTTTCGGCCCGAAGCGGCTCGCCGGGACGGCTCGCCCCACCTCTCGCCGCGACGCACCACAGGCCGTCCGCGCCCTGCCCTCCCTCGATTTCGCACTTGACCGCCTTGCCGAGGCGGTAGAGCGTGTTGAAGTATTTGAGCGCGTAGAACGCCTTGCCAGGTCGATTCAGCACCGGGTCGAAGAGCGGCGCGTAGGCGTTCAGCGCGCATCTTGCGTTGTAGATGTTCGCGATGCTGAGGTTCCTGGCGAGCTGGCAGGACGCGAGGAAGGCGGCGAAAACTTCGACCGCTCCCTTGACGTTCGACCAGAAGTTCCGCTCGATTTCCGCGATTGTCCCGACCTCTATGGTCGAAAAGTCAAATGGGAGGACGAGGAAGGAGTTGCGCAGGGGCGTGGGGTCGCGGCCGATGTCCGTCCTGCCGAAAAGTTCGTCGAAGCGGTCCTTGAGCGCGGCGTCGTAGTAGTGCGCGAGCATCGAGCAGACGACCGACTTCCCGAAGCGCTTTGGACGCAGGAAGACAGGTGTCGCCACATTCTCCAATTGGCGGATGTAGGCCGTGTTATCGACGAAATGGCACTCCCGGACCAGTGTGGCCCAGTTGATGACTCCATACGGTATTCTCCTGATGGCTTGCATGACTTGCCTTCCTAGCACTCGCGATTTCAATGATAGCATTTTTAGGTTTACATGTCTAGCATTTGAAGGATGTCAAAAATCGCAAAGTTTGGAAACGGCTGTTTCCGAATGCTCTCTTCAATGTCACATCTCGTCTGTTAATGCCATGATTCAGCCTGGAAGGTCAAAAACCGAAATGGCACGAGAGGTCATTTAATGTCCTCTCGTGCCGTAAACGATTCGATCGTCAATTGAACCACTCCGGGCCGACTTCGCGGCCAAGCAGATAGAACTTCGCGTCATTGAACCACAAGACGCCCTTCCCGTCTTGCACGGTGTAGCTCGTATAGAAGCTATTGCCGTCGCGCGGCGCGAACAGCTTGGGCTCCTTGAACCAGATAGGTTGCTCGGCGTTCGGCATGAATGTTCCGGCGATGAGGTAGAGCGGCCCGCGACGCTGATAGGCCGTATCGCCATTGAAGTCGAACGTGTTGTGGATGAACGCAAAATACTTTCCGCTGGCCGCCTCTGGTCCTTTCCAGTCGTAGATCGGACACGGCGAGCGCGGATGCAGATAAGGCTTGCCGCCGTCGCGGTCGAGGAGCGGACGCGGGCGCGACCACGTCCGCCCTCCGCGCACCAAGCGCCCTGGTCCTTGTCGGCCCAGTACAGGTATTTGCCGCGCGGGTGGAAGTCGTCGCTCCATGCCCGCTGGAACGCGATGTCCACCTCGTCCATCCGAGATACGTAGCCGTTCTTGGCCGTGACGCACCAGTCGCGCAGCCAGCCGCGCGGCTTCACGTCGCCCGGACGCAGCATTTCCATCGCCGCCGGGGCTTTCAGCTCGTGGGTTCGCCTTTGATTCATGTTTTCAGGTTCCTTCTGGGCCGGTCTCTACTTTGCCGTTGTCTTGACATCAAGGACGTGCGAGAGGGAATACGGATTCTGGACGGAGGCATCGAACATATTGCCATCCAATTCTATGCCTCGCATCGGCGAGGCGAGTTCCTTCGACCATGCCGTCTTCGTCGCGTCCCACATCCGAATCCACGATGTGATTCCCGTGCGGCAATCGGAAATGCGGCAATTGCGGATCAGCACATTGTAGGGAGGGGGTCCTTCCTTGCAGTCGCCAAGAGCCCCCATGCGGATTCCCGAAGCACGGATATGCTCAAACGTGCAGTTTTCGACCAGAATGCACTCCGTCTGAAGAACGAGACCGGAAAGCCGTCCGTTTCGGAACGTGCTGCCGGAAATGACCGTGCCAATGCCGTATTGGCGTGGAAAGTACATGAACACGCCGTTCACCGCCCGCTCAGGGAGCGGCGCGGTGAATCTAGTCCGGCGGAACCAGCCCTTGTCCTTGACGTGGAACGGCTCGCTGTCCTCCGCGACCGTGCAGGATCCAATATAGGCGGCGGTTAAGGCATCGGCGAAAATGGCGACCTCTCCTGCGCGATTGCGCCCCAGCCCCGTCTCGCGACGGAGAACCGTGTCGTCTCGGTCTGTCCGTTCCACCAGCTCGGCGTAGGTGCGGACGTTTAAGCCGTCGTCGCACATCGAGTCAAAGACGCAGTCGATCACCATGGAACCGGCATTCATGAAGCAACCATCGGCATTGCTCGCAAGGATATGCCCCTCCGGCGGGAAATCGCGGCATCGGCGGAAAACGGTGCCGCGGGACTTCGACGCGGTAAACGCAGCCGCCCTGCACGTCCTCACCCAGACATCCTCGATCGTGCAGTGGTAGCAGTAGATGGCGTACATCCCCCCAAATCCATTGTAGCGGTTGGGAATCACGATCGACCGCCCTGCGCTGGCGGCATCAAGGAATTCACGATGCGTCTTGTCGTTGAAACGAAGCCTCCATCGTCCGTCCTCTAGCTTCTCGCCGATGTGCTCCGGCCCCCAGTTCAGGAATGCCGCATCCTGAACGAAGAGTCCTTGCGGGTCAAAGAGCGCACCGAAGCATTGAAAGAGTCTTGGCTCCTCAAAACCGTGCGGCGTCCAGCTGTCGTCATCCGGGGCAAGCGAACCTGGAGCTAGACGGACGACACCCGTTCGCTCCTTTGCATCGTAATCTTCCAGGCTTCCCTCAATGTAGGGAAGCCTTTCGAGGGAAATCTCAAGGCCGCGCACCCGGCAGTTGAAACAGTTGGCAAGCAAGAACGACTTGCCATGCATCCCCGTTCGGATGAAGGTGTTCGTCGGCCCGTCTCCGGCGATGAGGCAGTTCGTAATCGAGTCGAATACGCAGTAGCCGAGATCCCACCAGGACGCGCCGTTCCAACTTTGAAACTGCGCTGTCTTGCGGGACGTCGCAAAGCGATAGGTGCCGGCGGGAACCCGGAGGACGCTCGGTCTGCCGCCAAGGGCGCGTATAGCCTCGCATGCCTTCGCGAAAGCGTCCGCGTCGTCGGCAAGGCCGTCGCCTTTGGCGCCGAAATCCCTGACATCGAGCAGCTCCGGTTCCTTCGCCTCGATCGGTGAGAGTGCGCGAAGCGCTTCCGCCTCCTTCAGCATCTCCTCGATTGTCGCCGCGTCCGCCTCAGACTGCTCGGCAAAGAATAGGCTTTCCGCATCCCCGCGCACACGATATTCGGCAGCGAAAGCCCTCGCACGCCCGAGAAGAATGCGCCGGAAATCGGCAACAGCTGTATCGTCCGACAGTCCTGGAAGAGCAGATAGGAAAAAACAGAATGCAATCTGCCCGAGATTGACGCTTTTCATTTTTCCGGGTTGTCCTTTCAATGTGTTCGTTATCTGAAAGACAGGACAGTCGCGACCGGTCCCTTCTGGAGGAATGCCTCTGGAGTCAGGACACCCTTTGAGATGCGGAATTCGTCAATGTAGCACTTGAGCGAATCGTTGTTCTTGTTCGCGCCGAAATCGATCGACATCGAATCCGTGAGACCGTCCCACTGATACTGCTCCGAGGTCTTCGTGCTCGCCAGGCGGCCGTCGAGATAGAAATTGAACAGGGATTTCCCGTCCTGCGTCTCGGCAATGGTCACCGCGATGTGGTGCCATTTTCCCTCCGTGAAGTCCGGCGCGAAGGAAAAAGCGTTCTGCTTGAAGTCGGTCAACCCCTCATCGAAGGTGTCGAGCCTTGCGGCGAGTTTTCCGGTCTGCCAGTCCGAACTCATGATAAAGGGGAATGGTGGCGTTTTGATTGCATTCTGATTATGTGTTAAACGCACGACGGGATCGTTCTTTTCCGCCGCCACACCCTTGACGAAGCACTCGATCGTGGCGTTCCTGAGATTCGGCCTTTCGAGATCGGCCATTAGGATTTTGGGCAGTTTCAACTGGATCATGTTGCTGTTCACGTAGAGGGACTTGAGATTGGGGCGCCAAGTCCTCTTGCCGTCGCCCAGCATGGAGCCGACTTCGCGCGCTGGAACGTCAGCCGAATAGGCCGGAGTCCCCCTGTAGAGCGTAGTGCTACCACTTGCGGCACCAAGGGAATCCAGTGTCCCGTCGAAGGAAAGGTGGACGATGGTTTCGCCGTCTGACGGGAGCGGGGAAGTCCGCAGGAACTCGCCCGGCGTCAGCGCTCCCTTGGTGATGCGGAACTCGTCAATCTGGTATTCGCCGGTGTCACCGAAGACCGCTGTCATGGTGTCTGTAAGGCCGCTCCACGCGAACTTCGTTGAAGTCGCCGTTTGGACTAGCAAACGGTCGAAGTAAAACTTGATGACGGACTTATCGCCCGAGGCCTCGGAAATCGTCGCGGCAATGTGGTGCCATGTGCTGTCAACAAAGGTGATGCCCGTATCGAGTGCTATCTGCTCGCAAACGTCGCTTGTACCAGAACTGGCTGCCGTCGCGTCGTCAAAGCAGTCTGTTCGTATGAAGAAGCACTGTGTTGCATTTCTGTTTTGCAACAGGAACGGGAACGGTGGCTTCCATGATTTGTCGGGGTCGTCGAAAAACGCCACAGGGGCTCTGTTTCCAGAGCTGCTGGAAACCTTGATGAAAAACTCGATTGTCGCGCTCGTGAGGTCTGGCCGCTGAAGCGCTGTCACATCAGGGAACTTCAACTGGATTCGATTGTCATGAGCGTAGAGAGCTTTGGGGTTCGCGCGGCTTTGCTCGCTGCCGTCCTTCGCCGTCCAGTAGATGGTCGGTGCGACGGTCTCGTTGGTGTACGCCGGCGTTCCGCGGTATATGGTCGTGCTGCCGCTTGCCGCGCCGACAGCGTCCACCGTGTCGTCGAACGAGAGGTGGAGGAGGACATCGCCTCGTTCGTAGGCAAGCGTGTCGGTAGTCGTGGCAACGAGAAAAGCCGCAACGGCGGCGGGGAGAATCGACCGTGTTTTCATTGGCTGTGCCTTTGATTTGGTTTTGACTTGGTTTGCGAGGGGGCGGAATGCGCCCTTCGGGCGGAATCCGTGCGACGGGACTCAATGATACCTGCTGACCTCTGTCAATAGGTATCAAATCAAACATTTATCAAAAACACAAATCAAACAGGGGCGCCATCCTTCCGCCACTGTCGGATGTTTTTTCCGGTGCGGCGCTTGAAGACGCGGCGGAAGTCGTTGGTCGAGGCGTAGCCGCAGTTCTGGGCCACGATGTCCGGCTGTACGCCGCGCGCAAGCATGTCCTGCGCGGTGCGGATGCGCACGGCGTGGATTTCGTCGAGGATCGTGTGGCCGAGGGCCTTGCGGAACGCGGCGTCGGCAAGCGTCCGGCTCGCGCACATGGCGCGGGCCACGTCTGCCGGGGAGATACCGCCGCAGGCGCCCTGCCGGATGAACTCCAGACCCCTCGCGACGCGCTCGTCGCGCCACGAGGCGAAGTGCGTCGATTCCCGCCGCACGATATGCGCCGCCGCGCACTGCCGAGGCGGGAACGTCCGCCCCGGCGCCTTCATCATTTCCCCGAGAAACCCGGCAGCGGTCGCGCCCTCGCCTTCGAAGTTCTGGGGAATGCTCGTGAGCGTCGGCGAACAGGTCGCGCAGACGTGCCAGGAGTTGTCCACGCCAACGACGGCGACCTCCTCCGGAACCCGCAGCCCCAGGCGGGCGCACGCGCCGAGCACGGCCTTCCCGGACCAGTCATTGGCGGCGAACACGCCGACAGGCTTTGGCAAAGGTTCGAGCCATGCCTCTACAGCCTCTGCGGGTAGCATGGGAACATCGACAATGTCGGGGCTGGAGATTCTAGACTCTCTAGATGATCTAGATATTCTAGATGCTCTAGACTCTCCCTTGTTCGCCGCTGCTGCGGCAAACTTCCAGAAACGCTTGCCAGCGGCGCGGATCGCCGCCTTGAACGCCTCGCCGCGTATGCGGCTCCACTGCGCGTCCGCCGCCGCCGGGACGAAGGCGTAGTCGCCGAAGCCCGACGCAAGCAGCTCGCGGGCCGCCTGCTGCGCGAACGACGCCTGGTCGCAGACGACATGGCCGCAGCCATCGGATGGAGGCCTGGCGCCGTGGTCGAGATAGACGACCGGCGTTTTTCCAAAGGCGTCCGGCGGAATGCGCTCGTCCTCCAGACCGCATTCGACGATTACGCCGTGGAGGTGCCACATGGCGATGAGGTCGGCGACGGACTTCGCGCCCCGCGGACGGTGCAGCCGATAGCTTCCGTCCTTCCGCGCCGTGTAGCGGACCGTGTGCAAAAGCCACCCGTTTGCCACGGCGATGTGCTGAGCCCCGGCCTGGCGCCGGTAGGAGAACATCCCGTCGGAGGCCTGGAGGAACAGTATGTTGCGGATAGGTTTCATTTCCTATCGAATCTTACTGCAACGGCCGGGGCGTTTCAAGGGATGAAGAGCCGCAGGGGGCGCGGAGACGCGCTAGTCCGGCAGGTCGAACCAGTTGTAGCCCTCGCCGCCGCAGACTTCGACGACGGTGGCCGCGACGGGTGCCTTCCAGTCGGGGCGGCGCAGGAGCGCGGCGCGGTAGGCAAGCGCCTGCCGCACGGTCTCGACGTCCGGTTCGGCCCGGCCAAGGACCTTGCCCTTCGTGGCCGCGGCATTCGTGAAGTACTTGAACTCGATGAGTTGCGCCGGCTTGGCGAAGCCCACTTTGGGAATCGCGAGGAAGTCGCAGCGGCCTTCGGAGGAGTTGTATTCCGTCTCGAAGGAGTAGAACATCGGCAGGACGTCGAGGCAGCGCGACGTGAAGGTCGTGCGGAAGAAGTTCTCGTTCATCTTGTCGAACGCCTGCGCCGGAATGCGCGCCTTCACGTAGTGCTGCCAGTAGGCGTCGAAAACGTCCCGCCACGGGCCGTCCGCTTTCATGTGCGCCCGGCATGCCCGGACGAACGCGCGGCGGGCCTCGTCGGCGTTCGGGAACCGGGAAAGTTCGTCGTAGTAGTCGACGAACATGTTCTTGATCGTGAGGTTCGGGATGTTGAGGGTGAAGTCGTCCTCAAAGGTGAGAAGCCCGAGGTAGTAGAGCGCGTAGGGGAAGAACTCCTCCGAGAAGAATTTGGCGCGCCCGAACTTGGCGGAGAGCGCCGACGTGTCCACTTCTTCGCCTTCGCCTCGCTCGACGTAGGCGCGAAGCCTGTCAAGCGCATTTTCGTGCGTCTGGGCGAGCATCCGGAACCAGGCGATGTCGGTGCGGACGTTCGAGTCGATGACGAGCGAAGGAGGCTTGCGTTCGACGAGAAGGCGCCGGAGATACCAGTTGCAGATTGTGGCGTTGAAGAGCGGCTCGGCCCCCGGCAGGAAATGGTATCCGTCGTAGAAGTTTTCGAGGTCGGTCATCACGGGCGCCTTCAGCGACGGATCGAGGCCGTGTTCCACGAAGATTTCGTCCACGTATTTGCGCACCTGCGCCCGAGTGAAGCCGACGAGTCCGAGTTTGTCGGTGTCGAGGCTCACGACCGT
>DJYI01000117.1 GCA_002448475.1 Verrucomicrobia bacterium UBA6982
CGCCGTGGCGGGGACTCTGGACGCTTTGAACGAGGAGGGCGAGGCGTGGCGGGACTTCGAGGCGGCATACCTTGAAGCGCTCGAGGCCGTCCCGGTCGAGGAAATCGAGTCGGCAAGGGCGCGGCTAGAAGCGGAGGAGGCGCGGGCGAAGTTGGATGCGGGGAAGGCGGGCGGCAAGCCGCCACGCACGGGCCGGAAAACTGGTCGCCCGTCGGGGCCGAAATGGTATTTGACGCAGAAAGAAGCGGCGGAAAAATTACAAGTCGCTCTTACCACAATTCAAAAATGGGAACAATCCCCCGAAAATGTTCCGGACGAATGGCTCGGCTATTGCGCCGCCGTGCGGACAACGGAGGCGGCTTGGAATTGTTGGCGGCTGAGTCTCGGACAAAAAGAGGGCTTCGGCGAAACGATGGAAAAGGCCGCAGCGATTCAATCAGGGTTGCGGATGCAACGCCGACGCTAGTCAGTCGTCCCAAGCCGTGGCAAGGGCGCGGGCGGCTTGAAATGTATCGAGAAGGGAATGCGACGCGGCGAGGGCGTCCAATTCCGGGCAAGCGTCGGGTCGCTGTAAAAATCTGCGGCGGCGGCTGGATATGCTTCCATGTCCGTGATTTTCATTCGGCTCTTCCCTGCTAGTCGAATGGTGCTAGTTTTCGGAGAATGTGCCGGGCGAGGTTTTCGTTTATTTCGCGGTGGCGCGGAATCGGTTGTTGCGCTCCCGTGGCCGGTTGTCGATACCAGTCATGATTTCCACCGTGGCGAACAAACTCGCCGCCGTGTTCGCGGATGGCGCGGATCAGATCTTCGCGCTTCATGCGAACGCAAGTTCTTCGCTATGCCGGACGCATGGAACTAGGCCGCTTTCAAGGTCGAAAAGGATGTCCCGGAGATTGTCGCGCAATTCGTCAAGCGTCGCGCCCTGCGTCCGGTAGTCTGGATAATCTTCGATGTAGCCAATGAAAAATCCGTCCGGCTCTTGCCAGTATGTGAAACGGTGTCCGGTTGGCATGGCGTGTCCTTTCCTTTGTCGCGGTTGCTTGCCGCAAATCCTACCACAAGCCCCGCCGGGGCGGCAAGGGGCGGAAAAATGGCGCTTCGGAAACGCGGAAGCAATGAGGAAAACACTTGCGAAACACCTACGCCCCCAAAAAAAGTTCCCCTTGTGTATCAAGGCTTTATTGACGTGGAAAACACCTAAACACTTGCGAAACACCTACTTTCCCGCCCATTTGTGCCGCGCGCCTCCGTCCCGCAGTCTCGCCCACTTCCGGGCGACGGGAAACAACGGGCGCGGGCGGCGCAACATGAAAATCAAGTCTGAATCCCGCGCCGCTCTGGCGGCGATGCTCTCGGCGCTCGGCATTCCGGGCGACAAGCAGGAACGCGCGTTCGCGATCATGGAAGGTGGCGACGATTACGCCCCCGCCGACGTGGGCCGCGTGATCCGCGCCCGCGAGGTGGCGGAACGTCTGGGCGTCTCCGGGCGCACGGTGCGGCTGTGGGGCCGCAAAGGTCTGCTCCGGCCCGTGACCGGCTCCGGCTCCCGCTTCTTCGGCTACACCGCCGAAAGTGTCCGCGCGCTGATCGAGGGCCGCGCCGGACGGAAGGAGGTGCGGGCGTGAGGATGCGCGAGGAACCGCCGGCGGGTCGCTCCGCGTTCCCGGCGAGGTGCAAGCAGCGGTCGAAGCGGTCGGTCGTGCAAGAGGCCCGTCCGTTCCGCGTGAGGTGCAAGGGGGTGCGGCGGTGAGGGCGCGAAGTGTATTCCGGTGCGCGCCCGGAACGCGCAACTTGTGGCGGTCGCAATCCGCCCCCGTCCAAGACGCCCTTGCGGCCGCTTGGATTCGTGAGGCGTTGACGGGCGAGGAACCGCCTCCCGGTGCGCTCCCCCCGGCTCTTTGGGCGAGGGCGCGCGGGATGGTGTGGACGATTCCCGGCTATGGGCCGGACGCGAGGAAAGGGGGCAGGGCATGAAGAAGGGACTACTCCCCGCCGGCGAGGATTCGCGCCGGACATGGCGGACAATCAACCGCTATTCCCCGAACGACGCGGACGCATTCGCGGCGGCGGTGTGGCGGTATGCGGAGACGGGCGAGAAACCGCCCCCGGAGACGGTCGCCCCGGACGATTGGGCGGCGGTGCCGCCGGAGGTCGAGCGAATCGAAGCGGCGAGGAATGCCGGAAGGAAGGGCGGCGAGGCCGGAAAAGGTGTCTCTCGCAACGCCGGGAACCGCAATGCAAGCAAAACAATAGCGAAATCAATAGCGGAATCAATAGCGGAATCAAAACCAACGCGCGGGCGCGAAGACGAGGACGAAGACGAAGAAGGAGATAAGAACGAAAACCCGAAGACCGAAGACGAAGACAGGCGCGAGGCGCGCCCCGTCCCTTCGGGTTCTTCGGACTTCGGGATTCTTCAACCTTCGCCGTCTTCGGACTTCGGGGCTTGGGCAAGGATGCAGAAAGACCCGGTAGAGGTCGCTCTTGCCGCAGCCGAGGAGAGCGGGGATAGGCCGCGAAATTGCTACGGTTCTCTGCTGAAAAAGTTTCGTGCGGACAAGGGCAGGGAGGAAGGAGCGCGGCTATTCGTCGAGGAGTGCGCTAATTTCGTCGCGGAGGTTGCCGCCGGCGAGGAAGTGAGGAACAAGGGCGCGGCTCTGGTGGCGAGGTTGCGGAATATCGAGGAGTCTCTTGCCGCCGCTCCCGCCCCGGTCGAGGTCGCCACCGCGAAGGTGTCCCCGCCCCCGAAGGTCGAGGCCGCTCCCGTTCAGGCCGAACCAGAATCCCCGCCGACGGTCGAGGTCGAGAAGGTCGAGGAGGAGAACCCCGCCACGCCGTTCCCGGCTCTCTTCGCGTCGAAGCGCGCAGCCGCTGCGGAGTTGACGCCGGAGGAGTTGGCGGAGAAGCAGCGGCAAGCGCGTGAAGGGCTTGCGCGGTTGAAGCAGGAGCGGCCGGAACTCTGGAGGGTGACGGATGGATAACCACGCCGAACCGCTCCCCGTGGCGAGGCGGGAAAACTTCGCGCGCCTGGTGGTCGCCGGCCGTGGTCGGCGCGGACGGAAAGCCTTTCGTGCTTCACTTCCGCCGTCCCGAAATCGTCCGCTTTGAGGCGCGCTACCTTGCCGCGCTCCGGCCGTTCGCTCCCGCCGTTCCGCTCTCCGGCCCGGTCGGTGTGACATTCGGCTACTACTTCCAGGCGACGAAGGAGGGCGCGGCCGATATGCGGCGGCACGGCGTTGCGATGCGGCGCAAGACCTCCAAGCCCGATGTGGACAATATCGGCAAGAACCTTCTGGACTGCATGACGCGCGCCGGGTTCTTCACGGATGATTCCGCCGTGGCTTTGATCCACGCGGAGAAATTCGAAGTCACGGGCCGGCCCCGCATATCCGTCCGAGTGCGGCAACTGACGGAGTATCCCGGCGGACTCTTCGCCCCGGTCGAGGTCGAAGGCCGCAGAAACGCGCAGGAAGGGCGGCGCAGCTCCCGGACGGGCGAGGATGCCCGGACGGGGCGCGGCGCGATTCTAGGGCCGTTCCCGTGGCCTCAATCGGCATTCCCCGCAAGACGGCGACGCCGGCGGCGGAGGATTGACTACGATTCGCGCCCCGATTGACTACGATTCTAACGCGAAGACGCCCGCGCCGGTGGGGTTGTCGCCGTCCACGATGTCAGAAACGGGCCGGGACTGCCGCAACGTCGGCGGCTTTTGGGGATGATTGGTGCGGCTTTTGGGGATGATTGGGGCGGCTGTGATGCGCCCTCCCATTTTCGACAAGGGGCGAAAACCGGGGAAATCCTTGGGGATGATATGGGGATGATTCATGCATTTTATGGGGCGGAATCGGGCGGAACGGGGAGGAAGCCAAAAATGCGAAAAAGCCCGTAAACATGCGGTTTTCTGCGTGTTTACGGGCTTTGGAAAATGGGGCGGGATGCGGGGCACGATCCCGCAACAACCAGATCCACAATCTGGTGCTCTACCAATTGAGCTAATCCCGCCACAAGGAAAGCGGCGGAGGGGATACTAGCGAAAAGGCTTTTTTGATTCAAGCAAAAAATCGGATTGACTGGCGGGGGCGCGGGTGCTACCCTTTCGCCCCCGCCGCTTCAAGCAATGCGGCAGTAGTCGTTTTCCCTTCCCGAGGACCCAATTCAATGAAGAAGCCCGACAAAAAAAAGGCGGAGCCTCGCATCAAGATCCGGACGCCGGGTCTATGGTTCTCCGCAAAGGCCGCCAAAAAGGCCGTAGCGTCAACCCCGAAGTCCGCTCCGGCGGCGTCCCCGACGAAGGCAAAGAAGCCAACCGGCAAAACCGCCGAGAAACCAGCGGCTCCGGTCAAGAAGTCGGTCGCCAAACCGGCAAGCAAGATGTCAAAGTCCGCACAAAAGCCCTCAAAGCCAGACAAGAAGCCCGCTGCGAAACCCGCGCCCAAGCCGGACAGGAAGCCCGCTGCGAAGCCGGCGCCGAAGCCAGTCAAGAAGCCCGCCGCGAAACCCGCCCCGAAGCCAGTCAAGAAGCCTGCTACGAAGCCCGCGCCGAAGCCGGACAGGAAGCCCGCTACGAAGCCCGCGCCGAAGCCGGACAGGAAGCCCGCGCCGAACACCGCGCCGAAGCCGGACAAAAAAACAGCGCGGAAGACCGATAAAAAGTCTGCTCCGAAGCCTGCTCCGGAGCCTCCTAAGCCCGCTCCGGAACCCGCTCCAGAACCCGCTCCGGAGCCGGTTCGCGAGGAGCCAGTTCAAAAGGCGGAGTCCAAGGCCGAGCCGGAGCAGTCGGTCGATCTTGGCGACATCGTGCCGCTCGTGCCGACGCCGGAGCACGACGACTGGTTTGACGGACCGCTCGACGATGTCGAGGACGCCGCCGCGTCATTTTCGCCGGAGGATCTCGCGGCGTTTCGCGAAAACCTGCTTGAAATGCGCACCCGCCTCACCAAGAAGGCGTCGTCGCTTCAGGGGCAGTCGCTGTTCCGCCACGACGAGGTGAATCCGGAGGAGGACGGCACCGACGCCAGCATGCGCAACACGGAACTCGTCAAGGCCGCGCTCGACGAAGACAGCATCCGGCAGATTGACGCCGCCCTGCTCGCCATCGACAACGGCACATACGGAATCTGCGCCGCTTGCGGACGCAGGATTGGCAAGAAGCGCCTTGAGGCCCAGCCATTCGCCAAGCACTGCATCGACTGCCAGTCCGAGATGGAGGCCGACGCCGCGCTGCGCCGCAGCGCCGAGGCGGCGGAGTTCTTCGAGTAGCGAGTCATTCCGGAAGTCGTCCGCCGCCAGTGAAATCCGTCTGCGCAACGGCCGCCGCAGCCTTCGCGGCCGATCAAGCCACAAAGGCCGCCGCGCTCCGGGCGTTCGGCGGCGGCGGGCATGTCACGCTCGTTCCGGGCGCTCTCGATCTGCGGCTCGTCCTGAATCGCGGAGCGGCGTGGGGGATGCTTGCCGGTCGGCGCTGGCTGCTCTGCGCGGTTTCGGCGGCGATGCTCGCGCTGCTTGTCGCCAACCGCCGCGAATTGTGCGCCACGCGCCTCGGCCGCCTCGCCACGGGGCTTCTTGCCGGCGGCATTCTCGGCAATCTCGCCGATCGCGCTCTGCGCGGCGGGCTTGTCGTTGACTGGATCGACGTTCACTGGCGCGCCGTGTGGAGTTTTCCTGTGTTCAACGCCGCCGACACCTGCATTTCCGTCGGTGTCGCGCTGTTGCTTGCCGCATCCTGTCTGCCATGGTTCCGCGCAAGACGATAGTTCTGCTCGCCGCCGCGCTTGCCATGCTGCTCGCGGCCCTGCGTTTCGGCACTGGCGGACGCGGTGACGGCGCTTCGCGCGACAGCGCCCCGGTGCCGGGCTTTTCGCCCGACGCGGCAGTGTCGGTTCGCATGGGGCTTGGCGACGGAAGCACAGTGGAGCTTTCGCGCCAGACCGGAGGCGGCTGGACCTTTTCGGCGCCGGACTCCGGCCGCGCAGACGCGCAGCGCGTCGCCCTCTTTCTGGACGCGGCCTTCGGCGGGCGCGTCCGCGATCGCGTCACGGCGCGCCAGCGCGAGGCCAGGTCGCTTGGCGAGACGGACTTCGGATTCGCGGAAACGCCACCGTCGTGGATCGAGGCCGTCGATTCGTCCGGCGCGCGCGCGTCGCTGCGCTTCGGCGCATTTACGCCCTCCGGCGAAGGCGTGTTCGCGATGCGCGAGGCCGGCGGCGATGTTCTCGTCCTCGACCGCGCGGCGCGGGACCTGCTGCCCGGTTCGCGCGACGACATCCGCGATCGCGTTCTCTTCCGTTTTTCAGACTCCGTTCCGTCGGCTGTCGAAATTCGTCGTCCGGACTCCCCGGTCCTGCGCCTTGAGCCGTCCGGCGGCGCTTCCGGCTGGTCCATGGTCGCCCCGTATCGCTGCCCGGCCGATCCCGCCGCCGTCTCCGCTCTTCTGGATGCTCTCGGCACCGCCGTCGCGGGGCGCTTTCTCTGGACCCCGCCCCCTGGCGCGGCGCCGTCCGACGCCGAAACCGCCCGCGCCTCCGCAGGCCTCGGGCCGTCTGAAATCGAGGTCTCGGTTTCCGTGCGCTTCGAGGGAGCGGGCGATCCCCTGTCGCTTGCCTTCTCCTCATCTCCCGATTCCGCCGCCGCCGTGGGGCAGGGCGAGATTCGGCGCGCGGTCGGCGCGTCGATTTCCGACGGCACGGTGTTCGAGGTGGACGAGATTCTTCTCGACGCCCTCAAGATGCCGATCGACGTGTTCCGCGACCGTTCGCTCTTCGGCGCGGACGAGGCGCGCTGCAGGTCGCTTTCGTTCACGGGGCCGTCAGGCGCGGTCACTCTTGAGCGCTCCGATTCGGAGTCGCCGTGGACGCTTCTGGCCCCGTCGGCCCAGCCAGCCGACCAGGGGGCGGCGGCGGCGCTTGTCTCGGGGCTGCTTTCCCTCCGCGACTGCGGCGCCGAGCCCGCGCCCCAGTCGTTTGTCCCCCCCGCCGGCGCCGTGCGGCTGTCATGTTCGTTCGCCATGGCCGACTCCCCGGCGGAGCTGTGGTTCTGGAACGACGGCGGGGACTCCGCCTCCGCCGTCGCCCGCGCGTTTGTCCCGGCGCGGGGCATGATTCTTGAGCTGCCCGCCGGGTCGGTGCCGGCGGCGGCGTTCGATCCGCGTGAACTGCGCCATGTGCGCGCGCGGACCATTGCCGCGATGGCGCCAGATTCAGTTCTTTCACTTTCGCTGATCGTGCCGGGGCGTCCGCCGGTCGCGGTGCGCCGTCTGCCCGGCGGCACGTGGGCCCCGGGCGCCGACGCCCCGCCGGGCGCCGCCGCGTCGGCGGCCGCGGCCGACGCCGCAGTCGCGGCTCTGGCGGCGCTTGAGGCCCGCGAAGTGCTTTCCCTGGCGGTGCGGGACTCCTCCGCATACGGGCTGCTTCCGCCACGGGCGGAGCTTCTTGTCGCCGCGTCCGGCGCGCCCGGCGCGCCCTTTGGCGCGGCTGCCCCGGTTTCCGTTTTCCAGTTCGGCGCGTCCGAGTCGCCGGGCGGCATGGTGCCGGTGCGGGTCAAGGGTTCCGACGCCGTGTTCGCGCTTGACGGCGCCACGGCGGCGGCGCTCTGCGGCTCATTTCTTGAATTTCCCCAAACAGGAGACAAAAAACGATGAAAGACTCAACCCGTCCATCCGAAGGGCGCTGCGGTGCCGTGTTCGCGAAGATACTCGTCGGCGCGGCGATCGCGCTCGTGGCGCTGTTCTTCGTTCTGCAGTTCGCGCTCGGCCCGATCGTGAAGCACGGCGCGGCGGCGGCAGGCCCGGCGGCGCTTGGCGTTCCGGTTTCGATCGAAAAGTCGCACGTCAGGATTTTCTCAGGTCTCGTCGATTTCGGCGGCGTCGTCATCGGCGCCCCGGAGGGCTTCGACGCAAGTCTCTTCGAACTTGGGTCGTTCCGCGCGGAGGTGGCTCCGGCATCGCTCTTCGGCGGCGAGGACGAGCCGATCGAAATTCTCGACATCTCGATCCGCGAGCCGTTCGTCACCTACGAGCTGAAGGGGCTGAAGAGCAACCTCCAGGCGCTTCTTGACAAACTTGGCGGCGGCGAGGAGAAGCCCGACGAGCCGGAGAAGAAGCAGGGACGCAGGGTCGTGATCCGGCACTTCCTGTTCGAGGGCGCCAAGGTGCGGGTCGCCGTTGCCGGCGGCAAGGGCGCCGTCGTTCCGCTGCCGACGATCGAACTGCGGGACATCGGGGCGAAGTCCGGCGGCGTGACCGGGGTCGAGGCGTTCGCGCAGATTCTCAAGTCCATTACCGTCGGCACGGTCAAGGCCGTCGCCGGCGTCGTGGCCGACGTCGGCGGCGTCGCGGTTGACGCCGCCGGGGCTGTCGCGGACGCTGCGAAGGACGCGGCCAAGGCCGCTGTCGGAAACGCCGCGGAGGGGGCGAAGGACGCGGCCAAGGCCGCTGTCGGGGCGATCGGATCGCTTCTCGGCTCCGGCGGCAAGGGCGAGTGACTTTGTCCCTTTTGGAAGAAGGCGGAAAATGTTCCCGAATCTGAAATTCACGAAAGAGCAGGTCCTGCGCCGCATCGATGCGGCGCAGGACGCCGATGTGCGCGCAAGTCTCGACGCGCCGAGAAAAAGCTGGTTCGATCTGCTGAACCTAATTTCGCCAGCCGCGCTAGGCTTCCTGCCGGAAATGCGCGAAAGGGCGGCCGAGGAGCGCCGGCGCTACTACGGGCGCACGGTTTCGGTCTATGCTCCGCTCTACATCGGAAACACGTGCGTGAACTCCTGCCGCTACTGCGACTTCCGCGTTCAGCACGCCGGGTATCCGCGCAAGGACCTCTCGCTCGCGGAAATCCGCGCCGAGGCGGAGGCGATCCGTGCCGGAGGAATCGACTCGCTTCTCGTCGTCGCCGGCGAGAATCCGCGCGTCAATTCGCCGGAGCATCTGGCCGAGGTCGGGCGGCTCCTCAAGCCGATGTTCTCGTATCTCGCGCTTGAAGTGGCCCCGCAGAGCGAGGAGACCTACAGGCTGCTCTTCGAAGCCGGTTTCGAGGGCCTCACGTGCTTTCAGGAGACATACGACCGCGAGCGCTACGGGTGGTATCACCCGGCCGGACCGAAGAGCAACTACGATTGGCGGCTCGGCACCCAGGAGCGCGCCGGACGCGCCGGATTCCGCACTCTCGGCGTGGCGTTTCTGCTCGGTCTGGAGCCGTGGCGCCCGGAGGCGGCCTCCCTTGCCGCCCACGCCATTTGGCTTGAGCGGAGCTGCTGGCGCAGCAGGATACAGTTCGCCTTCCCGCGCTTTTGCCCCACGGAGGGCGGATTTCAGCCGGAAAATCCGGTTGACGACCGGGATCTCGAACTCATGATGCTCGCCTTTCGGATAGCCTTTCCGAGGTGCTGCATGACTGTCTCCACGCGCGAGGCTCCGGCTTTCCGCGACGAGATCGTGAAGACGGCCGCGGACAACATGAGCGCCGGTTCGCGCGTGACGCCCGGCGGCTACGCGGTGATGGCCGACAAGGACGTGGCGCAGTTCACGCTCACGGACAAGCGTTCGCCGGCCGAGGTTTACGAGGCCATTCGCTCCGGCGGCCAGCAGGTCGTGTTCAAGAACTGGGACAACAGGATCTGACGCGCCAGCGCGTCATTCGAACGGCTCCAGCGGCAGGTCGAACGCGGGCGGCGTCATGCCGTGCCCTGTCGGTTTCGGCTCGACGCCCTTTTCGCGCCAGCGCACGAGGATGTTGAATTCGTCGCGTATCGTCTGGACCCCCGGTCCGCCAGTGTGGGAGCGTCCTGGCAGAAGGTAGTAGCGGCAGAACTCCCGCACGGCCCCGACGTCGCCGCCATGGCGCCCGACAAGGCGCGCGTGCCAGGCCGCCGTGGAATGCCACGGAACGCAGCCGTCGGCGGTTCCGGAATAGACGAGCAGCCTGCCGCCGCGCGCGCGGAAGGCGTCAAGGTCGGCGCTCTCGGCGTCGAGATCCTCCGCCATGGCGCTCCGGTAGCGGTCGAAGTCGGCTCCGAAGTCGATCGAGAACGGATCCGTTCCGGGGCCGAACGCCCAGTCGAAGATCCAGAGGTTGCCGCATGCCGGGGAGAATTCCGCGCCGGGCGGAAGGCCGCCGAATATGCGCTGCCCAGTGACGGCGTGGACCGGACCGCCGTCCAGACGGCGGAGCGCGGCGATGTGATCGGGCCCGAGCGACGGATCGCGCCGTGCGGCGAGGCGCAGCGCATCCTCCAGCAGCGCCTTGTTCCACACGCGGGGATCGGAGACGAATCGGCCGCGCGCCCTTGGCATTGCCTCAAGCGGGGCGACCGTCTCCAGCACCGCCCCGCGCCACGAGCGCTCCTGAGAGTCGGTGAAGAGGAGCGAGCCGTCGCGGTGATGCAGCGTCTGCCAGTTCCAGAGGAAATACGCGTGCAGCGCAACGCGCGCGTGCGCCGGCACGGCGGCGATCACGGCGTCGCAGTCCTCCGGGTGGCGCTGCGCTAGAGACATCCCCTGCTGCCCGCCGGTCGATCCCCCCACGAAATACGTGAAGCGCGGCGGCCGTCCGTAGAGGGCCGCGCAGAGCGCCTTGCCGGCCAGCATCGCGAGATGGGTGGCGCGGTGCCCGAAGTCCTTCCACACCTCCGGATTCCCGCACCCGGCGCGGGCCGGGTCGGGGGCGGTGCCGAGGTCGGTTGTCGTCACGGCGCAGCCACGCCGCAGGAACTGGGCCGTCGTCGTCACAGGAAGTCGGCCGGCGGCTCCGCCGTTGCCGAGGCCGACGAGACGTCCGTCCCAGCGCTCCGGCGCCGGAAGTCCGATTTCCACTCGGATTCGGGAGCGCGGCGACGGCGAAAGCTCGAGATCCGCGAAGACGGTTCCGGGCTGGGCCTCGACTGCGTTTCCGTCCGGATTCACGAAGTTGCCGTCGCGCGCGGCGGCAGCCGCGCCCAGGACGGCGCTTCCCTCAAGCGCGGCCGGGAGGGACGGGGAGGCGATCAGGCGGCACAGCCGCCGCGCCGCGTCAGGCGCCGGCGTTCGCCCCTGAATCATAGGATCATGCATCCTGTTTCTGTCACGAGAACCGTGTCTTCGATGCGGACTCCGCCAAGATCGGGGTAGTAGAGCCCGGGTTCTACCGTGACGACCATTCCCGGGCGCAGTTCGTCGCGCCCCGATGGCGACAGTCGCGGCTCCTCGTGGATTTCAAGCCCGACGCCGTGGCCAAGACCGTGGATGAATCCGTGCGGGGCGCCGGAGGAGTCCGCTCCGCGCTCGTATCCGGCGCGCGCGAAGAATTCGGCCACGGCCTCGTGGACGGAGGCCCCCGTGACGCCTGGCCGCACGAGCGAAATCCCGAGCGCGTGCGCCTCGCGCACGGTTTTGTAGAGGCGGCGCCGTGGCGCGTCGGGGCGTCCGTGCGCGAATGTCCGCGTCATGTCGCCCCAGTATCCGGTGCGAAGCGAGCGCGGGAAGATGTCGGCCACGATCCACTCGCCGGAGCGCAGCGGTCCGCTCCCCTGCTCGTGCGGGCACGCGGCCTGCGCGCCCCCGGCGACGATCGTGCCCTCGAAGTCCATCGCGCCGCGCATGAGCAGCTGCGCCCGCACGAGCGAGCGGGCGCGCTCCGACGTGAAGGGTCGGCCGTCCAGGACGAGCTCCCCGCCGCGACCGGCCGTGCAGCGGCGAATCGCAGCCCCGAGCGCGCGTTCGGCGGCGCGGGCGGCGGACTGCGAGGCGCGTATGGCGCGTATTTCGTCGGGCGTCTTCACCGCCCTCGCGGCGGCCACCGGACTCTCTCCGACGACTTTCACGGCGATTTTCGCCTGTTTCAGAGTCTCCGCCGCCCCGATCGGAAACGCGCGGTCCACGGCCACGGCGCGCACTCCCCTTTCGCGCGCTAGCCACCGCGCGGCGAACGTCACCGCGCCGACGGGAGCGGCGGCGCGTCCGCCGCGTCCGGCGCGAGCGGAGGAGGCGGCGAGCGATCCGGGCGAAACCACCTCGATGCCGCGCGTCTGGTTGCGGGCGCGGCCGAACTCCATGTCTCCAACGAGCAGCGTGACGGAGCCGTCGGGCCACTTCACGGCGCAGACGGGATCAGGTGCCTCGAAGCGGGTGCAGTGGAAAAGATCCGGAACGGCGGCGCTCGTTCCATACATGAAGAACGGGATGGACTGTGGCATTTGTCAGATTCCGGAGGGCATCATGGCCGAAACGAACCGTTCGGCCCCGGTAAAGTCGCGATGAGTGCGCACTTCCTCGAATCCGAGCTCCGCAAGGTGCGCCGACATGGCCCGTGCCTGCCCGCTTTCGGCGTCGAGTTCAAGGTATATCTCCCCCTCGGGCGCGAGGAGCATGGTCGCCTCCTCGCAGACGGCGCGCAGCACGTCCATGCCGTCCGGACCGCCGTCGAGCGCCACGCGCGGCTCGTGCTCCAGCACCTTGCGCTCAAGTCTATCGACCTGCGCGGATGGAATGTAGGGCGGGTTCGAGACGATGGCGTGGACAGATGCGCCGTCCAGGACTTCCGAAACGTCCGTTTCGGCGACGTTTAGGAACGCGATTCGGTCCGAAAGACCCAGCGCGGAGGCGTTTTCGCGGGCGAGCGCGAGCGCGTCCTCCGAGATGTCGAGCGCAAGGACGCGCGCGGACGGAAACTCGCGCGCGAGGCACAGCGCAAGACACCCGCTCCCCGTGCCCCAGTCCACGAGAATCGGTCTTTCGAGCGACCGCAGACGCGGGGAACCCACCGCCAGCCCGGCCAGCTGCTCGGTCTCCGGACGCGGCACGAGCGCGCGTCTGTCGGTCCGGAGCGTGAAGTCCCGGAAATCCCATTGCCCGATCACGTATTGCAGCGGCTCCCCCGAGGCCACGCGCCGCATTCCGCGGCGCATGGCCTCAAGAACCTTTGGCCGAAGGGCCTCCTCCCCGCGCGCCGCCAGGTCTCCGCGACGGACGCCAAGCAGACGGGCGGCGAGGTGTTCGGCCGTGGCGCGCGGCGAATCGACGCCGCAGCGCTCGAAATACGCTGCGGCGGCGCCAACTGTCCAAGACAGGGTGCGGACCTCGTCCGGCATTGACGAAAGACGGGCGGCCTAGAACGGAAGATCGTCGAGATCTTCGTTCGACGCCGGAGCGGCGGGCGCTGACGGCGCCGGGGCGGCGGACGCCTGACGAGGCGGGGCGTAAGCGCCGGCTGCCGCCGGAGCCGGGGGCGGCGGATAGCCGCCGGGGGCGACTGGCGCCTGGGGCGTCGGGGCGTATGCGCCGGGCGCCGCCGGAGCCGGGGGCGGCGGATAGCCGCCGGGGGCGGCCTCCTGGACCTTTTCGACGCGCCAGCCAGTCAGGTCGGTGTAGTGCCGGCCATTGTATTCGCGGCCGCGGATGTCAAACGTGACCTTCACGAAATCGCCGACGGCGATCGAATCGAGGATGTGGGTGCGGTCGCGGACGAAGTTGAACGCGATGTCCTGCGGAAAGCGGGGGTCGTCGTCGATCACGACAAGTTCGCGCTTCTCGAATCCGCTCTGGAATGTCTGGATTTCGCCGACTTGCTTGACCTTGCCGGTCATTTCAAACGTGAGCGCCATGGTTTTGTCTCCGGTTTTGAACTGGCCCCGGGCGGGGCCCGTCTTCGTTTTTTCCTTGTTGTCGTTGTTTCTGCCACGTTGACCCGGAACTCCCCGGAGCGCGGCGCGTGGGGCGGATTGTAAGCGCGCCCCCCAGCCGGAATCAAGCGATTTTTTTTTCTGTCGATTTTTTTTCTTGACTTGCGGACCCGTCGCTCCTACCATTGCCCCGAACGCCGAACTTAACATTCACGAGGCATCCATGCAAAAAAACAGCATTGCAGTCTTTTCAGCATTCGTCGCGGCGTCGTTCGCGACGAATCCCTTCGCCTTCGCCGCCGATCCCGTCCCGCGCAACGCGGGCGCTGTCGGCAGCGACATAGCCCTCTGCGGGTTTGAGGCTTTTGAGGTCGGGTCATTTGCGCCCGCGGCGGGTTCCGGCTGGACCGCCGGAGATGACGCCGCCACCATCGTGGACTACAAGGAGGGCGAGGGCTATTCCGGCGCCGCGCCCAAGCCCTTCGAGGGAGTCGGCGACAACTATCTTTCCGTCGAGGACGAGGTTACCATGACGGCTGTTTCCACCAACGGCGTGACCTACATTGACGCGCTCGTGCAGTTCCCGTCCGCGTCCGCGTCGGAGCCCTCCTCCTTCCCGGAGGACGCCAAGTTTTGCCTCTGGCTCCAGGCCGACGGCGAGAACACCAACCTCTGCGCCCGCGGCTCCTACTACGACTACGTGAACGGCGCCTTCACGGCGACCCCGACGAACTACGTCCTCACCGCCGAAAACTTTTCCATCGAACCCGGCGCCTGGCACCACGTCTCGGTCACATCGTATGATTCCGTCGCCAATCTTGGCACCGAGGAGAAACATCAATACACGCCCGGTTTCGTCGTGTCGGTCGATGGCAAGGAACTTGGCGTTGACGAAGAAGAACTTGGCGTTGACAATGTCGACAGGAGGATGTCTACCGACGCCAAGGGCCAAATGTTGGCCAGCAACATCAATGGGCTGATTCATAATCCTTCGTTCATTCCATCCATCGCTGGAATCGGGGACGCCGGCACCGTGCAAAGCGTCGGCTTCCATGGCTCCGGCCTTGTTGACGATGTCGTCGTGACGACAATTGATCCGGCCGCGAACCTGTTCACGTTCTCCTGGCCGAAGGGTCTCGAGTCGGTGAAATACGTGATCGGCGGGATCACGAATACGATCGAGAGCGTTTCCGCCACCAACATCACCGTCGCCGTTTCCCCCGGCGCTGCCGTGTCGATCATCGGCTCGCTCGGATACCGGGACGTGGAGCGCGCCGGCAACACGTCGAGCGACACCTCCCTCACTCTTCCCGCTCTGGGTCCGGATTACTACTTCTCCAGCGGCGCCGGCACCGTGGCCGATCCGTTCCAGATCGCGAATGTCGACGACCTCAAGGCCCTCCGGGCCGCAGTCGCAGCCGGCTACGGCGCAAGCTCCAACTACGTCCAGACCGCAGACATCGCGCTCGACGAAGCGTGGCCCGGCATCGGCATCCAGAACGGCAAGGACATCGTGGCTACCGCAGAGTTTGACAACGGCGCCTTCACGGGCACCTACGACGGCGGCAACTACACCATCTCCAACTTCCAGATGGTCGATGGCCTTGACTACTGCGGCCTGTTCAACTCCGTTAAGGATGCGACGATCAAGAACCTCAAGGTCTCCTACAAGGACGGCTCCTTCGCCAAGGATATGGCTGCGGCCAATGACGCCTGCGGCGCAACATTCGTCGGCGTAGCCAAGGGGTCCACGCTCCAGAATCTGACCTCGCTCGCGGGCACCGTTTCCTGCACGAAGGGCTTCGGCGGCATCGTCGGCTACCTCATGGCCGGATCCACGGTTGATTCCTGCACGAACAACGTGAATCTGACCTCGACGAAGACCAACAAGGCGGGCGGCATTGCGATGATCACGCAGGGCGGCACGGGTAGCGCTATCATCCGTAACTGCCAGAACAATGGTACGACGACCGGCAACGCCAACCAGAAGGGCGGCATCGTCGGCTACGTCGGCGTCGCGACTACGATCGAGAACTGCGAGGACACGGCCGGCTCCACCCCGTCGTTCCTGCACCACCAGACCGGAACGCTCACGCTTTCGGGCGTGAACAAGGCTCCGGCCGGCGTGAAGTCCTACACGAAGAACTCCACCAACATTGACGGACTCCTCTTCGCCGCGATTGACGGCAATGTGGCGACATTCGTCCACAATGCCGACCTCGCTCTGGGCAACACCTACAAGGCCATGGGGCCGGGAGCGGCCTACAAGTTCACGCAGGTCGGCTCGATCACCTTTGACCAGAGTCTTGTCTCGCCATCGGTCACCTGTGCTGCGGGGCTGAAAGTCACTTCTAGCGGCACTGGCGTTGTCACCTACACCGCCGAGGCTCTCGCCACGGTGACCGTGACGGTCACGGGCGGCGCGAATGCGACGGCTGTCTGGACGGTAAATGGCGAGCAGGTCGCCTCGGCCCCCGCCACGCTCACGGAAGGCGACACCTATTCGGTGACCTACACGGCCAACGAGGGCTACGAGTTCGCCGAGGGCGCGGTGACGTCCGCCAGCGGCACGGTCGGCACGGAGGCCATCTCCATCGCGATTGACGACGCCACGGCTGTCGCCGCCGACTACAAGGTCGTGATCGACGGCGCGGACGTGACGATCGAGCCGACCCCGGAGGATTTGGCGTCGCTCGCCGCCGCCGGAGTCGATACAAGCAGCGCCGAGGCCGTCAATGAGTTCCTGGCCGGCGACATCGGCACAACCGGCGTCAAGGTCTGGCAGGCGCTCTTCCTCGGCCTTGAGCCGACGGCAGCCGGTCTGGATCAATTCGAAATCTCGTCGATTGACATTGCCGCCGATGGTTCGGTGTCGGTGGAGATGCCCGATCTGGCCCTCATGACCGGGCGCGGCGTTGACATCGTCATCAGCGTGGTCGCTTCCGATGACATCGGCGGCGACTGGTCCGCCGCTACGCCCGTGGCCACCGCCACGAACAGCACCGTCCTGCCGAAAGCCACCCCGGCGCAGGGCGAGACCTTCAAGTTCTACAAGGTCAAGGCGTCGTTCTCGGCGTCGGCTCCGGTCCAGGAGCAGCAGGGCGAGTAGCGCCTGAAAAGCCAACAGGGGCGGCTCGCCCCACCAGGGCTGGCGCGGTCGGGGAAACCCGGCCGCGCTCTCTTTTGTCGGCTCGGGATGTGGCGACGACGCCCCGTCGTCGCGGGCCGCGGGCTGGAAGCCCGCGCTCCCAGGGCTGGCGGCTCGGGATGTGGCGACGACGCCCGGTCGTCGCGGGTCGCGGGCTGGAAGCCCGCGCTCCCAGGGCTGGCGCGGCCGGAGGCCGCACCCCCGGTTCCGCCGCGGGGCGCGACCAGAAACTGTCCATGCA
>DJYI01000067.1 GCA_002448475.1 Verrucomicrobia bacterium UBA6982
AGATGGCGGCGAACACGCCGGACGGCATCTGGTGGAAGACGCTCGACATGCTGCGCCGCCACTGCCCGCTCTGCCTCATGAGCGAGGAGAACATGGCCCGCTCGATGAAGCCGGTCGGCCTCACGGACGAGGAATGCCGCGACCTTCTCGTCTGGGGATGCTTCGAGTATCTGCCGAGAGGCAAGGGCAACTGCACAAGCGCGACAAACATATACCTGCCGCAGCCGGTCGTCGAGCTGCTGTCCGGGGCGGCAAATGGCGAGTTCGCCGCGGCGACGTTCGACGATTTCAAGCGCGAATACTTCCGCATCCTCCACGCCAGCACCGACCGCACGGTGGAACTCCTGCGGGAGACCGAGCGCCACCTTGCCGAAGTCAACCCGGCGCTCATGCTGTCGCTCGCCGTCCCCTCCGCGCTGGAGAAGGGCGTGGACGCCTTCTCTCTTGGCTACAAGTACAACTTCACCGCCATCGGCGAATGCGGGTTCGCGACGGCCGTCGATTCGCTTCTCGCGGTGAAGGAGTTCGTCTTCGACCGCAAGGAGCTTTCGCTTGCCGAACTTGGCCGCATCCTCGCCGCCAACTGGGAGGGGCATGAGGCGCTGCGCCTCCGCATGAAGCGTTCGCGCCTCAAGTGGGGATGCGGCAACCCGGAGGCCGACGCCCTCGCAAAGGAAGTCATCGAGGGCTTCACCTCGCGCTTCGTCGGCAAGCCCAACTCGCGCGGCGGCGTCTTCGTCTGCTACGGCCTCAACTCGCGCGGCTTCATCCGGGGCGGCGAAATCACGGGCGCGACGCCCGACGGCCGCAAGGCGGGCGAGCACTTCTCGAAGAACATGGCGCCAAGCGTAGGGGCCGAGACGGAGGGGATCACCGGCTCCATCCGCAGCTACGGGGCCATCGCGCCGGAGAACTTCCCATGTGGCAGCATCTTCGACGTGATGATCCACCCCTCGGCCGTCGATGGCGAGAACGGGCTGCGCACCTTTCGCGTCCTTGTGGAGCGGTTCTTCGCGGGCGGCGGCGTGGCGCTCAACGTCAACATCGTCTCGTCCGAGACGCTGCGCGACGCCCAGGCGCACCCCGAGAAATACGAGAACCTCCAGGTCCGCGTCGCGGGCTGGAACGTCCGCTGGAACGACATCCCGCGCAAGGAGCAGGACGAATACATCGCCCGAATCGAGACCGTGGGAGCATAGCATGATGATAATACCCTTTGTTTTCCTTGGACTGGCACTCTCAGCCGGAATGGGTTGCGGAAATTCCGCCGCACCGAACTTTTCAACCTTTCAACTTTTCAACCTTTCAACTGGCGCTGCCCCCTACGGTGTCTGCGCGCATCTGCCGCGTCACGACGCGGACTTCCGCGAAAGGGAATGCGCCGCCATTGCGGCCCTGGGCGCCTCGACGGTGCGCTTCGGTGTTTCCTGGCGGGGGATGCAGAAGTCGCCGGACGCGCCACTGGACTTCTCGAAGCTCGACGCCATCGTCGCCGAGACGGAGGCGCACGGGCGGACGATCCTGCCAATCCTCTACTGGCCCCCCAAGTGGGCGCAGCCCATCTACGAACACCTCGACGAATACGCCGCCTTCATCGAGGCCGTCGTCTCGCGCTACGGCGAACGCTTCCCGGCCATCGAACTCTGGAACGAGCCAAACCTGAAGCACTTCTGGGGCGAGGAACCCGACCCTGCCAAATACGCGCTCGTCCTGAAAGCCGGCTACGAGGCGGCGAAGAGGGCGGGTTCCCCCATTGTCTATTTCGGCGGGACGGCGGGCGTCCCGCTGGACTACATCCGCAAGGTTTACGAGGCGGGCGGCGGCCCCTTCTTCGACGCGATGAACGTCCATCCCTACAGCCACCCTTACGCGCCGGAGGGCGACCTGGAGCGCAAACTCGAAAACCTCCGCGCCCTCATGGCCGAATACGGCGACGCGGAGAAGCCCATCGTCATCACCGAGCACGGCTGGCCAACGCACAAGATGGGCATCCCATCCGTGTCGCTGCTCCTCGCCGGCCTCAAGACCGCCCGCCCCGACCTTGCGCGCTGGCGCGTCATCTATGCCATGACAACGGGCGGCCCGGGCGGCGAGATCGCCGGCGCGCTGGAGGAAGTGCTGCCGCCCGGCTCCACCGCCGAGGCGTGCGGCGGGGCGCGGCTGCGCGAGCGGCTGGCCGCAGGCGACGCCGATGCCGTCATCTACCCATTCGACGAGTCATTCCCCTCCGAGACCTTCGAGGACGTGCTGCGCTTCGTGAAGGCGGGCGGGACGCTCGTCGATTTCGGCGGCGTCCCGCTCTGGATGCCGTGCGCCGAACGGCCCGACGGCACGTTCGAGCGCGAGGCGGACGGCAGGACCGGCGACCCGCTGCGCCGCCGCGAGGTGCTGCGCATCGACTGCATCGGAACGCACCGCGACCCGTCGATGCCGGCGGAAGGGCGCGCCTTCCCGACCGCCGCCGCCAAGGCGGCGGGCTTCAAGGGCGACCCCGCCGGGGAGCGCGCCTGGCGCTACTTCACGCCGCGCCTCCTCCAGCCCGGCGACGAATTCATCCCGCTCATGGAGCAGCCGGTAGAATCCGGCAGGGACGCGCCCGCGGCGCATCCGCAGGGCAACGACGGCGGACGCGCCGCGGAAACGTCCCTGCCAGACGCGCCGCTCGCCGCCGCGTGCGTGGTGCGCTTCGGCGGCGACTTCAAGGGCAACCTAGTGCTGTCCGGGCTGAAGGCGCGCGGTAAGTTCGGCACCAACGACGAGGCGAACCAGGCGCGCTACCTCGCGCGCGCCATGGCGATCGCCTTCGCCGAGGGTGTGGAGCGCTATTTCTGGTATGAGTTCCGCGCCCCCGAAGCCGACCCCTACTACAGCGAAGACCACTTCGGCATGACGCATGCCGACATGTCCCCCAAGCCCGCCTTCGACGCCTATCGCACCTTCGTCCTGGCGCGTCCGGCCGGCTCCATGCAGACGCACGGCCCGTGGCGCGATTCGTCGCGTGGACTCTACTTCCCGCAGTGGACCCGCCCCGACGGCACACAAGCCGGCATCGTCTGGAAGACAGGCGCGACGGAGCGCATGGCGCTGCGCTTCGAGCCTTCCAGGCCCGTCACCTTCCACGACTACACCGGGCGCACCATCGTGCCTGCGCGCGACGCCAACGGCGCCTACCTCGTCCCCGTCGGCGAAAGCCCGATCTATTTTTCCGGCGCAAGGACCTGCGGGACAGGCGTGACAGGCGCCGGTCCCGCTCGTCCCGCCTGTCCCGCCCGTCCCTGACTTTTCAACTTTTCAACTTTTCAACTTTTCAACTTTTAAACTTTTCAACCTTTCAACTGGCAATGCTTGGCGTTAGCCGCGTGATGAGCTCGGGGGGCGTTTGGGAGCGAAAAGGCTGTCTGGAAAAATCGGGATAAGTCTGTGCGGCGGCGGGCTTGCTTTTCGAGGGGGGAAGGCGTAACCTCCGCGCACTTCCAACCCATGGAGGATTGCCCATGCCACAACCAAAAGCGGCGCAGGTAGCGTCCGCGCCGGTTTTTTCACCAAATCAAGTAATATGTCGATCGCCGCTCAAGGGTGGCGACGAGCTTCTTGAGGCTCTGATGAGACTCGCAGCCGCAGCGGAGCCGGGGTTGGACGCCGAGGCGGCCCTGAAGGCGGTGCGTCAGCGCGAGGCCGCCGCTCCGACGTTCCTTTCTCCAGAAGTCGCGATGCCGCACGCACGCGTGGGCGGAATCTCGCGCACTCTGGTGGCAATCGCCACTTCGGCGTCGCCAGAGGGGTTCTCCTTCGCCGGCGCCGAATGGCCGGCCAGGCTTGTGGTGCTGGCCGTCGCCCCGCTTGAGGCCCCCGCAGCCTATCTCCGCGTCGCGGCGGCGATCGCGCGGCGGCTTGAGGCGCCGGGTGCGCTCGACGACGTGTGCTCGCGCACCTCGGCGGAGGACGTCGCCGCATTCTTCGCCCCCGAGGGAGTCAGTCTCCACGGCAACGTCCACGCGGCCGACCTAATGGAAAAGCCTACTGAGACGCTGAGGGATACGGACAGCGTCAAGGACGCCATCGACCGCATCGTGGCGACCGGATGCCCGGAAATTCCGGTGGTTGACAAGGAAGGCGATCTCGTCGGCGTGGCATCGGCGCGGGCGCTGCTCCGGCTCTGCATCCCGGACTACCTGCTATGGATGGAGGACCTATCCGGCTTTTCCGACTTCCAGCCGTTCGAGACCCTGCTCCGCAAGGAGAGCCACACGTGGCTTTCCGACATCACGGATGACGACTACGCCTCCGTTCAGGCCGACGGCCCGGCCATTGCCGTGGCCGAGGCCATGGCCCGCCGCGGCACCGACACGTGCTATGTTCTCGACGGCGCGCGTCTGGTCGGCGTCGTCACTCTCCCCCGTTTTCTCCACAACGTTTTCCGCGACTAGCATCCCATGTCCAGTTCTTCCGCGAATTCCAGACGCATTCTCGCCCTTCAGGCGCTCGGCATGGTCGCCGCCGCCTGCGTCTCCGGTTTTCTCGTGTCCCTTCTGGAGACCCCCGCCGGCCTCGACGCCTGCGCGGCGCGTCTGCTTTCGATCCGGCAGGTGGCAGCAGTTTCCGTTTTCGCCCTTATAATCTGCGCCACGCTGATGTTCGAGGAACGCCGCCTCGGAGTGGCGTTCGTGGGCGTTTCCGCGCTGCTCGCCCTGAAGGTGGTGTCTCTTTCGGACTTCGTCGCAAGCACGGAACTGCACATTATCCTTCTGCTCGTCGGCATGATGACGCTTGTCGGCGCCCTCAAGGACATGGGGCTGTTTACGTGGATCATCCAGTCCATCGTGAACGCCCGTCGAATGACCGGGCTGCGGTTCGTAGCCATACTTATGCTGCTTTCCGGAATAATGCCGGGCATCGTGGACGAGGTGACAAGCATCGTGTTCGTGCTTGCGCTTGTGTTCCAGGTCTGCGACACGCTGAAAATCCGCCCCGCCCCGTTTGTCCTCATGAGCGTGATGGCGACGAACATCGGCTCCACCGGGACTATGCTGGGGAATCCGGTTGGAATCCTAATCGGAACGAAGGCCGGGCTGTCCTTCGGAGACTTCATCCTTCACGCCACGCCGATCATGTTTCTCTCCCTGATCGCGACGTTCCTCGTCCTGCTTGTTTACTTCCGCAAGGACATCAAGCTGCTTGACGAGCGTCTTGCCGAGAGGCGCGCGAGCCACGTCGGGCTTGGGCCGATGATCGCAGTCCCCTACAAGTCCGGACTGGCGATACTGCTTCTTTCGCTCGTGTTCATAGCTTCGCACCATTCGCTCGAAACGGCGCTCGGCCTGGAGCCGAACACGATGCTCGTCGCCGCGCCGCTCACGATCGCTGGCCTCATCATGATATTCCGCAGCCACAGGGCGCGCTACTACATCGAGCACTCGGTGGAGTGGTGGAGCCTCGTCTTCTTCATGATGCTCTTCGCCGTGTCGGCCTCGCTGGAAAAGTGCGGCGTCACGGACGAGGTGGCCGGTCTCATTGCCGGCGACGGTTCGGTCGCTCCCAGCAAATACGTGCTTGTGCCGATCATCGTCGCGATCACGGCCATCGGGTCGGCCTTCGTGGACAACATCGTGTTCGTTTCGACGTTCATCCCGATCGTCAGGCGCCTTGTGGCCACGGATCCCGGCCTTCAGCCGCTCTGGTGGGCGCTTCTCTTCGGCGCGTGCTTCGGCGGCAACATAACCGCGATCGGCTCCACCGCCAATCTGGTGGCGATCTCGATGCTCGGCAAGAAGTATTCGGTCAAGGTGGCGTTTCTCGACTGGCTCAAGATCGGTCTGCTGGTCGGGTTCGTCTCCTGCGCGGTCGCCACCCTGGTGGTGCTCTGCTACAAGCCCATCGCGGCCGCGTAGGGGGCGCGGCAGCCACTCTGCTACAAGCCCCGTGGCGGCCGCGTAGATGGCGCGGCCGCCACGGGGCTGCGGCTCGGCTGCCGTCTGTCAGCCGACCAGCATTTTCGAAAGGCGCATCAGGGAAAGCCGGCGCCTCATGTATGGGTGCAGCGACATGGCCTTGGCGACGAATTCCGGGCTTTTGCCGACCTGAGCCGGTTCGCACGGGCAACCTGCCGTGCGCATGGCCTCCTGAATCGTGGCCGAGGATGGCACGGAGGCGACGATGCGGCGGATTTCCGGCCAAGCCGCCTCCAGCGCCTCCGGGGCGATTCCGTCGGTTATCGTGTCGGGCGTGTTGAGCTGGCGGACGTTCGGGGCGAGCGGCCCGTAGGCGCGGTAGATTTCGTCCCAGTCCGGAGTTTCGCGCCGGGCGCGCACAGTTTCCATGGCGGCTAGACGCTCGTATTCGCGCATCACGAGAAGCGTCGCCACGCCGACGTCAATTCCGTGGTAGTTGGGGATTTTCCCCTCGGTCAGCTCCATGCACTCCCAGAAATGCGCAAGGATGTGCTCCGTGCCGCTGCCGGGACGCGAGGTCTTCGTGAAGCTCATCGCCACGCCGGTTAGGAGCAGCGCCTCGAACACGGCTGCGGCGCTCTCCTCGTCAGTCGCCAGAACGCGCGGCGCAAGGGCGAATATCTTATCGACGGCCTCGCGGACAAGTCCGGCCACGCGCTCGCAGAGCGGTTCGCCAGAAACGAGGTGCGAGACGCGCCAGTCGATGAGCGCGACGTATTTGGCCATCATGTCCCCGAATCCAGCGGACTTAAGCTCGGCCGGCGCGGCGGCGAGTATGGCGCTGTCGGCAAGCACAACCTCGGGGCATTTCGCGGGATGCGTCGTCTTGAAGACGCCATCCACTATCGGAGCCGAGTAGGAGGCAAAGCCGTCCATGCTGGCCGCGGTGGCAAACAGCGCCAGGGGAGCACCAGTCCTTGCGCAGGCAAGCCGGCACGGATCGTGCGCGGACCCAGTTCCGACCGCCACCGCGCCTTCGACTCGCCCGGATCGAATCGCGTTCTCGACGCGCTCGACATCCTCCATGCGCGCGACTCGCAACGAGTCGTATTCAATTGTCTCCACCGAGAATCCGGCCTCCTTGAGCGACGGGCCGACCTGCGGCGCCGCGCCGAATCCGGCCTTGTCCCCGAAAAGCAGAAGCCTGTGCGGGAATCCGGCGGCGCGCAGCGTCTCGCCAACACGCCCCTGCAGCCCGCTTTCGACCCTTACGAGGCCAATTGCGCATTCATGATTCTGGCCGCAGGAGCAGCCGGCGAAGTCTGAAACCATCGAGGGAATGTCGATCATGCCATGAGTTCCTTTCATGTTCGGATGCGGCTGGAGTATAGTCCTCTCCCCTTCGCATCGCAAACGTCGCACTGGCGGGTGGGCATGCTTTGCCAGAACGCAAAGACCGCAACTGCGCGGGCCGCGCGCCGCGCGGCCCCTACCAGACCTTTCAGCACGCCAAACACGCCGATGTGAAACGCGCCGCCGCGCGGTCAGTCGGAGTAGTCCGAATCGAAAGAAATGGAGATCGCGCGATCCGGAAAGCGCGGGGCGAGTTCCGCGACGAGCGCGTCGCGCAGCCCCGCGCGGTCGCGCACGGTGAAGTCAACAAGGACGTCGAAGGACAGCGTGCGGCGGTCGTCGTCGAAGAACACGCCGTGAACGGCCTTGACGCCGGGGTGCCCCTTCGCCGTCTTTTCAATGAAATCGCGCTCCGGGCGCCGTGCCGGATCAACGGCATAGACGCCAACGGTGAGAAAGACGTGGAAGGCGTCCATCACCGCAGTCTGGACGGCGCGCGTCAGGCGATGTATCGCCGCCGCGTCGAGCGATCCGTCGATTTCGACGTGAACCGATCCGATCGCCGAGCCAGGCCCGTAGTTGTGCAGCATCAGGTCGTGCGCCGCAATGACGCCCGGAACTCCTTCGACAGTTTTCCGGATACGCCGCGACACTTCGGCGTCGGGGCGCATTCCGATGATCTGCCCGACGGAGTCGAGAAGCATTCCGACGCCGGCCTTTAGGATGAAGAGCGAGATCGCCGCGCCTATCCAGCCGTCGAGATTGACTTTGAACAGGACCATGACGCCGGCGCCGACGAGCGTCGAGAACGAGATCAGCGCGTCGAAGCTCGCATCCGCGCCCGATGCGACAAGCGCGTCGGAGTTGCAGGCCCGCCCCTGCGCCGAGACATAGCGCCCGAGCGCGAACTTCGAAGCCACGGCGACCGCGACGATGATCAGGGCCGCCGGACCGTATTGCGGCGCCTCCGGGCTGACGATCTTCCGTGCGGACTCTACGAGCGAGCCCACGCCGGCGGCCAGGACTATGGCGGCTATCGACACGGCGCTGAAGTATTCTATGCGCCCGTGGCCGAACGGATGCTTGGTGTCTGGCGGGCGGCGCGCGAGCTTCACGCCGATGATGGTCAGAACCAAGCTAAGGGCGTCCGTGAGATTGTTCACGGCGTCAAGGACGATGGCCACCGAGTTAGCGAGAAGCCCCACCGCGGCCTTGAACGCGGCAAGGAGAATGTTTGCGGCTACGCCAATGTAGCTTGTGCGGGTTATGCGACTCTCGCGCGCGGCTGGCGTCATCTTAATTGATTCTGCATTAGCCATAGCGCGCATCCTATCACATTGCGCCACGTGCATAAAGAACTTTCTTTGAGCGGTTCTCCGAGCGCGCCGCATTTTCTCGCGCGAAGTCCGCAAATTCCGTGAATGGCAAAAAATATCCGACGTGGATTGACACGCCCGGGGGCTTCATGTAGAGTGCGCCCCGTTTTCGGTCAACACGCAATGCAACGCAATGTCCAGTTTTGGTGGTGGTGCGACTTCGACTTGAGTCGGAGAGGTTCCGCACACCCCGAAACGGTGAAGTAGATTTCCAGACACACCCTTCAGGAAAACGGCCCCGCTCCGAACGAGCGGGGCCGTTTTGTTTTTTTGCGCCATGACGGCGCGGAGACGCAAACGAGACACACGAACGATCGGACGAAAGAGCAGCGACGCGTCCGGAACACGGAAACAAAAGATGAAAGAGCTAACGAGAGAAGCATTCGAGCGCCGGGCGCGCGATGGCGGGATCGTCCCCGTCTATCGCGAGTTCCTGGCCGACATGGAGACGCCAGTCTCCGTCCTTTCGCGGGCGGAGGGGGAAGACGCGTTCCTTCTGGAAAGCGTCGCGTCCACCGAGAACGGGGGGCGCTACTCCTTTCTCGGCGTGAATCCCTACGCCACGCTTTACGCGCAGGACGGCCGCGTGTTCCTGCGGACGCCGGCGGAAGGGGGCAGGGTCTTGCCGGAGAAGGACGTGCTGGCCGCGCTCCGCTCGGTTTTCCGGGAGAAGCGGTTCGTCGCCGACCCCGAGCTGCCGCCGCTGCAGGGCGGGGCGATCGGTTACCTCGCCTACGACGCCGTGCGCGCGTTCGAGCCGCGCGTCCGGCTCGCTCCGGAGCCGGGCATGCCGGACGCGGCGTTCCTGCTCACGGACTCGGTTCTCGTGTTCGACAACCGGCGGCGCACGGCCCTCGTCGTGGTCTGCATCAACGCGGAGCTTCCGGACGCATACGACGAGGCGATGCGCCGGATCGACGCGCTTCACGCGAAATTCTTCCGCTCCGGACGGCCGGCCGCGCCGGCGCGGGACGGCGCGGCCGTGGAGGCGACCGCCGTCGGGGCGGAACCGGAACGCTCCGGATTCACGCCGGAAATGACGCCGGCGGAATACGCCGCCATCGTGGAAAAATGCAAGGAGGACATCCGGAACGGCGAGTGCATCCAGATCGTGCCGTCGCAGAAGTTCACGATGGAGACGTCGGCCCGCCCGCTCGCGCTCTACCGCGCGCTTCGCGTGGTGAACCCATCGCCATACAACTTCTTCCTGAAAATCGGCGCGCGCACGCTCATCGGATCCTCGCCCGAGGAGCTCGTGAAGCTCACCGGCCGCACGTGCTCCACCTGCCCGATCGCCGGGACGCGGCCGCGCGGCGCCACGCCGGAGGCCGACGCCGCTCTGGAGCACGAACTGACCTGCGACGAGAAGGAGAACGCGGAGCATGTGATGCTCGTCGATCTCGGCCGGAACGACCTCGGACGCGTGTGCGAGACCGGAACGGTGAAGGTGGACGCCTTTGCGCACGTCGAGCGCTATTCGCACGTGATGCACCTCGTCTCGGACGTTTCCGGCACGCTGGAGCGCGGGCGGGACGGCTTCGACCTGCTGCGCGCGGCCTTTCCCGCCGGAACGCTCACCGGCGCGCCGAAGGTCCGCGCGATGGAGCTGCTCGCGAAATACGAAAAGTCCCCTCGCGGCGTCTATGGCGGCGCGGCCGGATACTTCAGCTTCACGGGCGACATCGACTTCGCCATCGTGATCCGCACGATGGTCCTGGAGGGCCGGCGCCTTTCGATGCGCGCCGGCGCCGGCATCGTGGCCGACTCCGATCCCATCCGGGAATACGAGGAAACCGTCAACAAGTCCAAAGCCGCATTCGAGGCCGCGAAATTCGCGGAAACGCTATGATCCTGATGATCGACAACTACGATTCCTTCACCTGGAACCTCGTGCAGTATTTCCGCTCGCTGGGCGCGGAGATGGACGTCGTGCGCAACGACTGCATCGACGTCGAGGGCATCCGGGCCCTGCGGCCCTCGGCGCTCGTCCTGTCGCCCGGTCCCGGAAATCCCGACTCCGCGGGCGTCACGCTCGCCGCCGTGCGGGCGTTTGCCGGACGGATCCCGATCTTCGGAATCTGCCTCGGGCACCAGGCGCTCGCGCAGGCGTTCGGCGCGCGAATCGTCCATGCAAAGCGCCTGATGCACGGCAAGACATCGCCCGTCGCGCACGACGGCAGGGGGATCTTCCGCGGCCTGCCGCAAAATTTCGCCGCAATGCGCTACCACTCGCTCGCCGTCGATCCGGCCACGCTGCCCGCCGAACTGGCGGTGAGCGCGACCGCCGCGGACGACGGCGAAGTCATGGGCGTCCGCCACGTCTCCCTCCCGATCGAGGGAGTCCAATACCACCCCGAATCCGTCGGCACCCCTACGGGCATGGAACAACTACGAAACTTCCTGGAGAACATCGCATGAACACCCAAGAAACGTTCGCCCGCATCATGGGCGGAAAGATGACGACGGAGCAGATCAAGGAGGTCCTCTCCGAATACCACGAAAAGGGCGTCACGCCCGACGACCTCATGGCCGCCGCAAGCGCGATGCGCGACGCCGGCGTGCACGTCGAATGTCCGGACCCGGAGGCGGTTGACATCGTCGGAACGGGCGGCGACTTCGTCGGGACGTTCAACGTCTCGACCACGGCCGCGTTCATCGCGGCGGGCGCGGGCGTCACGATCGCCAAGCACGGCAACCGCGCCGCCACGTCGAAATGCGGCACGGCCGACGTGCTGGAGGCGCTCGGCTACGACCTCGAAACTCCGCCGGATCGGATTGCCGCGGCAATCCGCGACAACGGCATCGGATTCCTCTTCGCGCGGACGATGCACCCGGCCATGCGCTTCGTCGCGCAGGCCAGGCGCGAACTCAAGTTCAAGACGATCTTCAACTACCTCGGCCCTCTCACGAACCCCGCCGGGGTGAAGCAGCACGTGATCGGAGTGTCCGACCCGACGCTGCTGCGCACGTTCGCCGAGACGCTGAACAAGCTCGGCTCCCGCAGCGCGCTCGTCGTATGCGGCAACGACGGCATGGACGAAATATCCACCGACGGCACGACGTGCTTCGCGATGCTGCGCGACGGCATCGTGAGCGAAGGGTCGTTCGACGTGGCGCGGCTGTGCGGCGAGAGCTATCCGGCAGAGGCGATCGCCGGCGGTTCGCCCGAGGAGAACGCGATGCTTCTGCGCGGCGTTCTCGGCGGCGGGCTGCGGGGCGCGTATCGGCTCGCCGCGGTCGTAAACGCCGCCGCCGCGATCTGGATGGCCGATCGCGCGCGAAGCCTTCGCGAGGGAATCGCCGTGGCGGAGAAGTCGATCGACTCCGGCGCCGCGCTCGCAAAGCTGGAGGCGTTCCTCGGCGCGGGCGGGCGTCCGGCCGGAGGCAACGTTCTTGCGGAACTGGTCGAAAGGCGCCGGCGCGACGCCGAAAACGCGTCCCGCGTCCGCGACTTCGCCGCAGCGTTCCGGGGCCCCGGCCCGCACATCATCGCCGAACTCAAGAAGGCGAGCCCCTCGAAGGGCGTGATCCGGCCGTATTTCGGCGCTTTCGAGCTTGCGGAGGAGCTGACGGCCGCGGGTGCGGCCGCTCTGTCCGTCCTCGCCGAACCGCACCGGTTCCTCGGAAGCGAGGAGAACGTGCGCCGCGCGCGGGAGGCCAGCGACCTTCCGATTCTTTTCAAGGATTTCGTCTCGACTGATTTCCAGATTCTGCGAGCCCGGGCGGCCGGCGCCGACGCGGTGCTTCTCATCGCGGCCGCGCTGCCAGGCCGCGAACTCGCCGCCCGTCTGGCGTCCGCCCGATCGCTCGGCATGCAGGCGCTCGTGGAAACGCACACGGAAGAGGAAATCCGCCGCGCGGTCGATGCGGGCGCGAAGGTGATCGGCGTAAACTGCCGCGACCTGGCGACCTTCCGCACCGACCCGGCCATGACCGCCGGGCTGCTCGCGAAAATCCCCGACGGCGTGGTGAAGATCGCGGAAAGCGGCATCCGCGACGCGCGCGACGTTAACGCGCTTCTCGCGGCGGGCGCAGACGGCTTCCTCGTCGGTGAGACACTGATGCGGGCGGAACGCCCGGGAGAGGCGCTGAAGGAACTCGTGGGCGAAAGGAACGCGTGAAATGAAAAAAGGACACTACGGACCCTACGGCGGACAATACATCGCCGAAACCCTCATGACGCCGCTTCGAGAACTGGAAGCGGCCTACGAGGAAGCCAAGGCCGATCCCGCCTTTCAGGCGGAGTTCCGGGAGATTCTCCGCGACTACGTCGGGCGCGAGTCGCCGCTCACGTTCGCGCGACGGCTCACGGAGCGACTCGGCGGCGCGCGCATCGTCCTCAAGCGCGAGGACCTCAACCACACCGGCGCGCACAAGGTGAACAACACGATCGGGCAGGCGCTGCTCGCCCGGCGCATGGGAAAGAAGCGCCTCATCGCCGAAACGGGCGCGGGGATGCACGGCGTCGCCACCGCGACCGTGGCCGCGCTTTTCGGCATGCCGTGCGAAGTTTACATGGGCGCGACGGACGTGGCGCGGCAGGCGCCGAACGTCGCCCGCATGAAGATGCTCGGCGCGACGGTCCACCCCATCGAGGAGGGCGGGGCCACCCTGAAGGACGCGATGAACGAGGCGATCCGGGACTGGATCGCGAACTGCGACGACACGTTTTACGTGATCGGCACCGTGGCAGGCCCCCATCCCTATCCGGCCATGGTGCGCGATTTCCAGAGCGTGATCGGCACCGAGGCGCGCCGCCAGATGCTCGAGAAGTTCGGCAAACTCCCCGACCAGGCCATCGCCTGCGTCGGAGGCGGCTCCAACGCGATTGGTCTCTTCGCCGGCTTCCTCGACGATCCGGGCGTCCGGCTCGTCGGCGTGGAGGCCGGAGGAAAGGGGATCGCCACGGGCGAGCACGCCGCCTCGATCTGCGGCGGCCGCCCGGGCGTGCTCCACGGGTCGAAGACCTATCTGCTTCAGACCGACGACGGCCAGATCCTCGACACGTATTCCGTCTCCGCCGGACTCGACTACCCCGGCGTCGGCCCGGAGCACGCCTACCTCGCGGACACCGGACGCGCCGAATACGTGCCGGTGGACGACGCCGAGGCGGTCGCCGCCTTCGACGCGCTCTGCCGCTACGAGGGAATCATCCCCGCCCTTGAGTCGAGCCATGCCGTCGCCGAGGCGATCAAGCGCGCGCCGCACCTTCCCGGAGACGCGATCCTGCTCGTCAATCTCTCGGGCCGCGGCGACAAGGACATGGACAACGTTCTGGCGTGGAAGGCGGCCAATCCGCCCGTCCCCGCGCTTTGACGCAGCGAAAGGAACCACACGAAATGAACCGCATCCAAAACTGCTTCTCGCGAACCCGCGCCGCGGGCCGCCCCGCGTTCGTCGCCTATCTCACAATGGGCTTTCCCTCCCTCGCCGCGAGCGAGAAGGCCGCCGACACGCTCCTTTCCAGCGGCGCCGACATTCTCGAGCTCGGCGTACCGTTCTCCGATCCCGTCGCAGACGGCGCCGTCATCCGCGCGGCCGCCTACGCCGCGCTGGCGCAGGGAGTGAAGCTCGCGGACGTTCTCGCGCTCGCCGCGCGACTCCGGGCGAAGCACCCCGACGCCCCGCTCGTCGTCTTCAGCTACTACAACGTGCTCTACGCGCATGGCCTCGAACGCTTCGCCGACGAAGCGGCCGCCGCCGGCGTTGACGCCGTGCTCGTCGTGGACCTGCCGCTGGAGGAGCGCGACGAACTACTGGCCGTGCTGCGGCCCCGCGGACTCACGTTTGTCCCGCTCGTCGCGCCCACGACGTCCGTCGAGCGCGCGGCGGCCTCCGCAAAGGGGCTGGAGGACAGCTTCCTCTACGTCATCACCGTGAAAGGCACGACCGGCGCCCGCGCGGAGCTTCCTCCCGAACTGAAGGATCGCCTTGCCACCCTTCGCGCCGCCGTCGATGTGCCGATCGCCGCCGGATTCGGCGTTTCCACACGGGAGCAGGCGGCGATGATCGGCGAGGTCGCGGATGGCTTCGTCGTCGGCTCAGCGCTCGTCAAGGCGCTCGAAAAGGATGGAACGCTCCATGCTGAAGATCTGCGGTATTACTGAAATCCCCTTCGCGCGCGCAGCGGCCGAGGCCGGGGTGGACTTTCTGGGCTTCGTGTTCGCACAGGGATCCCCGCGCCGCGTGTCGCCGGACAAGGCGGCGCGAATCGGCGCCGTCGCGCGGGCGACCGCGCGCGCGACGGCGCGCTCCCGGCCGTCCCGCCCGCTGCGGACCGTCGGCGTGTTCACGCCGCGACCCGTCGATGAAATCCTGCTTGTCGCGGATGCGGCCTCGCTCGACGTCGTGCAGCTTCACGGGCGGTTTTCGCCGGAGGCGGTCTCAGTCGTGAAATCGCACGGCTTCGAGACGTGGATTCTCGATGACGGCGGGGATCCGGGCGCCACGGGCGCGGACGGGATCATCGTCGATGGCGTCAAGGGCGGCCAGACCGGCGGCACGGGTACGCTCGGCGACTGGACGCGCGTCGCCGCGATCCGCGCCGCCGGCCGCAAGGCAATCCTCGCCGGAGGGCTTTCCGCCGCCAACATCGCCGCCGCCGCCGCGACCGGCGCCGACATTCTCGACGTCAACAGCTCGCTCGAAACCGCCCCCGGCGTGAAATCCGCCGACCGCCTCTTCGCCCTACTCGGCAGTTTGCATTGAAGCCGCCCCGCTTTGACGACGGCGCGAACACTTGGAAGCACAAGACGAAATCGAGTTTCAAACACCCGCACAGGTCGCGGATGAATTGATGGCATGACGTCGTGACGTCGAAACAGCAAGACGTCGTGGCGACGACAATTGGACCACGCGGATTATGGAATCCACTTGCGCCACCATTTTGCATGGCGCCAAAGCCACGCGAAAAACAGAGTCCGCTCTATCTGATCGCGCCGCTGGGGCTGAAGTCCACGGAACAGGAATGAGATAATCCGGTGAGGCGGATAAATGAAACCGAGGATCCAGAAGAGCAGTCGGCGGAGTCGAGACGCCGCCGCGCGGCTGGAGTCATCTTAATTGATTCTGCATTACGCATGGCGCCATCCTATCACATCACGCCGCGCGCATAAAGAACTTTTTCCTTGGGCGGCCGCGCGCCGCCGCCCGGTCCTCCCGCCGCCGGTCCTCCCGATCCATCCGATCCCACCGGTCAATCCGATTCCATGCGGCCCCGGCGCGCGGCACTCCGCGCGCCGCCCCCCCCGGCCGCTTGGGCGGCCGGGTTTCGGGAGGATCGGGAGAATCGGAGTGATCGGGTGGATCGATCCTTCCGATTGCGGCGGCTTGCCGCCGCCCGGTCCTCCCGCCGCCGGTCCTTCCGATCCATCCGATACCACCGGTCAATCCGACTCCATGCGGCCCCGGCGCGCGGGTCGGCCGCGCGCCGCCGCACGCCCCGGCCGCTTTGGCGGCCGCACAAAAAAAACGAACGGGCGGCCGTGGGCCGCCCGTTCTTTGGCGTTTTGCCGTGGCGCGGCTGGTTGCCGCGCCACGGGGCGCGCTAGGCCTGCTTGTGGAGGCCGGCCAGCTGCGTGTAGAGCTGGTATTTGGCCTTGAAGCGCTTGTCGGCTTCTTCGACCATCGCCTTGGCCTTCTCCGGGTTGAGCTTGGCGAGCTGCTTGAAGCGGTTCTCCGTGGAGGCCTGCTCCGCGAACGCGCGGGACGGCTCCTTGGAATCGACCTTCAGTTCGCCCGTCGCCGGGTTGTAGCGGTAGAGCGGGAAGTGGCCGGTTTCGACGGCGATCTTCTGCTGCTCCAGGCCCTTGACCATGTTGATGCCGTGGTTGATGCAGTGCGCGTAGGCGATGATGAGCGCCGGGCCGTCGTAGGCTTCGGCCTCCGCCATGGCCTTCACGACCTGGCCGGGGTTGGAGCCCATCGAAACCTGCGCGACATACACGTTGCCGTAGGTCATCTGCATGAGGCCGAGGTCCTTCTTGCCGGCCGGCTTGCCCGCGGCCGCGAACTTGGCGACCGCGCCCAGCGGGGTGGACTTGGAGGCCTGCCCGCCGGTGTTGGAATACACCTCGGTGTCGAGCACGAGCACCTTGACGTTGTGGCCGGAGGCGAGGACGTGGTCGAGTCCACCGTAGCCGATGTCGTAGGCCCAGCCGTCGCCGCCGAAGATCCAGACGGTCTTCTTGACGAGGTATTCGCAGAGCGACAGGAGCTGCTTGGCGTCCGGGCACTCCTTCGAGCACTCGCACATGGAGAGCCGCTTCTTGAGTTCGGCGACACGGGCGCGCTGCTCTTCGATCTGCTCCTGCGTCTTCTGTTCCGCGTCGCGGATCGAGACCAGGAGGTCCTTCATTTCCTGCGGCGCCTTCTCGTTCGCGACGATGGCGTTCAGGGCCTGGAGGGCCGTGGCGGTGTGCTTCTCGAGCGTCATGCACATGCCGAGGCCGAATTCGGCGTTGTCCTCGAAGAGCGAGTTGCTCCACGCGGGGCCGCGGCCGTCCTTGCGCTGGCAATACGGCGTGGTGGGCAGGTTGCCGCCGTAGATCGACGAGCATCCCGTGGCGTTGGCGATGAGGATGTGGTCGCCGAAGAGCTGCGTGACGAGCTTCACGTAGGGGGTTTCGCCGCATCCGGCGCAGGCGCCGGAGAACTCGAAGAGCGGACGGCAGAGCTGCGAGCCCTTCACCGTGTCGATGCCCTTGATGTCCTTGTGGGCGATCTCCGGCAGGTCCATGAAGTACTTGAAGTTCTCGGCCTCGGGCTTGCGCAGCGGGAGCTGCGGCTCAAGCTTGAGCGCCGGAGCCTTGCCGGCCGCGACGAGCGCGGGCTTGCTCATCGGGCAGACCGTGACGCAGAGGCCGCAGCCGGTGCAGTCCTCGGGGGCCGCCTGGAGCGTGAACTTCTTGCCGGCGTAGGGCGGCTTGGCGTCCGCGCTCTTGAATGTGGCGGGCGCGCCCTCGGCCGCGTCGTAAACCTTGCCGCGGATCGCCGCGTGGGGGCAGACGATCGAGCAGTTGAGGCACTGGATGCAGGTCTGCGGATTCCACACCGGGATGTGGGTCGCGATGTTGCGCTTCTCCCACTGCGTGGTGGCGGTGGGCCAGGTGCCGTCGGCCGGAATCATGGAGACCGGCATGTCGTTGCCGCGCTGGGCCATGAGCTCGGCGGTGACCTTCTGGACGAACTCGGGCGCCTCAGGCGAGACGGTGGGCGGCATCTTGTAGACGCCGGCCGGGGCCGCGGGGACCTTGACCTCGAACACGGCGTCGCGCGCCGCGTCGATGCACTTCCAGTTCTTCTCGACGACGTCCATGCCCTTCTTGGCGTAGGACTTCTCGGCGTATTCCTTGAGCTTGGCGATGGCCTCGTCCTCGGGGAGGATGCCGGAGATCTTGAAGAACGCGGTCTGAAGCACGGTGTTGGTGCGCGTGCCC
>DJYI01000012.1 GCA_002448475.1 Verrucomicrobia bacterium UBA6982
CTTCAACTGCGACATTTAGGATAACGACTACCACGGAGCGCTTTCCGTGAACGGTTCGCCGTTCGAACCGCTCGACGGCCCGTTCTCCGGGTGGGAGCCGACGATGATCAAACTGCACGCCGGTCGGAACGAACTGCGCTACCGCACCCGCGCCGGCTCGGGCGGCAAGTGGACGTGGGGTTTCGGCATCGGGCGGCGATACATTTCTCCGGCGATGTCGCGGGCGGCGCGGACCAGCTCGGGGTATGGCACGTCGCAGACGGTGACGAGGCCGCACTGGTAGTTTTCGCCGTCGGGGCGTCCGGCGAGCGCTTGGTCCTGATACTGGAACCAGTGCGCGCCGACCCAGCGCGGGCCGTCGAGGCAGTCCCGCACGAAGGCGCGGTAGCATTCGCCGCGCTCTTTCTGGTCGAGCGCCGGGGCGAGGCCCGGTGCGAACATCCCGGCGTCGAACGCGCCGAAATGGAACTCCCCGACGAGCATGGGCTTGTCTTCGGCGTCCGGCGGCAGGTCGCGGGCCGGCGTGCGTTCGTAGATGTTGACGCTCACGACGTCGCAGTGGCGCGCGGCGGCGCGCCACTCTTCGCGGCTCGCCGATTCCCACGCGAAGCGGCACCCGAGGTTGAGCGCGCCGGGCAGCGTTTCGCGCAGCGCCGCTTCGACTTCGGCGAAGTAGCGCTCGGCGACGCCGGGAAAGTCCGCCGCCTTCTGCGCGCGGTCCCAGCGCAGTTCGTTGTCGACGAAGACGCCGAGCAGCATCGGGTCGTCGCCGGCCCAGGCCGCGACGGCGGCGGCCTTTTCGCGGAGAAACGCCGGGAAGTCCGGGTGGAAGACGTCCGGGAACTCCTTGCATGCGGAGCCGTCGGCGAGCGCGAGCCGGTGCGGGAAGGCGCCCGTGTTGAACTGCATCGTGTAGGGAATGAGGCGTGGCTCGCGCGCGTAGTCCGGCGACCAGTTCGCGATGGTGTTGAAGCCCCACGCGCGCAGGCGGCGCGCGGCGAGGTCCGCGAAGCGCGGCTTCCAGTCCGCGCCGAAACGGCGCACGAGGTTCGCCTGCGCGAAATCGACGTGCGTCATGGCGCCGTCGGGGCCGAACCATCCGCAGCGCGCCTCCGGGTCGCCGGGTCCGGGAAGCCACTCGAAGAAGCGTTCGCGTCCGATGATCGGGGTGGGCGTGCTCGCATAGACGCAATCGACGCCGTGCGAGAAGAAGAGATGGCCGTCGGGATCGACAAGCCACCACTTGCCGCCGACCTTTTCTGTGCGGAAGCGTCCGGTGGCGGCGAGCTGCGGACCGTCGCCATGGCCGCCGAAACGGTCCGCGCCGGGTATGGGGCTTTCGGGCAGGGCCGCAAGCTGCGATTCCTCGCGCGCCCACGCGGCGGTGAGTTCGGCGTCGGAATGTATCTTGAGCGGCCAGTCGTCGTGCCTGAACTGCCCGTATCGGTCAACGAACGGGAGGAACGTCGCCGCGTCGAGCACGCGCGGCGCGACGGGCGTTCCCTCGACGGTCGCGCCGAGCACCGCGAAAGAAGCCGGGGCGGTGCTTTGCCGGAGCGCTCGCGTGACGAGGACTCCCCTGCACGCCGAGAGGTCGAACGCGCCGTCGCCCGCGGCTTTCGGCGCGTGTTTCATGCCTGGCAGGTCGAGCGGCGCGGAGAGCGCCCACGGCGCGCTCCAGAGCCGAAGCGGTATTTCGCGCGTCTCGTGCGGGCGCAGCGTCGCGTGATACGAGGGGTTGCGCCCCTGCCATGCGCCGGTGACGAGCGTCGCGTGGACGCGGAAGGTTTCGTCGCAGGCGTTGCTCACCGTCACCCTGAGGAGGCCCGCGCCGGACAGATCGGCCGGTCCTCCCGCGAAGGGAACTTCCGCGCCGGACCAATCGCGGGAGCCGTCGGTGGCGACAAGGAGGCCGGGCGGATCGGGGGTGTCGGCCTCTTGCGGCAGCGTCCGAACGATGCCGCCCGCTTCGGCCCGTGCCGCGCCGAAATCGAGGGGAATGCGGTTTGCCTGTGGCCGCGCCGTATTTGCGGGCTGGAAGCCCGCGCTCCCAGGCGTGGCGCGGCGAGACGCCGCGTCTTTTACTTCGCGGGCTGGAAGCCCGCGCTCCCAGGCGGCGGCGCTGGGTGGTGCGGCCTCCGGCAATGCCGTATTCGCGGGCTGGAAGCCCGCGCTCCCAGGCGTGGCGCGGCGAGACGCCGCGTCTCCCATTTCGCGGGCTGGAAGCCCGCGCTCCCAGGCGGCGGCGTGAACTGCGGCGAGGACCGCGAAGAGTCCGGCGATCCGGGAATTCGGGAATCCGCGTCTCATGGCTCTACGACAACCATCCTTTTGCGGGGTCGAAGACGCGGACGTAGTCAACGAGGAAGGCGTCGTCCGCCTTGAGCGTGCCGTCGGCGTTCAGGACGGCGGCGGCGGTCCTGGGGCTGTGGCGGTCCATGTTTCCGAGGCGCCAGCCCTGCACTTCGGCGGTGATCAGGACGAACTCCTCGACCTGCGAGACCACCTTGTCCGTGCGCGTGACCTCGCGACCGTCGCAGTAGTAAACGTATTCGCGAGGCGTCCAGAGGAGGCCGAAGCGGTGCCAGGCTTCGGGATCGACGGCGAAGTCGCAGCGGTCCTCGGCGTCGGTGTAGCCCTTGCCGTAGCCGCCGTAAATCGAGCCGGCCGTGCAGCGGCCGTCGCGCGTGAAGTTCTCCATGACGTCCACCTCGACGCCGCTCCAGCGCGGGTCGGGCGACATGCCGATGGAGGGCGACTGGAGCCAGAAGGCGGCCCACCAGCCCGGAAGCTTCGGCAGGAGGCAGCGGCACTCGTAGTAGCCGAACCGGTGCATGAACGTCGGGGTTGGCTGCTCGCCGACATCCCAGAGCGGGGCCTGTCCCCATGGGTTCGGCTCCATCGCGCGCGGGGCGTCGTGGTAGTTGGGCCCCGTCTGGAGCTGCGACGTCTTGAGGCCGCCGTCGTCGTCGAGGAAGAGCGAAAGCCGGAGGTTGCCGTTCCCGTCGATGGAGGCCGCCCTGTCGGTGAAGCCCTTCATCTTGCGGCGCCAGAACCACTCGCGGAAGATCCATTTGGTTCGGTCCAGCTCCGTGCCGTCGAACTCGTCGTTCCAGACGAGCGTCCAGTCGCCGAGCGGCAGGAGGCTCGGCTCGTGGCCGGGAATGGGACGAGTCTCGGCGAGGACGACCGGCCTGGCGGCAAGATCGACGAACGGGCGGCCCTGGACGGGCGCGCCGGACTCCGGCTGCTCCGCCGGGGCGGGAATGTTCCTTTCCGTCTTCATGAATCGGCGTTACCGGAAGAACACGACCGTGCCCTGCGAGTTGTCGCTTGCGGCGCCGTATGTCGTAAACGCCGCATTGTCCGCAATGGTCGCCCGCGTGGCGGCGAGCCAGGCGTCCGAGCGCGCCACGTTCGAGATGCGAACCTCGTCGATGGACCCGGGGAAGGCGTAGGCACGGGAGTTGTCCCGGTTTCCGAGGTAAAACGCGCCCGAGCCGGCCATCAGGCCGTATGCTCCCGGCGAGCTCCGGGTGGCGGCAACACCATTCAAAACCACGGACGATTTTCCGTTCATCCCGTCATACCGGAAGGCGACGTGATCCCAGGCGTTTCCGTCAAGCGCAGCGCTGCCGCCCCAACAATAGGTTGCCGTTCCGTCCTTGTCGATATAGTAGTCTGTTGTGAGCGTGAACGTGTCCTTCTTTTGGTATATCTGGTATGCCGTTGCAGAAGAGTCGCGGCCGCAGAAAAGGAGATAGCCGTTGTTGTAGGACGGGGCGCCGGTGGTCTTTGTCCAGGCTTCCACGGTGATGTTCGCAACCCCGGTCAGCGCACCATCGGAATTCGCGTAGGAATAGGCTCCCTTGTGCGTATCGCCGGCATTGAACGCGGCGGCCTTGCCCGCCACGCCCTCAATGCCACGAGCGACGCCGGAGACTTCTCCCGCAAGGACAAGGTCTCGACGGGCGGAAGTCGAGTCCGGCTGCGTCGTCCTGTCGGCCGTGGCGTTCATGTGCCATACGGCCAGGAATCCTTCGCTCCATACGGCTGAATCATCCGCCGCCGGCGCTTCGGCCCAGCCGTAGTAGCCCGTGATTTTGGTCGAGGATGTGAGCGTCGGAACCTTCACCCAGACGAACGACTCGCCGTTCCCGTCGTTCCACGTTTCCACTTCGCTGTCGAGCGCGTTTCCTTCCGAATCTGCGAACCGCAGGTCTCCGCCGTCCGCTTTGGCGCAGTCCGCATAGCGGAACCCGCTCGGCGACGAGGCCGAAAGCTTCACCAGCACGGGGAAGTTCGTCAGCGTGACGCCGGAACCGACGCCGGGAAACGAAATCCGGAACTTCTTCGCGTATTTGGTCCAGTCGTTTCCGCCCTTCGCGATCGCTTCGTACGAAGCGAACGACGAGTCGCGTACCGTCGCGTACGTCGCCGTGATCCAGTCGTCCGAACGCGCGACCGACGAGATCCGGATTTCGTCGAGCGAGCCGGGGAAGGCGTTGCCGTTGCCGGAGCCGGTGAAGTTGCCTACGATCAGGTTTCCGTAGCCGGAAATGGACAGGATGGTTCCCTTGTCGGCCGTCCCGGAGTATTTTCCGGACGTGTTGCCGTTGAGGACGACGGCCTTGGCGCCCGCTTCGCCGTCATAGCGCCAGACGATGTGGTTCCACTGGTCGAGTGGCGGAACCAGCGCGTCTCCGGGCCAGTACGTAATGGCGGCCGACGCCCCTTCGAGCCGGGGATAGGCGACAGGGCGGCCGGTGTTGGCATAAGAATAAATGATATAGGGGGATGTACTGCTGCTGGTGTCCTGCATCGAGAAAATGTATCCGTTGTATGTGGGATACGCGGATTGCTTCGACCAGACTTCCCATGTCATGGCCGTTTGTCCGTAAAACGTCTGCGACGTGTCCGGGACGGCGTATCCGCCCTTGTGGTCGGAGCGCATGTCAAACGCCGCCGCCGAGCCTACGACGCCGGAAACGCCCGCAGCGACGCCGTCTGCGACGGCGGCGGGAACGGTGGCGTCTTTCCCGTTCGCCGTCGAATCCTCCTGCGTCGTCTCGCCGGTGGCGGCGTTCATGTGCCAGACGCCGGCATACCCTTCGCTCCAGACTCCGGACGAGGCGGGCGCGGCGGCCGGCGTCGCGTTGCCGTAGTGGGCGAAGATCTCCGTTTCCGACGAAAGTCGCGGCACCTTGACCCAGACGAGGGACTCGCCGCCGGGGGTCCACGTGTCGATCTCGTGCGCCAGGAGGTTGCCGTCGGCGTCGGAGAAGCGCAGATCCCCGCCGCCGGAAAGCTTGAACTTGGAGAGATTGAACCCGTTCTCTGCGCTCACGCGCACGAGAACCGGGAAGTTCTGAAGCTCCTGGGAGCCGGCATGTCCGGGAAACGTGATTTTCACGCTCTTCGAATACCCGGACCAGTCGGGGACCTCGGCCGGAACCGGGAGCGTCGCGCCCAGCGCCGCGACGGCGAAAAGAAAGCGGGTCGGAAACGGTTTCATGGTGAGTTTTGACTCCAGACGGCCCAGGGTGGCGACATGCCGCCCGGACGAAGGCGAGGATAGACCATCCAGCTCCTCAAACCGCATCGTTTGGGAACTGATTTACGCATCGACAAAGACACTCGTCCGACGAAGGAACCCGCCCTCGGCGTCGCCCGGCCTTTCTCGGGGGTGTGACCAAACTTTGTCA